>JAZNGJ010000014.1:0-98246 GCA_045576415.1 Faecousia sp. | reverse complement strand
AAGAAGGGAGCTTTCGTCATAAAAACGGTAGCCGCTGTGTCGGTCGACCTCAGCAGGCTTTAAAAGACCGATTTCGTCGTAATAATGGAGCGTGCGCACGCTTACACCCGTAAAGGACGCGAATTCTTTAATCTGCATTTTCATTTTATCACCTCACAAAATGGAGTATACACTATAACGCAGCGTGAGAGTCAAGGGGAATTTTATTGTATCATATATTTTTTCAAATCGCAATAATCAGTGAAGATTGGCTTCGCCAAGTGAAGCAGCGGAAACGCCGCTGTGAAGTATCGTGCTGTTCGCACGATGTGAAGTTAAGTGCGCCAAAACACTTGCAAAGCAAACTTCACTACGAAGTAACTTCACTGCGTCAGCGACTTCACGCGCCGATAGGCGCACTTAGTTCGGAAAAGAACACATTTGCCTAGGAGACAAATGTGGTCTTTTTCGTGGGGGACCTGATCGGATTCGAACCGACGACCCCTACAATGCGAATGTAATGCGCTCCCAGCTGCGCTACAGGCCCAAAAATTACTTGCTTATTATATCGCCGTCTGTGGTGTTTGTCAAGCAGGAACGGAAAAAAGCGGACACGTCGTGTCCGCTTTTTGTCAGTTCTTTTTTGTAAAATGTGCGTATGCTTTGTCCACAAGATAAGTGCCCAAAAACGCAAAGCCGATTCCCAATACCACGGAAAACAGCACATCGGTAGGGTAATGGACATACAGGTACATCCGGGAAAATGCGATCAGACATGCAAGGATCATAGCGGGAATACCCATTTTCCGGTTGCGGATCAGCAAAGCCGTTGCGGCCTCAAAAGAAGCAAGGGTGTGCCCCGAGGGGAAAGAAAAATCGTGGGGCGTTGCGATCAGCAGTTCAACGGCCTTACCGAAATGCTCCAGCTGGTAATCATAGGGGCGGGGACGGGCGATCAGCGGTTTCAGCGTAACATTACACACCAGAAGTCCCATGATCAATGCCGCTCCCATGGAAAGGCCGATCTTCCGGTACTTGGGGAAGAATAGGAGCACCACCGCAACTGCGATCCAGAAGATGCCGGCATCACCCAGCAGCGTAATAATGGGCATGACCGCGTCCAGAAAACCGCAGTACAGATTCTCTGCGATCCATTCCAGAATGGGTAAGTCAAAATTCTCGGCCAGATAACTTAAAACATCCATTACTCTGCCTTGACCTCCTCAAAGAGCGCATAAAGGGTCATGGGTTCCAGCTCCATGTCCGAGGGAAGGTATACCGTATTTTCCTCAGAGGGCTCAAAGACAACGGTCAATGTGGTCTGACCGGCAGAATCAATCTCCTGCTTGACCCAACCGGCAAAGACCTTACCATCCGGAGCGGTAACGGCAGGCAGCGCAAGAGAATTGGTGTTTGCATCTACCATCTGGTTGCTGAGAACGGTTTCCTCATTCATAAATACGATCCGAACCTGAGACACCTGCTGCTGAACAGCCACGTTAGTGGCTTCCATGACCAGCCATTTGCCCTGGGCGTTCTTTTGGAAGAACAGTGTGTTATTCAGCTCGTGGGTCTTGATAGAACCGTCATGACGGGTCAAATTCAGCGCAAAATCCACCTTAATAGAGAACAATGTGTCGGAATAACGGTAGTAGTCACTGTAAACCGGGTCGGTGAAGGCATAGGAATTATAAGACTGCATCCAGCCAAGCTCACTCCGGCGAATGGTTTCATAGAACTGGGACTTGGTGTCGAAAAGCTTCTGAATAGCACCCAGTGTGGTCTTGCCGATCATGTATTCGGCATAGGTCTTGGTGGCGGTCAACGCCAGCGCTTTTTCCTCCTCTGTAGGCTCCATGGCGGCAAAAACAGGAGAATACACACCGGTTTCTTCGTTCAGCGTCAGTTCTGCGGTGCTGCCGTCGGCATTCTTAAGAGTAACCTCCGGCTCCACAAGCAGATCCGTTACCTGAAGCTGTTCCAGCCGGAAGCCATGTATGCCTTCGGGCAGGTATTCCTCTGCGAGGGTAGCGGTGGAGCGGACGATATAGCTGTCATCCAGAGCAACGCCGTTAATGAGCACCGTCTGGCCGGGGAACCGCTCCACAGTGACGCGCTTGGTGCGCTGGAAGAAGACCTCTACGGAACCCAGCTCCCACTCCGGGATCTCTGTTTGGGATCCTGCGCCGCCGGTAAGGGTAAAGGACGCGATCTTTTCCTCGCCCAGCTTGACAATATACTTCTTATCACCGGAAAGACCGGCAGAGGTTTCAAGGCAGGTAAGCTCGGTGTCGCCAACCAGCTTGTCCATGGCTGCAGCGAAGCTTTTGCTGTTTTCAAACGCGGTATCCGTAACACCGGCCATTTTGTAAATGGCTTCCCAATCGGGATCTGCAAACAGCTGGGCAAATACCTCATCACGCTTGTAGTTTGGCTGGGAGGCCTCATATTTGATAAGCCAATCCCGCAGGGGATTCATAACGCACAGCAGCGCCACAAAGAAAGCGACAACACAGACGGCGTAAATGGAATAGAAAAGGATGGTGCCCCGTCTGCTTTTTGCTGCTTTCCTTCGCTTAGCCGGAGCAGGGCGGCGGGGAGCCTCGCCGTCAACGGCAGCGGCAGGAGCAGTCTGGGCAGCTGCGGCAGGGACTTTGCGCACTGCGGTATCTCTTTTTTCGTATTTTCCCTGATACATACTCAATCCTCACTGCCGGGCCGGACCATAAAGAAGGTCGGCATTCTTCTGGGCTCCTTTTGCAGGAGCGAATAGTTGTTGATCATCGCAATGTCGTTGCCCCAGGGCTTTGCATCGTCATCATAGAGCCCCTGGGTGTCTTTGTACAGCATGACTGTGGAGGAGCCGCCGTCCAGATTGCAGGCGTTGACAGCGCCGAATTCCACCATGATATCGATGATATCGGCGTAAGATCCGCCCAGAGAGCCGGCCTGACGGCCGTCGATGCAAAGGAAGATAACTGTGCCGTCGGCACGCTGACCGATGGCGGTTCTGGGATTCCAACCGGAGGGCTCGTTGTAGGCTTCCTGATTGACCACGCCGTCCATGACCAGCACGGGGCCAAAGCAGCAGCCGTCACGGATCTTCAGCTCCATGGCCTGTTCAGCAGTCATGGTCTTGGCAACGACCATGATGTTATCCTCATTAAAGCCGACGAAGCCTTCCTTGGGAGCCTTGCCGCTGTTCCAAACCACTTTGCCGTCTGCCACGACCAAGCCCTCCGGAACGCTGCCGACAACAGAACTGGTGGTGCCGTTATCGTAGAAAGCACCGGCATTGATGGCAGCCAGTGCGCCTTCCTTGACGATCTGCAGATGGATCCGTTCGCCGGGAATGCTGGTGGAGAAGGTGTCAGAGGATGTTGACATATAAACAGCAGAAGGATCTCGGATCAGCATGACATAGGCATTATAGGTGTCGCCGTAGACATATTCAATGCGGATGCCGTCGGGGTGGTTTTCCCATTCTTTATTGGCCAGCTGATTGCCGGGGTTAATCACGACCTTGTCAGAACCGGAAACATCGTTGGGAAGGGTGACGGAAACGCTGCTCTTGATCTCATCCACCTTGTCCTGACCGATGAAAATGGCAGGGAACCACTTCATGCCGCTGGATTCCAGCATGGACATAGTCAGCACATTCCGGGCGGATTCCGAAGGACCGTTGAAAATCAGATTACATACCATGCACAGTCCCACCACTGCCAGCACAATGGCAGTAAAGACTACCAGAAGCGTGCGCAGAAGGATTCGAACTGCGGCCTTGCCCTTGCGTTTTTGGGGGGCGGGGCGGCGTCTTTGTGTATTTACAGTTTCCATATATGTTTACCTCGTGGAGCTTATTTCTCTTTGTTGCCGGCGAAGACCCAGCGCTGCTGGATCATAAAGCTGGCGAAGAACAGGGCGGTCATAACGATGGCGTAGATCAAACCCCGCAACGCGGTGGCGTCGCCGGGAATACCAAACAGCAGGTACACACCGTAGGTCAGCACCAAATGGGCAGCTGCCTGCGGAACAGCCAGCGCGAAATACTTTGCCATGGCTTTTCCGGTGGACACCTGTGCGCCAAAGACCAGCTTTTTGTTTACATAAAAGTTCATCAGAGATGATAATAATCTTGCAACCGCGAAGGGAACCGCGGTCAGCAGCGGATCGGTCAGCGTGCCTTGCAGCAGCCATGTCAGCAGTACGAACAGACCCTCGTCCACCACAGCGCTGGCAAGGGAGCTGAGGGTATATTTAAAAAAGTGGGCAAGGATCAGCTTGTAGATCCGCCAGGAGTCCCGCACAGCCCGGAAATGGGAGCTTTTATTCTCCTCTATGTAGACAGTGCGGATCTTGACCTCGTCAAAGGCAATGCTGTGGGTCTTCATAGCCAGCAGCATATTGGTTTCGTATTCAAAGCGGTCACCGCTGACGGTGTACAGAATCTCCAGATCCTTCCGGGGGATGGCCCGCAGACCGGTCTGGGTGTCGGAGATGGTCATGCCGACAAAAACCTTAAAAACAAAAGAAGTGATCTTATTGCCGTTGCGGCTCTTGAAGGGTACATCGGGCTGGTCAAAGTCCCGCACGCCCAAAACCAACCGGCCCGTCTGCAGCATATGCTCGGAACAGGCTTTTGTGTCTGCAGGATGATGCTGGTTGTCACCGTCTACTGTGACAACGCCCTTGGCATCGGGGCGGTTTTCCAGAAACCATGTGAAAGCGGTTTTTAACGCGGCACCTTTACCCCGGTTGACGGGATGGTGAAGAAGATGCACTTCGGGATGTACGGCTGCCTCTTCAAAATAGTGCAGATTTTCGGGCTTGCTCCCGTCGTTGACAAGGATGATGTCCGTAAAGCCGTATTCCAGCAGCCCGTCGATGACAGCAGTCAGCTTCTCGTCCGGGTCAAGAGAGGGGAGAACAACGGAAATATCAGAAAGATCAGACATAATAGCTCCTTTCCGGTGAACCAGCGGCAGATGGCCGCTGTGTGAATGCAAAAATCGGTACAAATTATTATATCATATCTTTCGCGCAAAGGGAAGCCTAATATGGGGAAAAACAATGCTTTTTGCGGTTTATTGGCAGAAACAATCTGGAAGCAAAGGCAACAATTAGGGCGTTTCTATGGACCAAAGGTTGCGGATCTGCCCTTTGATATCCTCGTAAGCCCACAGCTTTTCGGAATTGCTTCTGCTGTTGGGATCATTCAGCCGGAATTTACCGTTTTCATAGCCTGTCAGCACCAGAAAGTGACCGCTGGTGGTGAAATCTCCGGGGCCGACTACAAGAATTACCGGGATATCCGCTTCCAGGCATTTGCGGATGCGGTTTTCGTCCAGCGGAAGCTCTGTTACTCGGAAGCCCAGCTTTTTGCCGCCCTCGCTGATTAGCGTCCAGGAAGAGCCGCTGCCGGGAACATAATAGTTGTTATCTGTGGCAAATTGGATCATGGCATCCGGAGAATAGGCACTGTCACCCGTCAGATAAATGGCGGCCATGGAAAGGCAAACAGGGCCGCAGGCTGTCAGCCCTGCCACATCGCTGCCGTATTTCATATAGCCCCACCGCTGATCCCACTGCATAAGCAGGGGGACGGTTTCACAGTTTGCGTATTCGGACAGATCGATAGAAAAGACTTCCTTACTTGCGATAGGGTATTCCAGAACGAATTTCTCCGTTTCCGGATTCCGTTCCAGCAGATCAATGAGGCTTTGTGGATAATCCCGGTAAGAAAGTCCGTTTTTCTTTGCGTATTGGTATACCTTTTGGGCTGCTTCGGTAGAGGGCGCGGCAGGGAAAACGGCTTCCCAGACCACGGCGGCAGCGCACAGACATAAAGCAATTGCTGTCAGGATCAGCAAAACAGGTGCTTTCTTCTTTGAAATGTTTTGGCGTTCTTTCATCGGTGTTCTCCTTGGTCAGATATGCGTGTATTATAGCATATCTGTTTTAAGAAATCTTTTGGAAACAGTTAATGATTCCTTATTTTTACAAAGCCATGCGCAAAAAAGCGCATGGCTTTGGGGGTAAGCTAGGTATTCAGAAGTGCAACGGCAATGTCATTGACATTGGTGCCGGTGGGGCCGGTGAAGATCAGTCCGTCCACAGCCTTCAGCGCGTGGTACGCATCGTTATCCTGCAGGATCCGGTAAATGTCGATACCCTGCGCCCGCAGAGCGGCGGCGGTTTCGTGATCTGCATAGCCTCCGGCGGCATCCGTCGGACCGTCTGTACCGTCACTGCCCACACTAAATACGGCAGCGCCTGCAATCCCGTCGATTTCTGCCGCGGCGGACAGGGCCAGCTCCTGGTTTCGTCCGCCAAGGCCATTGCCGGTCAAATGCACAACGGTTTCGCCGCCGGCAAGAAATGCCAGCTTACTTCCGGGGCCTGCGTGGGTCTTTAAAATGGAAGCCAAAAAACTGCCGGCTTCTTTTGCCTGACAGCTGAGCATATCTGTTAAAATAAAGGGGGTGTAACCAAGCTCTGCGCAGCAGCCGGCAGCGGCGTGACACAATTCCCGCACGGAACCGGTGATCCGGGTGGTGACATTGGAAAGCAGCTTTGGAGTTTCTCCTGCCAGAAGGGAACGGGCAGTATCGCTGAGTGTCAAGCTGTATTTTTCGGCAATGGCCAGTGCCTGCGCGGCGGTGGAGCTGTCGGGACAGGCAGGGCCGGAGGCGATCATATCCAGCGGGTCGCCAAGGATATCGCTGAGAATGACGGCATATATCTGCGCAGGTGCGCAGACTTGGGCAAACTTGCCGCCCTTGACTGCGGAAAGACGCTTGCGGATGGTATTGATCTCCACAATATCCGCGCCGCAAGAAAGAAGCTGCTTCGTGATGCCCTGCAGTTCAGTCCCGGGGATCAGCGGCTTTTCAAACAGGGCGCTGCCGCCGCCGGAGAGCAGAAACAGGACGGTGTCCTTCTCCGTCAGTCCGCTGACAAGCTCTAGTGCTTTTTGCGTACTGCAGAAGGAGTTTTCATCGGGCACCGGATGCCCTGCTTCGCAGCATTCAAAATTGGCGATGGGACCCATAACATGGCCGTATTTGGTGATCACGATACCGCTTTCGATCCGGTTACCTAAGCAGTTATGGGCAGCCTTTGCCATCTGCCATGCAGCTTTTCCGGCAGCAACGAGAATCACTCTGCCGGGAAATTCCCGGTCTTCCAGCGCTCTTCGGACGGCTTCGTCCGGCTTCACAGCCTGAATGGCGGCGGCAATGATCGTATCTGCGTCTTTTCTTAATGCTGCATTCATGGAATGACCCCCTTCGTGGATGTTTTTGATATTATAACAGAATGGGCTTGTTTTCGCAACCCGGGGAAAGAAAACCCCACAGGCAAAACCTGTGGGGTGTGGGTCAATTGTCTTCCACCAGCCGGGTTTTTTCCAGCCGGGCTTTGTAGTAATAGATCGCGGAAAGACTGCTGCAAAGCAGCCAGCCAGCCGGATAACCCATGGCAATGGGCAAAATCTCATTCCAGAACTGAGAAATGACGAACAGATACGCCTGACGGAATGCAACGAAGGAGATCAGCATGATGATCATAGGGGCTTTTGTATTGCCTGCGCCCCGCAGGGCACCGGAGTAGATCTGATTGAAGCAGCACAGAATGTAGAACGGGGAGATCCACCGCAGCAGCAGCGTGCCATATTCGATAACTTCAGGCTTATCGTTGAAGAAAGCTACGATCTGGGGCGCAAACAGCAGCACCGGGATCAGCATGATGACCGTGGAAGAAACGGCCATAATTACGGATATGGTGACACCCTTTCTTGCCCGTGCCACTTGATTCTTGCCCAGATTCTGGCCCACAAAGGTGGTGGAAGCCAGAGAAATGGACTGCATTGGCAGGAACAGCAGCTGATCGACCTTGGCATAGGTGGTCCAGCCGGACATGCAGTCATCGCCGAAGTAGTTGATATAGGACTGCACAAAAATGTTGGAGAAAGCGGTAATAGCCATCTGCAGCGCGGCGGGGATGCCCACAGCGAAGATCTTCTTCAGCATATCCCAGTGGATCTTCAGCTCTTTGGGGATCAGCTTAATGCAGTTGTCAGAACGCAGAAGAGCAATGACCACCAGTACCGCCGATGTGCCTTGAGAAAGGATCGTTGCCAGTGCAACGCCCTGAACACCCATGTGGAATACCAGCACAAATACCAGATCCAGCACGGTGTTCATCACGGCGCAGACTACAAGAAAATAGAAGGGCCGCTGGGAATCGCCCACCGCGCGCAGGATGCCTGCGCCGATATTGTAGATCATTAAGCCGAGGATTCCGGAAAAATAGATGGTCAGGTAGGCAGTGGATTCGGGTAATACATTTTCCGGTGTCTTCATCAGCTGCAGCATAAAGGGGGTCATGGCAAGACCCACACCGATGAAAACGACACCCATGATCAGCGTCATCAAAATGGCAGTGTGGACTGTGTGGCTGACCTTGTCATGCTTCTGCGCGCCATAATATTGGCTGATAACGACACCGGCACCCGAGGAAAGCCCCATAAAGAAGCCAATGAGCATATTGACGATGGGACCGACACTGCCCACGGCGGCATATGCCTCATTGCTGACATAGCGGCCGACCACCCAAGTATCGACCATGTTGTAAAGCTGTTGGAAAAGGTTTCCCACCAACAGCGGCAGGGCAAAAGTGACCAGGTGACGGAAAATATTACCTTCTGTCATGTCCACATCCCGTTTTTTATGGGGGTGCAGATGGAAATGATATTTGGTTGGCATGTGATAGACCTGTCTTTCTGCATGTTAAAGAAATTATAGCAAAGAATGGATGCGTCCGCAACCATTTTATGCGGGGTCTCAAAGCCAGCTGGTGATAAAGATCTCCAGACCGATCAGGATCAGGATTACACCGCCCAGAATGCCGGCTTTGCCTGCCAGATGGCAGCCGGCTTTTTTGCCGATGAACAGGCCGAACAGGCAGATGATAAAGGTCACCGCAGCAATGATCAGCGCACACAGAAGTGCGGCAGCCAGATCGTACTCGGCGATTGTAAAGCCTACAGAGAGCGCGTCAATAGAGGTAGCAACACCTTGCACCAGCAGCGCGGAAACACTTACGGGAGGAGCCGGATTGCAGCAATTTTGATTCTGAATGCCATCGATCAGCATTTTTCCGCCGATATACCCCAAAAGCACCAGCGCGATCCAGGGGATCAGCGCTTCTAAGGCGGTAAAGTATTGGACGATGGTGTGAACACAAAGCCAGCCGATCATGGGCATCAAAGCCTGAAACAGGGCAAATACACCGGCCACACCGCACATTTTCACGGGCTTCATGCTGTGCTCATTCAGACCGTTGGCAAGGGATACGGAGAAAGCATCCATGGCAAGTCCGATACCCAGCAGCGCGCTGTTAAAGAAAAAAACGAAGCTCAATTCCATATAAATCCGCTCCCTGCAACAATGTTAAACTCTCTTTAAGTAAAAATATTACCATGATGAAAGTGCGAAGTCAAGCTGTACAAGGCGTGTAAGGAAAAGAGGAATGCCGCTTGCAGGAAGCGGCATTCGGTATGCAATCAATAGCTGAGCATGGACTCAGCCTTCAGCCCGTCATCGGTTTCTACAAAAAAGACCTTCAAATTGCTGCTGGTCTGGATATCGCCGGCAAAGTTCTTTGTGTTGACCACATAAGTCAGATCACACAGATACCGCCCCTCGCCGACGCTGACATAGTGGTGAATATCCAGCTCCGTAAGCGTTGCGCCCCGGTCGGAGATCCAGTACAGGCCATCCAGCGCAGCGTGCATCCGCTTGGAAAGCTCCCCGTTGTGAACCATGTATTTAGCCAGTGTGCGGTAGTTTTTGTAGTTGTCGCCACCGGTTCGGGAGGTGAAGGCCACATAGCTGCGGATGAAATCGCCGGCAATGGTATCCAGTGCGGCAACCTCTGCTTCGGAGCAATTACTGATGTATTTGCTCATATCCTGCAACGCGTCCATGGAGATCTCGGCGCCGCTGGAATCGGTAATCTTCATTTCCGATGGGCCGAGGAAGGGCCCTGCCTGATAGGAGACCATATGGGGCAGGGAATAGGTATCGTAAAATTCTTCCAGCTGTTCGTAGTGAATGTTATCCTGTGTGATGTAGTCGCCGCTCAGCAAATTGCCGTTGACGCACACGGAAAAGTGGCTTGGTACGGTGATGCTGACAGACTCGGTGATCAGATAGGAAAGGTCGAAGGAATCTTTGGTGACGACCCAGGGAACAAAGCCCATGCTCTCTTTGCCGCGGCGCTCCATTTCCATGGTACCGATGACTTTCTTGTCGCACAAGATCGCGTATACCTGCTTATCCTCGGTGCATTCCCGGCTCTTTTTGGCGCAGGTGATCTTGCCGGTGAGGGCATTCAGAAGAACTTGACGGCAGCTCTCTTTGCTTTGTACATTGTGATCGATCTGGTCGATCAATGCACCGGAAGCGTTAGAAACATATTCGGCAGTGAGCTTTTCTTCGTATGCATTCAGTGCGATATGGGGACGGGATTGCTCGTAGGCATCCATATAGTCCCAAAACCAGTCAAGACCGTAGGCTGTGGCACCCAGAAACAAAACAGCATAGATCACCAGAATGAGTGGGAACACCCAGCGGTGTTTTCTCTTTACCTGCTTAGCCATTACCGGACCCCCCTTCCTTCAGCACCAAAAATGTGGTGGGAACGGGGCGGATGCCCACAACGGATGCGCAGTTATTGATGTAACCTCCCTGATACCACATCATGGAGGAGGAGCCGCCGTCCAGATTGCAGGCGTTGACAGCGCCGTAGGAAAGGAAAATTTCCGTCATATCCTGATAGGTGGCACCCAAACTGGTGACCTGCCGGCCGTCGATGACCAGCATGAGGATGGCACCGTCGGAGCGCTGACCGATGCCTGTACGGGGGTTGACGCCACTGGCGACGTTGGAAACCGCGTCACCGTTGGCGATCAGAACGGGGCCAAAGCCAACGCCGTAACGGATGTTCTTGTCCTTGGCTTGTGAAGCGGTAAATCTGCCCACATGCATGATGTGGTTGCTGTCCAGCCCTACGAAACCGTTGGCAGAGCCGAACTCCGGATAGTAGACCTGCCCGTTATAAATGACCATGGTGTCGGGGATGCTGCCGTTACCCTGACCGTTGGGATCGTAGAAGCCGCCGGCGTTGATGCCGGCAACCGCGTCAAATTCTTCCACCATCTGGGCAACCGTATAGCCCCGGTGGCCGAAGGACTCGGGCTTGCTGGCCATAATGACCCGGCTGGGATCCAGAACCACCATCATGTAACCGGAAAAGCCTTCGCCCTTGACGGTATCAATGATAATTCCGTCGCCGTCCTCGTCCACAAGTCCCCATTCATCCGGTTTGGGGCCTTGCTGATCGCCCTCCGGCTGGGTAGGCTTGGGAATGACGATCAGAGATGTGTCAGTATCTTCGAATTCCACAGTATCGCCGCCGGCCTGGATTTGCGCGATCTCTTCATCCGTAAAAAACAGATTGGCAAGGAATCCAACGGCGCTGGTCTCCCGAACGGAAAGCACGAAAATATCCCGGGCGGTAGGGGACGGCCCCTTTGCCAAAACAAACATGACACCGTAAAGCGCGACAGCCACCAGAAGGACTGTTTCCAGCAAAACGCAAAGGAATCTTCCCAGGATCCGCAAAATGGTCCGGCCGACAGATTTCTTTTCCGGCTTAACTTCTGCAGAAACCGGATCGTGTGCCGGTTCTGCGATCAATTCATGCGCCTCGGCAAGAAGCAGGTCAATATCATTTTCGGTGTGCTCCATGACGAACGCCCCCTTTTCAGTGATTTATTCAGTATAGCAAATCATCGGCAAAATGTAAAGGAAAACGACAGAAAATGAATTTTTGTTTGCGGATTGCGTTTTGAAACCGGAAGTGCTATACTTCTAAAAACGGAGGGATCGTTATGTTTGAGATCATGAAGCATTACAGAAATGAGGATGCTTTGCGTGCAAGTTTCAATCAGCTGGCACTGAAGACCTTCGGCATCGACTTTGAACCCTGGTATCAGCGGGGCTTTTGGACAGATCGGTACGATCCTTACTCTGTTGTGGAGAACGGACGGGTCATTGCAAATGTGTCGGTAAATCATATGGATATGCACATTCTGGGGGAACGTAAGAAGCTGATCCAGCTGGGTACGGTCATGACCGAACCGCAATACCGCAGCCGTGGCCTGATCCGGATGCTTATGGAGGAAATCCGGCGGGAATTTGCCGATACCGATGGGATATTCCTGTTCGCCAATGACAGCGTGCTGGAGTTTTACCCCAAATTCGGCTTCCGCAAAGGAACGGAATATGAATACAGGAAACCCTTCTCTTCTGCAGGGACATGCCGGATGGTACAGGTCCCAATGGGCGATCCGCAAAAGTGGGCGCTGCTGCAGGAAGCGATGGTAAGCAGCTGCTTCCAAAGCGGCTGTGATATGCTGGATAATCCGGGGCTGATGTTCTTCTATATTTTTGATGATCTGAGTGACTGTGTTTATTACAGCAGGGAACTGGATGCGTGGGTCATCGCCAGACTGGAAGAGCAGACACTGCAGATCCTGCAAGTTTTTTCTAAAAACAATGTATGCATTGATGCCGTGGCGGAGGCCTTCGGCGGTGGGATCCAATGGGTGAAGCTGGGCTTTGCACCGGAAGATCCGGAAGGCTGGGAAAAACAGATCCTGCAGGAGCAGGACAGCACCTTTTTTGTAAAAGGATCGCTTTTCGCTGATTTCGAAGCCAGAAAGCTGCGGATCCCGATCCTTGGAAGAGCATAAAAAAAGCGCCCCAAGGGCGTAAAAAAAGAAATGACCCTTGACTGATGTTCTTTCGAAGCATTCAGCCAAGGGTCATTTCTGTTCGTTCTTATTATCTAACATCATTGGTTAACCTCTCTTTCTGCAGATTCGGCTTTTCCTCCTGCCTTTACGAAATCCGCTCCTGCATTTCCAAACTTACCGTTTTACTTTTCCCATACTTTACGAGACTGATATTTGCCGGAACATTTCCTTGCAGGGATCACAGCCGTTTGGCCCAGTTTATGTTTCAGAGCCCTAGGTTTTTACCTGTACATTGGTATCACCCTTTCTGACTATAAGATACCACACAGATTGAAGAAAATCAATATGGAAAGTTGTACAAAATGCACTAAGGCGATTCGTATATTTTGCAGAAATCCAGCAAAACAAACAAAACGATATTGACGGAAGAGTGTATCTTATGGTATAATAAATCTGTTGGGCGAGAAAACCCTTCTATAGCTGAATCAAGCCTCCGGCTAAGTGCCGGAGGCTTTGGCTTTATAGATCAAAGATCTCCAGTTCGCCGGCATCGGCGAGGATCTGACGGAAGTTTCGAATGCGGTCAAAGGTCTGATAATTGGTGTTGTGGTAATTATCCGGCTCATTCAGACCGGTACGGCAGAGGAAGATGATATCATCGCCCTCAAATTCGTAATCCACATACTGGAAGCCCACTCTCATGGGATCCATATCCCGGCGGTCGTAGATATCCTTCAGCACGCTCCAGTGGATGCAGTCGTCCGAAACCATCAGCGTCAGCAGATTCCGGGCGGTGATATAGGGGTTGGTGATGCGGGTACAGATGGTGAAGAATTTACCGGTGACAGGGTCGCGCTTGATGGTGAACTTGGAGCGGTTTCCGGGGAATTTGATGGCCTGCCAATACTGCAGCGGATTTTCCGGGTTTTCGGTATCCACCTTAAAGCCGAGGATCAGTCCGTAAGGGGGATCGTTTTTGGGGCCGATACCGTAGCGCATAATGTTGTACAGCTCGCCGTCCAATACCACCAGACTGCCCTCAATGTTGCCGTCGGAGGGACCTTTGGCAACGCCTTCCCAGTTGGGATCATATTCCACAGGCTCGCTGTAGGACCAGTTGCTGGCATCCAGCAGGTCAGAATCCTCCGGCGCGGACATAACCAAAATGGGGTGTGTCTTTCCTCCGCGGCCCCATTCGATGGTGCCCCAAATGCGGCCATTAAAATAGACCATGGGCTGCGGATTCTTGTGAACACCGGAGGTGTAATTGGGGGTATGCAGGCCGCGAAGCAGAATGGTGGGCTCGGTCCAGGTCTTGCCCCCGTCGGTGGATTTGCCGATGAGCAGGTCGGCGTATTCCGTGGAGCAGGCTGTCATGTAAAGCTCGCCATTGTGGATAAACATTTTGCCCCAGAAAGCCGGATACAGTTCTGTGACATAATGCCAGGTCTGACCGTCGTCATCGGAACGGAAGATCAGAGTCAGGCACTGACCGCCGTTATGCTCGAAAACATCCATGGATGACAACAGGAAGCCGTCGGGATGCCGAACCATGGAAGGAGAACAAAGGCAATGACCGGAAAAACTGTAGCATTTATCATCAGGGTGCAGATAGTTGACTACGACACCGACGGCTTCGCCGGTACGGGCAAGGCGGACGCGGCTTCTTTTGCCATCGGATTCCACATAGAATTCATAGTCGAGTGCCGGCTGAAGGCCGGTGATGTCAAAGAAGCACTCGCCGGTTTCGCCGGCTTTTTGGTATTCATCGCAGTCACGGACGCGGCAGTAAATGGTATAATTCTTTGCACCGTCAAGCGCCAGCCACTCCAGATGGATCGCAGTGGAGGAAGGAACCAGACGGCAGATATAGATGTCGCCAATGTCGAAAAACAGGGGTTTATAGGGGGTATAGTTCCAACTGTTGTGTTTTTTCATGATAGAACCTCCTGAGTGGATTTTCTTGATTGTAGCACGCAGAAAGAAATATGGCAATTCGGAATCCGGACACGGATTTACAAAAAACGGACATTTGTTTTCATGTGTCTATTCACACCTTATTTACTTTTTGTTCATTAAAAATTTGGGTTTTCTTCTTTTTTCGTTTGGCTGTGCTGATAAAATATAGGTACAAAATTACATTGCAGAAAGGGCGAACCAATTGAAAAAGCGGTTGAGTCTGCTGCTGTATCGGCTGATCAAGTGGCTGGTACGGCAGTTTTATCCTAGAATGGAAGTGGTGGGGACAGAAAAACTACCGGATGATCCGGCGATTATTGTTGCCAATCACGCCCAGATGAATGGCCCCATAGCCTGTGAGCTGTATTTTCCCGGGAGACGGTATACCTGGTGCGCCGGGCAGATGATGCATCTGAAGGATGTTCCTGACTATGCGTTTCGGGACTTTTGGTCAAATAAACCGGCATACAGCCGCTGGTTTTACAGGATCCTGTCTTACATCATTGCGCCGTTTTCGGTTTGTGTATTTAATAATGCCGATACCATCGCTGTTTATCACGATACCCGCATTCTCTCCACCTTCAAAAATACCGTTAAAAAGCTGGAGGAGGGGGCAAATGTAGTGATTTTTCCGGAGCATGCAGAGCCGCACAATCATATCATATGTGCGTTTCAGGACCGGTTTATTGATGTTGCCAGACTGTACTATAAAAAAACGGGAAAAGCACTTTCCTTTGTGCCCATGTACATAGCACCGAAGCTGAAGAAAATGTATCTTGGCGAGCCGGTGCGGTTTCATCCGGAAAAACCTATGGAAGAGGAACGCAGACGAATCAGCTGCTGTTTGATGGACAGAATAACGGAAATGGCCGTATCCCTCCCCGAGCATACGGTGATCCCTTATCAGAACATCCCCAGAAGGGAATACCGTTCCAACATTTGTGCGGAGGAGAGGGAATATGAGAAAGCCTGAGGTGGACTATCGGCAATTTCGCCTGTCGAAGATCCGTGAGCCGCAATTTTCTCATCTGAAGCTGCTGCTCGGCTGGGCAGGTTACTTTGTTCTGTTTGTGCTGACAGAAAATTTTATTCCGGAGGAAAGCTGCTTTCCGGTGTGGTGCCGGATCGATGATTGGATCCCGTTTTGCGAGTATTTTCTGATCCCGTATGTGTTTTGGTATTTTCTGATCGTTTTTTCACTGGGATACTTTCTGCTGTACCATGTGGATAGCTTCAAAAAGCTGCAGACCTACATCATTATCACCCAGGTGGCGGCAATGGCAATGTATATCATTTTCCCAACCCGGCAGGACCTGCGGCCGGAGGTTTTTCCCAGAGATAATTTTCTGACCCAGTGTGTGGCATTTCTGTATTCTGTGGATACCAATACCGGCGTGTGTCCGTCACTGCATGTGGCGTATTCATTGGGGATCGCGTCCGTGTGGCTGAAGGAGAAGAATGCGCATCCAGCGTGGAAGGCATTCGTTTTGGTGGCAGTGATCCTTATTTGCCTGTCTACCATGTTTATCAAGCAGCATTCCGCTGTGGATTTCTTTGCAGCGATCCCGGTCTGTGCGCTGGCAGAATATCTGGTGTTCAAGCGGATCCGATGGAAAAGCGCGTAAAAAACCGCCCGAATGGGCGGTTTTTATTTAGGTATACTGTTGGGTGATCACATCGATCACGCCTCGGGTGGTAAGACGAAGCGTCGGGATCACCGGAAGGCTCATAAAGGAAAGCGTCATAAACGGGTCGATGCCGGTGCTGACACCCAGACGGTGGGCGGCATCCTTGGCGCATTCCAATGCGTCATTGACCTGGGTCAGCGGCCGGTCGCTCATAATGCCTGCGATCTCCAGCGGAAGCTCCGCAATGACATTGCCGTCTTTTACCACAACGATGCCGCCTTTGTTTTGGGCGATCCGGTTGACCGCAAAGGCCATGTCTGCGTCGTTGGTACCGACGCAGATGATGTTGTGGCTATCGTGGGCAACAGAGGTAGCCACCGCGCCTTTCTTCAGACCATAGCCGCTGAGGTAGCCGATGCCGATGTGGCGGGTGTTTTTGTGCCGCTCCACAACGGCCATTTTCAGAATGTCCTTTTCGGTATCCACATGATCCGCGTAGCCCAGATCCTCGGTAACGATCTGTCCCGTGACCATGCCGATCAGCCCCCGGGGGCGGGTGTTTGCAAAATCCTCCGGGCAGAGAACAGGCAAGTGGAAGGTATCGTGCGCACGCTGGTCCAGATAGCCGGGGATCGGCGGTTTGGGCATGTCGATGACGCGGCCGTTATCGTATACCAGCTGCCCTTTCTTATATACAGTGCACACATGGAAATCCTTCAGATCGTCCACGATGGCAAAATCCGCAAGATATCCCGGTGCGATGGCGCCCCGATTATTCAGCAGGAAATACCTTGCAGCATGCAGGCAGGCCACCTGCACCACACGGATGGGATCTGCACCCATGCGCACCGCTTCCCGGCAGATATAGTCGATGTGCCCCTTTTCCAGAAGATCGCTGGGGTGCTTGTCGTCGGTGCAGAACATGCAGCGACTGAAAAGCTTTTCCGAGCGGATCAGCGGCATCAGCGCTTCCAGATTTCGGGCGGCGGTGCCTTCCCGGATCATGATAAACTGACCCCGCTTCAGCTTGGCAAGGGCATCGTCCAAATCGGAGCACTCATGGTCAGAGTAAACACCAGCGGCAATATAGGCGTTCAGCTCGTTTCCGGAAAGTCCGGGCGCGTGACCGTCGATCTTCTTGTGATGGGCTTGGGAAGCAACGATTTTCGCAACGGTGCTGCCGTCTGCGCCGATGATTCCGGGAAAATTCATCATTTCCGCCAGACCCTGTACTCTGGGATGCTCAAAATAGCTGTCGATGTCCCGGTAATCAAGATTCGCGCCGCTTTCGTCCATGGGGGAGGCGGGGACGCAGGAGGGGATCATGAAGCGGACATCCACAGGGAGATTCTCGGTGGCGGCAAGCATATAGTCGATGCCGTCAGTACCCATTACATTGGTAATTTCGTGGGGATCGGTGATCACTGTGGTGGTACCGTGGGGGATAACGGCCCGGGCGAATTCAGCGGGAGTCACCAGACTGGATTCCAGATGGATGTGGGCATCCAGGAAACCGGGACAGACGATTTTGCCGGTCATATCCGCTTCTTCGATGCCGTGATAGGTGCCCAAGCCTACCACAAGTCCTTCTGTCACGGCAATATCATCGGTGGACAGTTCTCCGGAAAACACATCCACATAGGTGGCGTTTTTCAGCACGAGATCGGCCTTTTTTCGTCCCGCAGCCACATCGATGATGTGCTGCTTTTTGATCAGCTTACGGCTGATCTTTCCGGCCCAGCTTTCCTGATATTCCATATTGTTTCCTCCCGTTTTTTCTTTACTATACCACAGTCGAAAAAGAAAGTAAAACCCGCATTTTGCATAAAAAACAGGTAAGAATCCGTGCAATTAGCCCTATTAAAATCCGTGCTTGCAAATATATCGGAATTTGCGTATAATATAGAATAAATTGAGAAGTATTGCCTTTAGGTTGATTTTTTGGAAAGGAGTGGCGCAATATGCCTGTGAAATTGTGGCTTTACCGTCTGTGGGCCCATAGACCCAAGCATAGCCTTTCTCCGACACAGAGCATTGCTGTGGTATTCGCGGTGATCATATTGCTGGGTGCTTTGCTGCTGACCCTTCCGGCGGCGTCACGGGACGGTGTTTCCTGCGGCTTCCGTCCCGCCCTTTTTACCGCGACTTCTGCCACCTGCGTGACGGGACTTGTGCTGTATGATACATGGACCCAGTGGAGCGCCTTCGGACAGATCGTGATCTTGAGCCTGATCGAGATCGGCGGTCTGGGATTTATGACGGCGGCATCCTTTGTGATCTTTTTGCTCCGCAGAAGAGTGGGACTGCGGCAGCGGCTTCTGATGGCACAGGCGCTGAGCGTCAGTGATATGGAGAGCGTTGTCAAGCTCCAGAAATGGGTGCTTTTTGGCAGTCTGGGCATTCAGTTTGCAGGCGCACTGGTGTTGTTTTTCCGTTTCCTGCCGGATTTTGGCCTGCAGAAAGCGGCTTGGTGGGGAATCTTCCATGCGATCTCCGCATTTTGCAATGCCGGTTTTGATGTGTTCGGTTCCGTTGCGCCGGGGGCTAGTATGATTGTATTCAATACGGATCCTGTGGTGTGCATTACCATTATGCTGCTGATCGCAGTGGGCGGTTTGGGCTTTTTTGTATGGGAAGAGGTCGTCCGGCTCCACTCATGGAGGAAGTATAGTGTCTATACCAGACTGGTACTGCTGATGACCGGGGCACTGATCCTTGGCGGTACGGTGTGCTTTTGCATTCTGGAATGGAATAACCCGGAAACTCTGGGGCAGATGACAGTACCCCAAAAGATCCTGAATGGCTTTTTCCAGTCTGTCACTGTGCGGACTGCAGGATTTGCGTCCGTAGACCAAGCTGGTCTGACGGAGGCCGGCAAGGCGGTTTCCATTGTGCTGATGCTCGTCGGCGGATCTTCCGGTTCGACTGCCGGCGGTGTAAAAACGGTTACAATAGTGGTCCTTATGCTGTTCCTCTGGTCGCGGATCCGCGGCAGAAGCTCCGTGTGTATTTTTAAGCGGACCATCCCGGACCGTCAGGTAATGGATGCAATGACGATCGTGTCAATTCTGGTGGTGCTGGCATTGGTTGGTGGTGTTGTGATCAGCGCCACATCTGCGGCGGGCTTCACGGATGCTTTGTATGAAGCGGTATCTGCGCTGGCCACTGTTGGCCTGACTGCCGGTGTTACCACGAATCTGAGTATACCGGCACAGATATTGATCATGATTTATATGTATTTTGGCCGTGTGGGCGTGCTGACGCTGAGCCTTGGCTTTTTGATGGGCTCCAAAGCAGAGGAGCGCTTCCGGTATGCGCATACAAATCTTCTCATTGGTTAGGAGGTTATTTATGAAATCTTATGTAGTAGTGGGTCTTGGACGGTTTGGTTCGGAGGTGGCCCGGCAGCTCCATGCACTGGGCTGCGAGGTGCTGGCCATGGACCGCAGCAGCGACCTTGTCCAGCAGATTTCTTCGGATGTGACCCATGCTGTGGTGGCTGACGGGCAGGATAAAGAGGTACTGAAGGCACTGGGTGTGCGGAATATGGACTGTGCGATCATTGCCATCGGTAATGATCTGGCAGCGTCCGTCCTGGTCACCATGAACATGAAGGAATTGGGCGTGCCCTGTATCGTCTGCAAGGCCCATGATGATACACACCGCAGGGTTTTGGAAAAGCTGGGGGCTGACCGGGTGGTGATCCCCGAGCAGGAAAATGCCGCACGGCTTGCTCATAGCCTGTCCTCGCCCAATGTGCTGGATTATATTGAACTTTCCGAGAATTACGGCATTATCGAGGTGCCGGCACCCAAAAGCTGGCACGAAAGATCCCTCAAAGAGTTGAATGTTCGGGCAAAGCTGGGCGTCAATATCCTGGCTGTCCGCCGCAGCGGTAAGATCAATGTGTCGCCTGCCGCGGATTTTCGAATTGAAACCGGCGATATTATGGTGATCCTGGGTGACAGTGTGGCGTTGGAGGCTGTGCAGAAACTATGACAGAGGAAAGGATCACATCGCGAAAAAATCCGCTGCTGCAGCAGGTGCGAAAACTGCTGGCATCCCGCAAGGAGCGGGAAACCACCGGACTATTTGTAGCGGACGGAACAAAGCTGCTTCAGGAAGCTGCGCGTTATTATCCGGGACTCCATACCGTGATCCTTTCTGACGGCGTGGAGGCAGAGGTTCCGGATCATGTTCGTATGGTTCGGGTGCCGGAGGATGTGATGGCATCCATTTCCCCGATGGAAGCGCCGCAGGGAGCACTGTTTCTGTGCCGCCTGCCGGAAAGGAAACCCATTACACCTAAACCGGGGATGCTGATCCTGGACGGAATTCAGGATCCGGGCAATCTGGGCACCATCTTAAGAACGGCGGATGCGCTGGATGTCAGCGTTGTGCTGCTGGAGGGCTGTGCGGATCCTTATAACAACAAGACGGTGCGCGCGTCCATGGGCGCTGTGTTCCGGGCGCCGGTGGTGCAGTCTACCTGGCAGGAAACAGAAGCTGCCTGCAAAACAGCCGGCATTCCAATTGGCGTTACGGCGCTGTCTGACCGGGCAAAGGATCTGCGGCAGGCAGATGTCAAAAATATGGCAGTAGTCATCGGCAGTGAAGGCAGAGGTGTCCGGCAGGAGATATTAAGCCGTGCCGACGAAGAATTGATCATCCCCATGAATCCCCACTGCGAATCTTTGAATGCAGCCGTCGCGGCTACCATTGTCATGTGGCAGATGACGGACAGATAGAGAAAGACAGGAGCGTTTGTATGCTGGTACACTGGATATGGCTTTCCACCCGCCCCAATATGAATGACCGGCAGAAGAAACTGGTTTTGGATGCTTTTGGAGATCCGGAGGATGTTTTCTGTGGCGGCAAAGAGGCTCTTTTGCAGATAGAGGGACTTCACCCGGAAGCAATATCTGCGCTGATGGACAAGGAGCTGACGGAGGCGCAGACTGTCCTGCGCCAGTGTGTGGATAAGGGAATTTCCATTTGTACCTATCATGACAGAGAGTATCCCAAACGGCTGAAGCATATTATTGATCCGCCGTTGGTACTGTATCATAAGGGTCAGATCCCGGATATGGATGCCGCACCGGTCATCGCGGTGGTAGGCACCAGAAAGGCATCTGCTTATGGAATGAATGTTTCCCGGCGGATGGGCTATCAGATCGCTGCCTGCGGCGGCACGCTGGTTTCCGGTGTGGCGGAAGGCAATGACGGCATGGCTATGCAGGGGGCGCTTCTGGCTGGCGGCACTGTGGTAGGTGTGCTGGGCTGCGGGGTAGATGTGGTGTATCCCAAGTGCAACAGGCGGCTGTTTGAAGATATGGAGCGCAGCGGCTGCTTGATTTCCGAGTTCCCGCCGGAAACGCCGCCGTACCGCTGGAATTTTCCCAAGAGAAACCGGCTTATCAGTGGACTGAGCAACGGTGTGGCAGTGATCGAAGCGCCGGAAGGAAGCGGCTCTCTGATCACGGCGAGACAGGCGCTGGAGCAGGGAAGAGATGTGTTCTGCGTTCCGGGCAATGTGGATATGCCTACCTTTGCAGGCAGCAATGCGCTGATGCGGGAAGGAGCGATCCCTGTGCGCGATGGCTGGGATGTGGTCAGCGAATATGAAGCCATGTATCCCGGCGCGGTGCATCCGATGACGGAGCAGGCGGATACCGCAATTTGTGCGGATGATAATAAAATCGTGCCGAAAGTGGCTGAAATTCCCCATTCACCGTCGAAAAAACACTCAATCGACAAGAAAAAAGAGAAAACCCCCATTGACAACCGTGTAAAGCCGCCGTATAGTGACTTAAAAGATATTCTGCTCAAGCTGCCGGATAATGAGCGGCAGATCGTGGAGCTGCTGACAAGCGAGCGGCTTGTAGACGATCTGATCGCGGAAACCGGACTGCCGGCGGCAAAGGTGGGCGCGGCACTGACCATGCTGGAGATCAAAGGCATTATCAGGCGCCTTCCGGGCAAGCGTATTTCCCTAAAGTAAATGAAATGGAGTAATTCAATGGCAACACCATCCAATCTTGTAATCGTAGAGTCGCCTTCCAAGGCTAAGACCATTGGCCGCTATCTGGGGCCGGATTATGCAGTAAAGGCCAGCATGGGCCATCTGCGGGATCTGCCCAAGAGCACCATGGGTATAGATTTGGAACACGGCTTTACACCGAAGTATATCCCCGTAGCGGGAAAAGAAGATCTGATCAAGGATCTGAAAAAAGCGGCGGCTCAGGCCACCACCGTATATCTGGCAACGGACCCTGACCGTGAGGGCGAAGCCATCTCCTGGCATTTGAAGGAGCTTCTGGGCTTGCCGGATGAGAAGACCCACCGTGTCACCTTTAACGAGATCACCCAAAAGGTGGTCAGAGAATCTATCGCCAATCCCCGTCAAATTGATTATGATCTGGTAGATGCCCAGCAGGCCCGACGGATCCTGGACCGGATCGTAGGCTATCAGCTGTCCCCACTGCTGTGGAAGAAGATCCGCAGGGGCCTGTCTGCCGGCCGTGTCCAGTCCGTTGCCACAAGACTGGTAGTGGACCGGGAAAATGAAATCCGGGCATTTGAGCCCAAGGAATACTGGTCGCTGGATGTGACGCTGGAGCGTATCGGAAAAGCAGGCTCTTTTGCTGCCCATTATTACGGTACGGATAAGAAGCGGGAACTGGAAAGCGAAGCGCAGGTGCAGGCGGTTATTGACGATATTACCGGAAAGCGCTTTGCGGTCACAAATGTGAAAAAGGCAGAGAAGAAACGCTCTGCAGCGCCTCCTTTCACCACTTCCACTTTGCAGCAGGAGGCTTCCCGCAAGCTGAATATGACCCCCAAGCGTACCATGGCCATCGCTCAGCAGCTGTATGAAGGTGTGGATGTAGCGGGCGAGGGTACATTGGGTTTGATCACCTATATGCGTACCGACTCCCTGCGGCTTTCCGATGAAGCCATGGCTGCTGCCGCGGATTTCATCAAGCAGCGTTATGGCAGCCAGTATTATTACGGAAAGTTCCATGTATTCAAGACGAAGAGCGGCGCGCAGGATGCCCACGAAGCGATTCGTCCCACCCATGTGGAGCTGGATCCGGAGCGGATCCAGGGCAGCCTCACTAAGGAGCAGTATAAGCTTTACAAGCTGATCTGGAGCCGCTTCTTGGCGTCCCAGATGGCAAATGCTGTGTATGATACCGTTTCCATCGATACCCAGTGTGCCGGACACACCTTCCGTTCCACCCATCAGAGCATGCGCTTCCCCGGCTTTATTGCCGTTTATGAAGAGGGCCGGGATGATGAAACGGAGGCTGTTGGCTCTCCGCTGCCGGATCTGGTGGTCGGCGAGGAGGCGGATGCTTCCAAGATCGAGAAAGAGCAGCATTTCACGCAACCGCCGGCCCGTTATACCGAGGCTACATTGGTCAAGGCTATGGAAGAGAAGGGCGTTGGCCGCCCGTCTACCTATGCATCCATTGTTTCTACCATTCAGGATCGGGAGTATGTGGTCAAGGCCGATAAGCGGCTGGCACCTACGCCCCTGGGCGAGGTAGTCAATGGGCTGATGATGGATCGGTTCGTGGACATCATTGATGTGGAGTTTACCGCCAATATGGAGACTCGGCTTGACGATGTGGAAGAGGGCAAGCGGAATTGGCAGGATGTCCTTTCCGACTTCTATACCGGCTTCCGCCAGGAAATGGCGGATGCGGAAGCCGCTCTGGAGGGCACCCGGCTGAAGGTGCCCGATGAGGAGACGGACGAGGTCTGTGAGCTGTGCGGCAAGAAAATGGTGGTCAAGGTAGGCCGGTTCGGTAAATTCCTTGCCTGCCCCGGCTGGCCGGAGTGTACCAATACGAAGCCTATCGTGGAGCGGATGCCCGGCCGGTGCCCCAAGTGCGGCAGCGGTATGCTCAAACGCAAATCCAAGAAGGGCTATGCCTACTATGCCTGCGAAAAGGGCGCTGAGTGCGGCTTTATGAGCTGGGATGTGCCGACGGAGCATGATTGCCCCGCGTGCGGCCAGACCATGTTCAAAAAGTCCGGCAAGGGCCGCATGAAGCCCTTCTGCATCAATGAAAGCTGCTCCCAGTTCCTCCCGGAGGATCAGCGGGGCTACTATAAGAAAAAGACAGAGGATGCGTCTGCCGCGGAAAAGACCGTGAAAAAGACGGCGAAGAAAACGGCGGCAAAGAAGCCTGCAAAGAAGACTAAGGAGAAAGAATCATGACCAGAGTAAAAGTCATCGGTGCAGGGCTTGCCGGTTCGGAAGCGGCTTGGCAGCTGGCTCAGCGGGGCATCTGCGTGGATCTGATCGAAATGAAACCAAAAAAGAAGACACCTGCTCACCACAGCGACAGCTTTGGCGAACTGGTGTGCTCCAATTCTTTGCGGGGCGACCGGCTGGAAAATGCCGTTGGCCTTCTAAAAGAAGAGCTGCGCCGCTGCGGCAGCTTGATCCTCGCCTGCGCGGAGGAAACCCGGGTGGAAGCCGGCGGCTGCCTTGCGGTGGACCGGAACGGTTTTGCGGAAAAAATTACGGAAAAGCTGAAAAATCACCCCAATATCACCATCACCTGCGAGGAAGTGACCGAAGTTCCGGAGGGCCCCGTGATCATTGCGACAGGTCCACTGACCTCGGATGCGTTGTCCGAAGCGATTGGAACCTATTTTGGCAGCGGTTATTTGCATTTCTTTGATGCGGCAGCGCCGCTGGTAACGGCGGAATCCATCGATATGAACCTCGCGTGGTGGCAGAGCCGCTATGACCGCGGTACACCCGACTATATCAACTGCGCCATGGATAAGGAGCAGTACGAGGCTTTTATCCGGGAATTGGTGGCAGCAGAGGAAGCGGAAGTCCACGGTTTCGAGGACAAGAATGTCTTTGAAGGCTGTATGCCGGTGGAGGTCATGGCCCGCCGGGGCTTTGACACCCTGCGTTACGGCCCGCTGAAGCCTGTAGGCCTCACCGATCCGAAAACCGGAAAAGAACCCTACGCGGTTGTGCAGCTGCGACAGGACAATGCCGAAAAGACCATCTTCAATCTGGTGGGCTTCCAGACCCATCTGAAATTTGGTGAGCAGAAGCGGGTATTCTCCATGATCCCCGCACTGAAAAACGCGGAATTTGTCCGTTACGGCGTTATGCACCAGAATACCTTCCTGCAAAGCCCCAAGCTGCTGGACAGGTACTATGCCGACCGGCGAAATCCCTTGGTTGCCTTTGCCGGGCAGATGACCGGCGTAGAAGGGTATGTGGAAAGTGCGGCGTCCGGCTTTTTGGCAGCGGTCGCTATGGCAGCAAAAGTTCAGGGCAGACAGATCCCGGATTTTCCAAAGACCACAGCCATCGGCGCATTGGGACTGTACATCAGTGATGAAACAGTGGAAAATTTCCAGCCGATGAATATCAATTTCAGCATTATTTCTCCACTGGAAAAACGGATACGGAAAAAAGCAGAGAAAAATATGGCCATTTCTCAGCGCTCTCTCGGTGTGATCGGGGAGCTGATGACAAAGGGCTTTTAAGAAAGAGGTGCTGCTATGAAAATCATTCTTGACGCAATGGGCGGCGACCATGCTCCGGAAGCACCGGTGCTGGGCGCTGTAGAAGCGGCAAAGACCTACGGAACCAAGATCACGCTGGTTGGCCGGGGTGAAGAGATCCTGGATGTGCTGCGCAAGACCGGTATTCAGGATCTGCCGGATGGAATTGAAATTTCCAATGCGGATGATGTGGTGGATATGCACGATGATCCTGCCAGCGTGATCCACAAGCGGAAGAACTCTTCTATGGTAGTGGGACTGAAAATGCTGGCAGACGGAAATGGCGACGCATTTGTTTCCGCAGGCAGCACCGGCGCGCTTTTGACCGGCGCGACGCTGATCGTAAAGCGGGTAAAGGGCATCCGCCGTGCGGCTATGGGCCCTGCAATGCCCAATAAGGCCGGCGGAAAGACGGTGATTTTGGACTGCGGTGCCAATGCCGAGTGTACACCGGAATTTTTGCTTCAGTTCGGCTTGGTGGGTTCCCTTCATGCAAAAAAGACCTGCGGCATTGAAAATCCCAGAGTGGGACTTCTGAACATCGGCACCGAGGATTCCAAGGGAACACCTCTGCAGAAGCAGGCCTATGCGCTTTTGAAAGAGGCCGGTGACCGGGGACTTATCAATTTCGTTGGCAATGTGGAAGCCCGGGATGTGCCTCTCGGCGCGGTGGATGTGGTGGTCTGCGACGGATTTGCGGGCAATGTGCTCTTAAAGTCCATTGAAGGTACCGCCATGTTCATGGGCAGCTTGATGTCCAGGATGTTCAAGAAGAATTTGCTGAGCAAGCTGGCGGCAATGCTGGTCATGAAGGATATCAAGGCTTTCAAAAAATTGCTTGACTATCGCGAGATCGGCGGTACGGAGTTTTTGGGCATTCGTAAGCCGGTTATCAAGGCTCACGGATCATCCGACATGATCGCGTTCCGCAATGCGGTCCGGCAGGCGGAGCTGGCGGCTTCGAGTGATAATTCCGCAGAGCTGGAGCAAGGCTTGCAGAAGCTGGCAGAGATCAAGGAGACAGTCAATGATTAAGGAACTGGAAGCAGCCATTGGCTATCGTTTTCGGAATATTTCCTTCCTACAAAACGCGCTGGCTCACTCGTCCTACGCCAACGAACGCTGGCATAACAGCCTGATGAGCAATGAGCGTCTGGAATTTTTGGGAGACAGTATTCTGGGTATGGTGGTGGCGGATCATTTGTACCGCAGCTTTCCCAACCGCCCCGAAGGTGAGCTGACCCGTATGCGGGCGGACATGGTCTGCGAGCGGGCGCTGGCAAAGGTAGCCAACCAGATCGGACTGGGCGGACACATCCTGCTGGGCAAGGGCGAGGAGCTGGGCGGCGGCAGAAGCCGGGAATCCATTCTGGCTGACGCGGTGGAATCCATTATCGCAGCCTGCTATCTCGACGGCGGCATGGAAGCGGCTAAGCTATTCATCGACCGGTTTGTTTTGAGCGATGTTCCGGTGACCAAGCTGCATAATACGGATTATAAGACCGCCCTGCAGGAGCTGGTGCAGCAGAAGAAGAATCAAATCATCCAGTATACACTGGTGGGGGAGAGCGGCCCGGATCACGACAAGCAGTTTCGCGTGGAGCTTTCCCTGAACGGTGAGGTCGTTGGTCACGGAACAGGCACCAGCAAAAAGAGGGCTGAGCAGGAGGCCGCAAAGGTCGCCTTTGAAGCGCTTTCCCATAAATTATAATGACAGGAAGAATGCATTATGGCAATTATTAAGATCACAAAGGACAATTTTGAACAGGAAGTTCTGAAAAGTGATATTCCGGTTCTGCTGGATTTTTACGCCGACTGGTGCGGTCCCTGCCGTATGGTGGCACCGATCCTCGAGGAGATTGCAGAAGAGAATGAACACATCAAGGTCGGAAAGATCAATGTGGACGAGCAGATGGATCTGGCGATGCGTTTTCAGGTCACCAGCATTCCTCTGCTGGTAGTGATGAAGGATGGTGCTGTTGTGGATCAGGCTCTGGGTGCAAAGCCCAAGGACAAGATCCTCCAAATGCTGCCGTAAAATTGAAATAATAGTGGAAATCCTCCCCTGTGCTATGGTATACTGTAAGTGTTATACCAAAGCAGGGGAGGTTTTTCTTTGGAACTGCTGTATATGCTTGAGAAGATCCGGACGCCCATATTGAATGAAATCATGCTGATCGTTACGATGCTGGGGGAAGAAACCGCCTTTTTGGCCATTGCGTTGATCGTTTTTTGGTGCGTGGATAAAAAAAGAGGATACTTGGTCATGGCGGTGGGCTTTATGGGAACCATTGCCAATCAATTTTTGAAGCTGCTGTGCCGGGTGCCCAGACCGTGGGTGCTGGATAAAAACTTTACTGTGGTGGGAGATGCCAAGGAAGCCGCCGGTGGATACAGCTTTCCCAGCGGTCATAGCCAGAACGCGGTGGGCACACTGGGGGCTGTGGCTCTGACGGATAAAAAGCGTTGGTTGCAGGCGATTTGTATCGCTTTTATGGTGCTGGTGCCTTTTTCCAGAATGTATCTGGGTGTCCATACCCTTGCCGATGTGCTGGTTGGCTCCGGTATGGCATTGGCTCTTGTGTGTGGGCTGTATCCGGTGATAATCAAATGCGGCGACAAGGGAATGCGGATCCTGATCGCGGTTATGATCGCAGTGGCTGTTGGATTGCTGGCCTATGTGGAACTGTTTCCGTTCCCTGCAGATATGGATGCGCACAATCTGGAATCCGGTGTCAAAAATGCATATACTATGATCGGCTGCCTGTTGGGCGTAGCGGTGGTATATGAAGTGGAAAAGCGTTATATCCGGTTTGATACCAAGGCTGTCTGGTGGGCGCAGCTTCTGAAGATCGCTCTGGGTCTTGGCTTGGTGCTGTTGGTCAAGTCCGGGCTGAAGGCACCGCTGGAAGATCTCTTTGGGGGACACATGATTTCCCGGGCAGTGCGGTATTTTCTGATCGTTCTGGTGGCAGGCCTGGCTTGGCCGGCAACCTTCCGCTGGTTTGCAAAGCTGGGAATTAGAAAGGAAAGTAAAATATGAGTGGAATTCGTGTAAAAAAACTGTCTCCCAAGGCAATTCTTCCTACCTATGGCAGCGCAGAGGCTGCCGGAGCAGACCTGTACGCCTGTTTGGAGGAGAGTGTGACCATCCAGCCCGGCGAGACTGCGTGGATCCCCACAGGTCTTGCGCTGGAAGTGCCCAAGGGCTGCGCAGGCCTTATCTATGCCCGCAGCAGCATGGGTGTCAAGCGGGGACTGGCTCCTGCAAACAAGGTCGGCGTTATCGACAGTGACTACCGGGGAGAGATCCGGGTGGTGCTGCTGAATCACGGAAAAGAATCGCAGACGGTTGCACATGGCGAGCGGGTAGCGCAAATGCTGATCACACCGGTTCTGACCCCTGTATATACGGAAGTGGAAGCGCTGGATGATACCCAGCGGGGGCAGGGCGGCTTCGGTTCCACAGGTAAATAACTCCGCAGACTAAAAAACGGTAAATTTTGTTTAATATTTATACTGTACATTTTGCCGAAACTTCTCTATAATGATATTGTCGCCTGAATGGGCAATCCATGAAGAGAGATTGGGAGATTTTATGGAAATACTGAGTGCGATTATTCAATTGCTTGGCGGCCTAGCTATGTTCCTCTATGGCATTGAGGTTATGGGCGACGGCTTGAAGAACAGCTCCGGTGCTGCGCTGAAGCGTGTCCTGGAAAAGGTTACCGGAAATGTGATCATGGGCGTACTGACCGGTACGCTGGTCACTGCCGTGATCCAGAGCTCTACTGCGACCATTGTTTTGACGGTCGCCCTGATCGGGGCAGGCGTTCTGAATCTGAAGCAGGCTGTGTCTATCGTTATGGGTGCCAATATCGGCACCACTATCACAGCGCAGATCATTCGTCTGGGCTCTATCGAAGCTGGTGACAACTGGTTTTTGTGGTTGTTTGATACAGATACCCTGGCACCGGTTGCTCTGGTGGTAGGTATCATTCTGATCATGTTCATTAAGACGAGCAAGGTCAAAACCATTGGTGATATTTGCATCGGCTTCGGTGTCCTGTTTATTGGCTTGAATCTGATGACAGATGGTGTAAAGCCATTGATCGGTACGGATGCATTTGTATCTTTCCTGGGTGTTTTGTCCAATCCCCTGGTAGGTATTCTGTTTGGCCTGGTACTGACAGTGATCGTGCAGAGCTCTTCGGCTACGGTCGGTATGCTTCAAACCGTTGCATCTGTGCCGGGATCGGGTGTGACCTTTGCCATGGCCTATCCCATTATTATGGGCATCAATCTGGGCACCTGCGTTACCACAGCCATGGTATGCTCCATTGGTTCTTCCAATGATGCAAAGCGTACCGGTGTTGTGCACATTGCGTTTAATACCATTGGTACTGTTATTTTCATGATCGTTATGAGCGTTATGCAGCATTTTGCTGTATTTGGCGCGGAATTCTGGACTGCCACCGTTGACAGTGGCGGAATTGCTAATTTCCAGACGATCTTTAATCTGGTCACTGCGATTATGCTGGTTCCGTTCTCTAACCAGCTGGTGAAGCTATCCTTGATGATCGTCAAGAAGCAGAAGCATGACGCCATTCGCCATCCCGAACTGCTCACGCTGGATGAGAAACTCTACATTTCTCCTGCTGTTGCTGTGGCGGAAGCCACCAAAGCAGTTGCGGCCATGGGTGCTGCGGCAAAAGAGAATTTCTCCAGAGGATGCTCCCAGTTGTTTGCCTATGATGCTGCTCTGGATCAGGAGATCGACGAAGACGAAAACTGTCTGGATCAGTTTGCTGACCGTGCGGATCGGTTCCTCATTGGCCTTTCCAAGGTCGTGGAAACCGAAGTGGATGACCGTCAGGTGGATATGCTGATGCAGACAGTCCCGAATTTCGAGCGCATTGGTGACTACGCAACCAACTTTATGGAGCTGGCCCAGAAGCTGCAGGCGGAAGCTGTGTCTTTCTCTGACAGTGCTAAGAAGGAACTGGAAATTATCTGTGGTGCAGTCAATGAGATCCTGAATGTTACGGTAGAAGCTTTTGAAAGCGGCGACAATGAGCGCGCAAAGGCCATCGAACCGTTGGAGGAAACCATCGATGATATGGTCATGATCCTGAAGGACCGGCATACCCAGCGGCTTAAGAGCGGCGCCTGCTCCGTAGGTTCCGGCCTGGTCTTTATGGAAGTGCTGACTTATCTGGAACGTGCATCCGACCAGTGCTCCTCTGTTGCGGTCATGATGCTGGCCAGAAACAACGAGGCCATTCTGCAGAATCACTATGATTATCTTAGGGAGATCCACGCCGGCAACGATGCGGACTACCGGGCAGAACTGGACCGCCGCAGAGAGCAGTATATCACACCTCTTAAGGCTATCCAATAAAGAAAAAGAAAATCGCCTCTGCCGGTTTGGCAGAGGCGATTCGTTTTAGTAAAACAGAATATCAGAATATGTGGGATAAGGCCAGTAGCGCTTGTCGGTCAGCTGCTCCAAAGCGTCCGCATCGGCACGAAGATCTGCCATGTCTGCTACGATGGTGCTCCGGAAGTAATCCGCGGCAGACTGGTTGCTGGAGTAGGGGACGCAATTTAAGTCGTTACGCAGCTTTTCGCACTTTTGATAGACGCAATCTGTATAACAGGACAGCCGGCTGAGAAGATCCTTCTCCGCAGCGGCACTGATGCCGATGGCAGCTTTGCGACCGACGGCATTGGCAAGATCAGAGCTATAGTGCAGCGCGGCAGGCAGGATCTGCTGCATTACCATATCCACGCTGGTTCGTGCTTCGATGTTGATCAGTTTGCAGTAGGCTTCCAGATGGATCTCATAGCGTGCCCGGTATTCGGCTTCTGTGTAAATGCCATGCTTGGTAACAAGGGCGATGTTCTTGTCGGAGGTGTAGGACTGCAGGGCATCCGCTGTGGTAGGCAGGTTGCTCAGCCCCCGCAGACGGGCTTCTTCTTTCCACGCATCGGAATAACCGTTTCCGTTGAAAAGGATCCGCTGGTGGGCGGTGAAGGCGTCGCAGACCAGCTTCTGGAGCGTTGCGTCAAAATCCGCAGCATTTTCCAGAATATCGGCAAACTTGCTCAGTTCTTCCGCCATGATGGTATTCAGGGCGATGTTAGGCTCTGCAATGGACTGAGAGGAGCCGGGCATACGGAATTCAAACTTGTTGCCGGTAAAGGCCAGAGGACTGGTACGGTTTCGGTCTGTGGTGTCCTTGGGGATGGCAGGCATCACATCCACGCCGATGCGCATGATGCTCTTTTCGGGGTCGGTGTAGTTGGTTCCGTCTATGATGGAGCGAACGACAGCATTCAGTTCATCTCCAAGGAAAACGGAAATAATGGCAGGAGGTGCTTCATTGGCACCCAGACGGTGATCGTTGCCGGCGATGGCAACGGTGCAGCGCAGAAAGTCCTGGTATTCATCTACGCCCTGAATAAAGGCAGCCAGAAATACCAGAAACTGTGCGTTCTGCCGGGGCGTTTTGCCGGGCTTGAAAAGATTTTTGCCGGTGTCGGTGCCCAGACTCCAGTTGTTGTGCTTGCCGGAGCCGTTCACGCCCTCAAAGGGCTTTTCATGGAGCAGGCACACAAGGTCGTGCTTGGCGGCACACTTTTTCAGGATCTCCATTACCAGCTGATTGGAATCGCAGGCGTTGGAGGCTTCGGAATAGATGGGTCCCAGCTCGTGCTGGCAGGGGGCGCCTTCGTTGTGCTTGGTCTTGGACAGGACGCCCAGCCGCCACAGCTGCTCGTCCAGATCCTTCATAAAGGTGGAGACCCGGGTACGGATAGTGCCGAAGTAGTGGTCATCCAGCTCCTGGCCCTTGGGCGCCCGAGCACCGAAGAGGGTGCGGCCGGTAAGACGCAGATCCTCACGCTGGGCATACAGCGCCTTGGGGATCAGAAAATACTCCTGTTCCGCACCAACGGAAACTGTCACATGCTGGGTTTCTTCGTCACCAAAAAGCCGCAGGATCCGCAGCGCTTCCCGGGAGACTTCTTCCAGAGAGCGAAGCAGTGGGGTCTTGGTATCCAGTGCATCGCCGGTATAGGAGAAGAAACAGGTGGGAATATACAGGCTGCCGTCTTTAACAAAGGCAAAGGATGTGGGATCCCAAGCGGTGTAGCCCCGGGCCTCAAAGGTAGCCCGCAGACCGCCGGAGGGGAAGGAACTGGCATCGGGTTCGCCCCGCACCAACTCTTTGCCGGAAAATTCCATAATGACCCGTCCGTCACCTGTAGGGGAGATGAAGGAGTCGTGCTTTTCGGCTGTAATGCCGGTCATGGGCTGGAACCAGTGGGTGTAGTGGGTAGCGCCTTTTTCGATCGCCCACTGCTTCATTCCCTCGGCAATGCCGTTGGCAACATCCAGCGGCAGGGGGGAGTCGGTGCTGATGCACTGCTTCCAGGCGTTATAAATTTCAGGCTCCAGACGCTGGCGCATGGTGGCCTCATTAAATACATCGGTGCCGAATATCTCGGGAACATGGATGATATCGCTCATGTTAACGCATCCTTTCCGTGGGGAATATGATGGTATGGGAAGTGTTTGGATGAGGTATCCCATTCAGCATATCGTTAAAAATGCCAATACAATATTATTTTATGTGATGCAGGGGCAAAAAGCAAGGGTGAATTTCCATGAATTTAACTGCATCAAAAATTAGCTTTTGTGCAATGGGAACAAAAAATAAAAAATCATAATGAAAAATGAAATTTCACACATATTGATATTGCATTTTTTGACGGCATAGCATATAATAAGCCCATTGTTAGCCTGCTGTTTGAAGGAGAGAATGACGGAAATGGCAACCTATTCTTGCAGAACGAAGGAAGAACTCTATATGGAGCAAGCGAAGCTGCTGGCCCGGTATGAGGAACTGAAAGCGGAGAATCTGAAGCTGGATATGTCCCGCGGCAAGCCCAGCAAGCTGCAGCTGGATCTGGTCAGCGATATGATGAGTATTCTGACGGACCCTGCCGAATGCCTGATCGAAGGCAACGACTGCCGGAACTACGGCGACCTGGCCGGCCTTAAATGCGCAAGAGAATACTGGGCGGATGTTCTGGGCTGCAAGCCTTCCCAGACCTTTGTAGGTGGTAATGCCAGCCTGAGTCTGATGCACGATCTGATCGCCCGGGCTTATACACACGGCCTGACCGACAGCCCAAGACCCTGGTGCAAGGAAGAGAAGCTGAAATTTCTGTGCCCCTCTCCCGGCTATGACCGGCACTTCCGGATCACGGAAACCTATGGCTTTGAGATGATTGTGGTTCCCATGACGCCCGACGGCCCGGATATGGATGTGGTGGAGGAACTGGTCAAGGACCCTGCAGTCAAGGGTATCTGGTGCGTTCCCAAGTATTCCAACCCCCAGGGCTACAGCTACAGCGAGGAAACGGTGGATCGCTTTGCCAATCTGAAGCCTGCCGCACCGGATTTTGCCATCATGTGGGATAATGCTTATTGTGTCCATGAGTTTGACGGCGTATTCGAACCTTTCCGGGATATTATTTCCCTCTGCGCCGAAGCCGGCCGGCCCAATATGGTCTATGAATTTGCATCCACATCCAAGATCACCTTCCCCGGCGCCGGTATTTCCGTTATGGCATCCTCGGAAGAGAATATTGCCTACCAGCTGAAGCTGATCTCCGTGCAGACCATTTCTTATGATAAGATCAATCAGCTGCGCCATGTGAAGTATTTGAAAAATAAGGAACACACCATTGAACTGATGAACCGGCACGCGATGATCATGGCACCTAAGTTTGAAATGGTGCTCCGTATGCTGCGCCGCCAGCTGACCAACAAGGGCATTGCCCATTGGCACCACCCCAAGGGCGGTTACTTCGTGTGCGTTGCCGCCATGCCCGGCACGGCAAAGCGGACGCTGGAGCTGTGCAAGCAGGCGGGTGTCACACTGACGGAAGCCGGCGCGACTTACCCCTACGGTATCGACCCGCAGGATTCCATGATCCGGATCGCCCCCAGCCTGCCGCCTGTGGAGGAACTGGAAAAGGCAATGCATGTGCTGTGCACAAGCCTGCGCTTGGCAGCGCTGGAAAAATTGCTTGCGTAAGAAGAAAGCTCCCATACCGGGAGCTTTTTCTTTACATTTTCGGGGGAGTCGTGTAAAATGGGAGACAGTATACTTAAGGGGTGGAAGAAATGCTGAAGCGCTTGCTTGCGAAATATGGGGATATCTTGTCCTATTTGTTCTTTGGTGGACTGACGACGGCGGTAAATTATGCGGTTTATCTGCCTTGCTTTAATTGGCTGGAGCTAAGTGCCGCGGCCAGCAATGTGATCGCGTGGGCAGCGGCGGTGCTGTTTGCATTTTTGACCAATAAGCCCTTTGTGTTCAAGAGCCATGACTGGTCGGCGAAAACCGTATGGCCGGAGTTTGCGAAATTTGTCAGTTGCCGGATCGGCTCCGGCGTGCTGGAAACGGTGATCATTTTCGTCACGGTGGACTTGCTCTCCTGGAACGGAAACTGGATGAAGCTTGCCACCAGTATCCTCGTGGTGATCCTCAATTACTTTGCCAGCAAGCTGCTGGTGTTCCGCAAGGAAAAATAATGCACCAATCGGGCGTATGGGAAAATATGCCCGATTTTTCTGTTGCGTGCAACCAACGCGAATAAAATGGTAGATAATGGGTGAACAGCATAGATGCATCTGTATGTTCGCAAAGAAAGGAGAGAAGCCTATGGAGGATGAAGCCATTATCGCATTATTCTGGTCCCGTTCAGAAGAAGCGGTCACGCAGACCGCGCAAAAATATGGGGATCTGTGCCGTAGCATCGCACAGCGGATCGTGCTGGATGCGCAGGATGCAGAGGAGTGCGTAAACGATACCTATGCCGCCTTGTGGGATGCCATTCCGCCGGCAAGGCCAAATCCCCTTTCGGCATACATAGCGAAGATCACCCGCAATCTCGCCATGAAACGGATCACCTATCATAACAGCCGCAAGCGATCGGACTATGCCGCCGTATCCATTCATGAGCTGGAGGAATGCATTCCTGCAAATGGAACGCCGGAGGAGGCGGTCTCCGAGCAGCAGCTGGCAAAGGCGGTGGAAAAGTTCCTTTCCAAAGAGGATCATGAAAGCCGCAATATGTTCCTGCGACGGTACTGGTTTTACGATTCCATTGCCGAGATCGCAAAGCGGTTTGGTGTCTCGGAGAGTAAGGTGAAATCTCAATTGATGCGGGTGCGAAACCGTCTGAAACAGTATTTGATTAAGGAGGAATGGATCTATGAACGCTGAAGCGCTAAGCCGCAGCTTAAGTTTTTTGCCGGACAGCATGATCGGGGAAGCCATCCACTCCCGGGCGAAAAAGCGTATTCATTTTACGCCGTGGCTGCGTGCTGTGGTTTGTATCGCTGTGGTTCTGGGATTGCTGTTTGGCATTAGCTTTCCCTGGCTTTCCGGAGAAAAATATATTACCGCCCCAAGTGTTCTGGCTGTCAAGGCCTATGCCTTTGAGAACGAATGGAAACCGTCGGAGCATATACTGAAAGAAGGGGTAACTGCCTACGATCATGGGTGGTTGCAGGATTATAGTTTTGAGATAAATTGTGTTCCAGGTTTTCCTATTACATTTTCTTTTTCAAAGGATCGAGAGAAATATCAGAATTTAGTTCTGGACATCTCAGTAGAGAAAGGACATTTTGTAGAAGGGTTTAAAGATATAGATTCAAATGGTGAATTTCAGGGACGCGAAGGCAGTACTACAGCAAGAAAACAAATTTCTTCGATCCTTGACCGCACGATTTACTGGAGGTATTGGGAAGTAGATCCAGAAACGGGAAAAGCCACTACCAGCTGGGAAACTGTTTTAACTGATGTATATATAGATGTTGTTTTGAGAGATGGGGACAATATCATTGGATACGCAGTGATTAAGCTGGAAAATACAGATTTATCTAGATACGAAATGTATCTTTTGAAATCGGTATACTATCCAAAAATTCTGGACAACTATCAAAAAGTGACGGAGGAATATATACAGGATCAGATAGAAACAGTCAAAATGAATTGCCGATAAGTACTGGGAGTTTGCATATCGAGGCGGTGATTCCAATGTGGTGGGTTGCTAAGTAACAACGATAACTGAATAGAAATCTATAAGGAGAAAAAGCAAATGAAGAAAATAATGTGTCTGGTACTCATTTTTGCGCTTGTCTTTAGCCAATCAGCTTCTGGATTTGCAATGAATCTATCAGGAAAATCATCGTCTAAGCTTTCAGAGATGACGGACGAGGAATGTGTTGCATTTGTGAAAGACTACAACATTGAGATCCCTGATGATTATGAAGAATTGGGCTGGGCTGCTTTTATCCGTGATACGATAGCTGCTGTTGAAAGTGATCCTGATTGTGATTTCGTTTACAGCTATCGTGTGATGACAAAATTTGCAAACGCGATTAAAGCAGCGGTAAATGACTATTATGGCGTTGCTTCGCGCACAACCATTGATGCATCTGCACGCTCTACGGGCTATACTCTGCGGTATAGCGTGCAATATGCAGGTTTGTATGATGACAATTATACAGACTATAATTGCTATGCATATGCTCTGGGCAGGAATGATTTTGCTTGGAATCCTGGAGAATTTTCAAAGGAATATAAATATAACGCAAGTGACAGTGTAGAAACAGTTGCCCAAGCCACAAAGAAAGATCTGCTGGCACTAGGGTATTCGTGCGTAGGTATTAAAACTGCATGTCCCCAGTATAGCACACTGGCATCGGGCCAAACAGCGATTGCCCTTCGCAAAAGTGGAGATTTTCATTATATGCGGTTGTCAGCGGATGGCTGGTTGCATAAACCGGGAGAGTCAGTTCCTTTGAGATATTTATATGAGGCCAATGAACTTCCCTTTTGGTGCAATGAAAATATAAAGGCTACTGGTGTGAATCCGCCTACATATTACTATGATAGTGAAGTTTACTTTCTGATATATAGCAATAGCCATAACTATATATACACCACGACAGGAAATCAATATCACTCTGGATTAAGGCATTATTACGAGTATGCTGATGTATGTGAGAATTGCCACAACACAATTAACAGAAAATGGGTTTCTCAAATTTGCAGCGGGCCTCCCTGCGCCATTCAGTATAGCGAACCGCCAGTTTTATCTACATACTAAGCAATCAGGGCGCGGAAATTTCCGCGCCCTGATTTTGGTTAATGAAGAAATACTTCAGCCGCAGTGATCGCTCCGCTGCGCAAGATATGCTCAGCATGGGGCTCAGTGGTGCGGCAGACGGATTCATAGCCGCCCCGTTTGCAGTCCGCATCCGGGGGAAGGTACATGACCGTTCTTCCGTGTTCCGTCACGGTGCAGATCGATTTGTCCGGGAACGCATCTTGCAGGGCTTTCCCGGTAACGGAAAAGGTCTCGCCAGGGAAGGCGGTGAACAGCAGGTCGTTCAGCTGCAGAAAGCCGAGAGAAACCGAAATGGTATCGCCGGGAGATGGCTCACCGTTGCGGTATTTACCTTGCAGAAATCCCATCAACTCCGCCAATAGCCGGGTTTCCAGATACATTCGCCGCTGCGGCAGGGGATCGGGCATGGTATCCGGCAGGATCACAGAGCCGGTGCGTACCTCTTGCCGTACCGGAAGCGGCACAGAAACGGCCGTATCGCGGAATGTGTGGATGGGGGAATATGGAACACTGCGCAGGGCAGAAGCAGCCAGTTGAGCAATCTGTTCACCAAGAACACGCTGCGTGCCGTCGGTTTTGGCGGTCATTGCCGGCGCAATATCGCCGCAGGGCCCGTTCCAGAACAAGCAGATGCCGCCAAAGGTGTCTTCCATGCCTCTGCGGACATGGTAAGGGTAGTCGGAGGAATAGGAACCATCCAGATTGCAGCAGACCGCGTGGGCGGCAAAACGGACAACGGTTCCGAGGACCTTTTCTGCGTCATCACAGAATTGCATGGCAAAGATCTCGTCATCGCCGCTTGGGAGCGGCGCAGCAGGACGAGTGGTTTCCGCTTGGCCGGAATAACTGAGCCGTCCGCTCCTGACGGCCTCTATTGCATATTGCGCAGAAGATGCGCTGTCGAAGCCGTTTTGCTCGCAAGCGCCGTAGTACATGGTGTTCACGCCGCCCAATTCCGGCACCGGATAGCGGCGAATGATGTTTAATTGCCGGTCAGTCTTGCAGCAGACCCAGCGGATTTTAGCGGGAGCAGCGTTTTGCATGGCATTTTGGGCGCACTGTGCGGCAAGCTCCGAGAGGACATCCAGATCCGGTTCCCCGCCGCCATGATTGTGGGTGGTGACGATATGGATATGCATAGGATCAATGCCGGTGGATTTCTGCACGGCTGCGGTCAGCGTCTTGATCACATGCAGATCAAAGTCCATAAAGTCCAGCGTGATCCATACGCACTGCAGACAGTCAGAGGAAAGGTACAGGCCGATGGCCTCGATCCGTTCCTCCCGCACCGGCAGTACCGGACGCAGGGCAGCTTCCAGATCCTGTTTTGCGAAACCAACTTGAACCATATGTATCAAACCCGTTTCTCAACAAAGTAAAATTCGTCCTTGGCAAGGGTTTCCATGCCGGTTTTCCACATTTGCGGCGCGTTGATGAGCCAGCTGGTGGCTCCGTGGATATTGCCTTTGCGCATGAACATGGGATCCATCACTTGTTCCAGGCGCTCGTAATGTGTAGAGTAGCCGTTCTGGGAAATGTGATGCCGATAGAAGTCGATTTGGTAGGTTTTCTCCGGCAGGATGACAGTGTAAGGCTTGGGCGTTTTGGGCAGCACATAAGAGGTGGGGAAATGCTCCTCTACGCCGTGCATGCTGGTATTGGAGCCTAAGCTGCAGCCCAGCATCAGCACCTTGCCGCCGTCCTTATGCAGCTTATAGATAGGAGAATTGACACCGATGGGCGTTCGGTCGTTTTCGTGACCGTCCGCATACCAGTTCTGCTTGAAGCCATAGCAGGCGCAGGAATGGGTGGGGTGGATGCTTCGCCGGGCATCCTCCATATGGCGCACAAATTCTGTGATGGCGCCGACACAGGAAGCGGAATGCACATGGTCATAGATGGGATGGGCTTCCGAAACCTCAATGCAGGTTATGGTAGGTACGATCAGCGTGCCGGTATCACCGATAACGGACAGCACCGCGTCCACAACTGTCTCAATGCCGCCGTCCACATGGCCAAGAGACTTATAGGCACTGTGGATCAAAACAGAATCGCCCTTTTTAAGACCCAGCATCCGCAGATCCTGCTTGATGGTTTGATAATCCTGATTCATCACGGATTTCCTCCCGGGTATCAGCCGTATTTTTCCTTCAGGTAGCGGATCGCCTGCCGGTAACCCTCCAGACCAAGGCCTTTGATGGTCCTTTCACAGTACATTCCGGGGTAGGAAACTTGCCGGAAGGGTTCTCTGGCGTCCACATTGGAGATGTGAACCTCCACCGCGGGGATCGAAACGGCCTTCAGCGCGTCCAGAATGGCGACGGAAGTGTGAGTATAGGCGGCGGGATTGATCACGATGCCGTCTACCTTGCCGTAGGCTTCCTGAATTTTATCCACGATTGCACCTTCGTGGTTCGACTGGAACTGTTCGATCTCCAGATTCTCCTGCCGGGCGGTCTCGTCGATCAGCGCCAGCAGGTCGGAAAATGTCTGCTTGCCGTAAATGCCCGGCTCACGAATACCGACCATGTTGATATTGGGGCCATTGATCACCAGAATCTTCATTTCTGCTCCTCCAGTATGGAAATGATCTTGGAAACAGTATCCATGATATTGCCGTTGTTGTCAATTGCAAAGTCGGAAAAAGCTTCGTACAGGGGTTTGCGGACGGCATACAGATCGCTGAGGCGGTTTGCCTGGGACAGGGGGCGACCATCCGTCGGCAGACTGTCGATGTTTTTGTGCAGCCAGAAGATGGTGCCGTTCTGATGCAGCAGGGGATAGTTTTCATTCCTTGTCACACATCCGCCGCCGGTGGCAATGACCAGACCGGAGCGCTTGCCCAAGTCTGCAAGGACTTGGCTTTCTTTTTTTCGGAAACCGGCTTCGCCTTCTTCGGCAAAAATGTCTGGTATGGATTTTTGAAATACTTTTACCAGTTCTTCGTCCGCATCTACGAAGCGCTTACCCAGCGTATCAGCAAGCGCTTTGCCTACAGTGCTTTTTCCGCAGCCGGGCATGCCGACAAGAATGATATTTTCCATCTGCAGCCGCATCTTATCATAGACCTGCTGGATCATGGCGTCGGGAAGAGATTGCCCCAGAAAGCGTTCTGCAGCCTCTTTCGCCTGCGCCACCAGCATCCACAGTCCGTTGCAGTGGATCAGTCCCCGTTCGGCAGCGTCCATCAGTAGCTTTGTGCGGCTGGGGTTATAGATCATATCCAGCACGCCTTCCAGCCGGGGGAAAAGATCCAGATCAATGGGACTGACTCCGTTATTGGGGTACATTCCTACGGGGGTGCAGTTGCAGAGGATGGCGGCATCTTTATGCCGCTCCAGATTTTTGTAGTTATCCTCGCCATTGCGGGAAATGACAACTACATGGGCGCCCATCTCTTTCAATACGGCGACGGCTGTAACGGAGGCACCGCCGCTGCCGAGCACCAGACACTTCTTACCTTTCGGCTCCAGACTGCTGCGGCGCACCATGGAGGTGAAACCGAAATAGTCGGTATTGTGCCCCAGAAGGGTGCCGTCCGGCTGCCGGACGATGGTGTTGACAGAACCCATGTATTCTGCCGTAGGGGTCAGGCGGCAATAGGGCATGACCGTCTTTTTATAGGGGATGGTCACATTGATGGCGGAAAAATCCCCGTTTTTCAGGAAATCCTCCACATCCTCCGGCTCCCGCTCAAAAAGGTCATAGCGGTAGCTCCCAAGATAGGCATGGATCTGGGGAGAGTAGCTGTGCCCCAGCTTACGCCCCAACAGTCCGCATTTCATCACACTACCTCGCTATAACTGCCGAGGTACTTGAATTCCTCGCAAAGCTCATCCAGCTCACACATCAGCTGCACGAATTCCTCCGAGTAGATGGAGGTATCCAGATCGAAATAGAACATGAACTCAAAATCCCGGTCGGGCAGGGGACGGGATTCCAGCTTGGTCACATTAATGCCCAGCACATACATTCTTGCCAGCACCTTATACAGTGCGCCGGGGCGGTGGTTCAGGATCATCATGATGCTGGTCTTGTCCGCACCGGGGTAAACCTCCAGATTTTTGCTGATGCAGATGAAGCGGGTGTAGTTATTGCCCTTGTCCTGAATGGAGGAGGCAAGAGCCTTAAGACCGTACAGCTCCGTGCAGCTGCGGCTGCAGATTGCTGCCACATCCGTTCGCCCGGATTTGCAGACCATTTCCGCTGCCACGGCGGTATTTTCCACAGGAATAATTTTCACGCCTGTAAGGCTGCCTAAGAACTCCCCGCACTGGCCGATGGCCTGCTCATGGGAATAGATCTCCTTGATGGATTCCAGCTTGGCGCCGGGGTTTGCCAGCAAATTGTGATCGATCTTAAGCCGGAAGCTGCGGACGATAGAGAAGCTGTGGCGGATCATCAGATCATAGACCTTTTTCACGGAGCCGGCAGTGGAATTTTCAATGGGCAGAATGCCGTACTGACACAGACCTTGCTCAATGGCGGTGAAAACACCGTCAAAATTCTTGAAATACATGATAAAAGGATTTTTGAAGATCTTCTCGCAGGCGATCTGGGAGAAAGCACCCTCCACACCCTGACAGGCGACCATTGCCTGCTGTGGGAACAGCTTGGGAGTGGATTCAATTGCTTCTGTTATCTGGCTGTACAGAGGGGACAGCGTGTTATTGCGCTTGCTCTGATAACTGCGGCTCAGCTCGAAGAGCATGGAGTACAGGACCCGGGTGTAGTTAGTCATCTCGGGACCGGCTTTTTCGGCAACATCCGCCATTTTTTCCCGTTCCCGGGCAGGGACCAGAATGGGTATGTTGTTTTCCTTCTTGAAATCCGCGATCTGGGCAGCGACATCCATACGCTGGGCAAACAGCTTCACCAGTTCGTCATCAATGCGGTCGATCTGACCGCGAAGCTCGGAAAGTTCCATAAAATTACTTCCTCCTATCGGTCTGGGTGTTGCCCAGGATCATGTCATAGATTGCGATGGCAGCAGCTGCTTCCACCACAGGCACTGCTCTGGGAATGATGCACGGATCGTGCCGTCCGTGAACTTCCAGTGCGGTAATTTCACCGGTTGTCAGATCCACACTCTGCTGGGGCAGAGATATGGAGGGTGTAGGCTTCAGGGATACGGTAAAGGTTACCGGCATGCCGTTGGTGATGCCGCCAAGAATTCCGCCGCAGTGGTTGGTAACGGTGCGGATCTGTCCGTCCGATACGCAGAATTCGTCATTGTTGGTGCTGCCGTAGGGGTACATTTCACCGAATTCCAGACCTTTCACAGCAGGGATGCCGTAGATGATCTGGGCAATGCGGCTTTCTACTCCTCCGAACATCGGTTCACCGATGCCTGCGGGAAGACCGGTAATAGCGCACTCGATATCACCGCAAATGCTGTCGCCGTGCTGGCGTGCGGCGGCGATCTCCTGCTGCATTCTGCCGGCAATACCGGTATTCAACACGGGAAAATCCGGATCTACGGCATCCAGCTGGGGTGCCAGTTCGTCAAACCGGTCATCATAGGTCACCGCGCCAATGTTTAGAATATGGGCGCCGATCTGAATTCCCATTTCCGCCAGCCATTGCTTGCAAAGCCCACCGGCGATGCACAGCGGAGCCGTCAGTCTGCCGGAGAAGTGTCCGCCGCCGGCGGCATCCTGAAAGCCACCGTACTTAATGTGGGCGGTGTAGTCCGCGTGACCGGGACGAGGGCAATCCTTGAGGTTATCGTAATCGCCGGAGCGGGTGTTTTTATTGTAGATGACGGCAGCGATGGGTGCACCACAGGTAAAGCCGTCCAGAATGCCGCTCAAAAACTCGGGGGCATCTGCTTCTTTCCGGGGAGTAGACCAGCTGTTCTGACCCGGTGCGCGGCGGTTCAGGAAGTTTTGCAGCTGTGTAAGGTCAACAGGCAGTCCGGCGGGGATACCATCCAGCGTCATGCCGATGGCCGGGCCATGAGACTGGCCAAAAATGGAAAGTTTTAAGTTTTCACCGTAAGTTGAGCTCATATTGACCTCCCAAACGTTTGTATTCTTCCCAGAAACCGGGATAGGATTTATTTACAGCTTCGGCGCCAAGAATGGTGACCGGCTGCGTACAGACGGTGGCGGCGATGGCTGCCGCCATGGCGATGCGGTGGTCGTTGCAGGCATCCACTGTGCCGCCCCGGAAACCGGTGCCGTAAATGGTAAGGGTGCTTTCGGTCGATTCTGCTTTTCCGCCCAGCGCAGTCAGCATGGCGATGGTGGATGCCACCCGGTCAGATTCCTTGATCCGCAGCCGCTGAATGCCGGTAAACACGGCACCCTGTTTTGCCCCGGCGGTCACCGCCAGAATGGGAACCAAGTCCGGGATATCCGTTGCGTCTATGGTAATATTATTATCCAGCTGCAGCAGAAGCTCTGCGGCTGCCCGGTCACCTTGTGGGGAATCGGTGGAGAGGTTTGTGACAGTGATATCATTTTTCATCTGCTTTGCAGCCAACCAGAATGCACCGTTGCTCCAGTCGCCCTCTACGGTGATCTCACCGGGGGACTGGTTACCCGGATAACCGTACCGGCTCAATGCCCGCACGGTCATCGTGACATAGGGCTTGGATTCCAGCTTGCCGGTAATGGTAAGGGATGTCTTGCCGTTGATCAGCGGCAGTGCATAATACAGTCCGGTGATAAACTGGCTGCTGACACCGCCGTCGATGGAATAATCTCCCGGCTGCAGCTTCCCTTGGCAGCGGATGGTATTTTCTGTGGGACGTTGCAAGGTACAGCCCTTTCGCTCCATTTCCTCCCATAGAGGGGAGAGAGGACGCTGGGGAAGCCGGCCTTCCATTCGGAAAGTAGCATCCACGCCAAGAGCCCCCACGATGGGCAGCATAAAACGCAGGGTAGAGCCGCTTTCGCAGCAATTCAGCACAGCGCATTCCGGAATGCTGCCGATAGGGTATATGACATAGCCGGTTTCGGTGCGCTGAATATCTGCACCCAAAGCACGCAGACAATCCGCGGTGGCTTCAATATCCCGGTTTGTATCGGGGCAGAGGAGGGTGGTAGGGCTGCCGGCAAAAGCAGCGCAGATCAGATACCGATGCGCCTGAGACTTGGAAGGAATGGCTGCAACCGTGCCGTTGAGCTTCCCCGGGGTGATGGTAATGTTCATGATTACAAACCAGCTTCAATAAAGGATTTGAGTTCGCTGACCGGAGTCGGCTGAATGCGGCAATGGCCGATTTCTTCCGGTATGATCAGATTCACGGTGCCGCCGCTGCGCTTTTTGTCAGACAGCGCGCAGCGGTAGAGCTCATCTGCTGTTGCGCTTGTCTTGGTGGGCAGTCCGAACCGCTCCAGAATGTGGATAATGCGGTCGTTATCCGGGCATTTGGATGCCCGGCTGACGATGGCCATGCCGATGGCCACGGCCTTGCCGTGGGAAATGGTGAAATTGCTGTTTGCTTCCACGCCGTGACCGATGGTGTGTCCCAGATTTAGCTTCATCCGGCTGCCGGTGTCAAATTCGTCCTCGGCTACCACATCCCGCTTCAGTTCCACACAACGGGTGATAACCGCTTCCCGGTCGAAGGAAAGCCCGGTTTTCGCCAGATAGGAAAACAGATCGGCATCGTAAAGAATGCCGTATTTAATGACCTCCGCGCAGCCGTCCCGGAAAATACCCTCCGGAAGGGTGTTCAAGGTGTCCGTGTCGCACAGAACCAATCGGGGCTGACAGAATGCACCGCAGAGGTTTTTGCCTGCGGGGAGATCAATGGCAGTCTTGCCGCCAACGGAAGAGTCCACAGCAGCAAGCAGGGTAGTGGGGACTTGGATACAGGCAATGCCCCGCAGATAGGTAGCGGAAGCAAAGCCGGTGATATCACCCACAACACCGCCGCCAAGGGCGATCAGACAGTCGGAGCGGGTCAGCTGATTTTCTGCCAGAAAGTTCAGAATTTCCAGATAAGTAGCGCCATTTTTGCTGGATTCGCCGGCGGGAAATACATAGTGAACCACGGTAAAGCCGGCCGCTTTCAGGCTGTTTTCGGCTGCCTGTCCGTAAAGAGGCCAGACGGTTGAATCACTGATGATGGCGGCCTTCTCTGCCTTGCAGACCTTGGCAGCTTCTGTGCCCAGCGTTTGCAGCAAACCGGAACCGATCTGCATTTCATAGTTTCGTGATGCGCTGACTGTGACGGTCCTCATCCATCCACCGCCTCCTTGCGTTTGCGGCCCTCGTCCAGCAGGGCTGTAAGCGTGTCAAGATCCTGCTCCTGCAGAGCCTTTTGATAAGCCTTCAGACTTTCAATATAGGTGTCCAGCTCAAAGAGCATATTGTCCCGGTTTTCCATGCAAAGCTCTGCCCACATTTGTGCGTTGAGCCATGCGACCCGGGTCAGATCCTTATAGCTTCCGGCGGAAAAACCCTTATGTCCCAGTGCCGTAGGGGATTTGATGTAGGCATTGCTGAGCACATGGGGCATCTGAGAGGTAAAAGCAATGAGCTTGTCATGCTCCTGTGCCGTACAGACAGAAAAAGAACCAAACTCACAGGGTGCCAGCGCTGTCTTGCACCGCTCCAGCAGCTGCATATCATCAAATCTGGGGGGCACCAGCACCATGGGCGCGCCGATAAACATATCAGCCCGGCTGTGCTTGAAGCCGGAGAATTGGGAGCCGGCCATGGGATGGCCGCCCACAAAGGTAAAACCGTATTGTTCTGCCAGAGGAAAGCAGCGCTCGCAGATCTCCTGCTTGATGCCGCAGCAGTCAATGACCAGCGCATCTTTGCGGATAAACGCTGCATTGTTTTCCAGCCATGCGGCGCAGCCCTCGGGGTATATCGCCAGCAGGATCAGATCACACTGATCCATATTTTCGGCAGTCAGCGGCGCATGCACAGCACCGGCAAGCTGGGCAAAGGCCAGCATAGACTGATTCCGGACACTGACATACACCGTGTGGCCGGCGATGGCATAGGCCCTTGCCAAGGAGCCTCCGATCAGGCCGAGACCCAGAATACCGACGGTCATAAGATCGCCTCCCGAATCTTGGCGATTCGCTGCGCCAATTCGTCAAACTGGGCAGGTGTCAGGGATTGGGCACCGTCGCACAGGGCGCGGGTTGGATTGTTATGGACTTCTACCATGATGCCGTCAGCACCGGCAGCAGCGGCGGCAGCGGCCATGGGTGGCACAAGACTGGCCTTGCCGGTGGCGTGACTGGGGTCAACCACCACAGGCAGATGCGTCAGCTCGTGGAGCACGGAAATAGCGGAAAGATCCAGCGTATTTCTGGTATAGGTTTCAAAGGTGCGGATACCCCGCTCGCAGAGGATCACATTTTCATTGCCTTCGCTCATGATATATTCGGCGCTCATCAGAAGCTCCTGCAGCGTGTTGGCAAGGCCTCGCTTCAAAAGGATGGGCTTCTGGGTCTTACCCAGCTCCTTCAGCAGGTCGAAATTCTGCATATTCCGGGCGCCTACCTGAATGATATCCACATCCTCGAATAGATCCAGTGTGTTGATGTTCATGATCTCGGTGATGATGGGAAGACCTGTGGCTTCCTTTGCTTTCAGCAGCAGCCGAATACCCTCATCCTTCATACCCTGGAACGCATAGGGAGAGGTACGGGGCTTGAAGGCACCGCCCCGGAGGATATGGGTTCCGGAAGCCTTGACGGCTTCCGCGACTTCAATGATCTGATCCTCGGATTCTACACTGCAGGGGCCGGAGATCAGAGCAAAATGTCCGCCGCCGATCTTGGCACTGCCTGCTTCCACCACGGTGTCCAGCGGATGGAACTTCCGGTTCGCCTGCTTAAAGGGTTCAGACACCCGCTTGACCGAGGCCACGATCTCCAAAGAACTCAGAAGATCCATGTCTACCCGGCTGGTATCGCCGATCAGACCCAGAACAGTCACTTCCTGACCTTCGGAAAGGTGGACATCCAGATTCATATGCTTCAGCCAATCTACCAGATGTTGGGTTTGAGCGGGGGTGGTACCATGCTTTAGAATTGCGATCATAACAACATCTCCTAAAATAATAACGCCGCACAGCTGCGAACTGTGCGGCGTGTGAGAATACTCACTTGGGACTTCTGGAAAAATAACTGCAGCACAAATCGCTATTACTTTTTACGGGTAAAAAAGTAATAGTAGCAAAAATAAAACTGTGCAGCAAAATTCAGCATAAAATGCCTCCGAATCCAACAGATGCGGACATTATACCACGGTACATGGAATAATGCAAGGCTTTTTTGAAAAAACAGGGATTCTTTTCCCGGGAAATACGATGTCGGCAGCCACATGGAAGCAGCTGCCGACAAGGTTTATACGATGGAAAATGCCTGTGTGATCACATGGGCACCGTTAAAATAGATCTCTACAGAGTAGTCGCCTGCGGCAGTGGGAATTGCAGGGATATTGATCCGGCCGAAGCCCCGGTACCACATGGAGGTCCAAGACCTGCTTTGGGTGGCTGTGCTGACCACGTTTCCCTCTTCATCGCGTATCACGAACAGGGTAACGATGGTATCGGAAGAGGTGTTGTATTCGTGGTTCAGATAGACCGCGAAGGACGCGCTCTCGCCGGAAGCAAAGGTGGTGGTATAGTCCTGGGCGGGAACATCATTTCGGCCCCATTCCGGATTGGCGGGGGTTTTGCACATCTGGAAAGTCATATCCGATGCGCTGAGCAGATATCCGGAGAACGCCTGCGCGGCGGGAGCCTCATAGGTGGTGGTGCCGCCGAATACTGTGCTGCCGTTGGCAGGCTGGACAGTGATCGCATAGCTGCTGCCGGGAACCACAGGCGCGATAATGCCTGCGTTTTCAGCGCACTGCACTACCAGCTGCTCGTCGCTGCCGTCCATGGTGTACAGCAGGAGCCATCCGCCTGCGGGAGCGGTACCCTCGAAATCCCAGCTGACAGAAAGCTGATTGCGGTCGGACTGATCGATCTTGATCTCACCGACGGTAACAGAATTGGCAGAAACATAGGTTCTGGTGCCCTGGGTCATGCCTTCGGCGGTGACTTCCACGGTATAGGCAGCGGAAACATCCAGACTCTCAAATACGGCGGTCAGGGCATCGGTGGTGATGGTCTTGTCATAGCCTTTGTCATTGTAGCAGCGAACCACCCAGTTTTCTACGGAAATACCGTCGGGAGCCTGCCATGTGGCGGTAAGGGCACTATTGCGGAAACCCTGGATCGCCAGATTTTCGGCAAAAATGATGTTGGATGCCGTATGTTTAATGGTATTGTCGCCAATGACATACAACTGCGTTGCCGGTTCCAGGCGGAAGGTGTATTCCTTCCCGACAGTCAGGCCGGTGACAGTGACCATGTGGCCGGTAAAGGGAATGGATTTGTCTTCTTCACCCTCGGCGGAGCAGGTTACCTTCCAGTCGCCGGTTTCGGGTCCCTGAACGGTGAAATTCAGAATAACGGAGCCGTCCTCAGCGCCGGTAACGGCAGTAAAGTTGGAGATCACAGTCTGCTCGGAGGTGGTGTGGACACCGGTGGTGACACCGACAAGCTTGTGGTAACCGCTGATGGATACGGAAATCTTATAGCGGGTGCCGGGATTCAGATCTTGGAATTCCGCTTTTCCGTTTGAAACAGACTGCTTGACGGTGTTGCCGTAAGTATCCGTGCAGTAAACGGTCAGCAGGGAATCTTCCACATCCGTATCCAAAAGTACGGTCAAGCGATTTTCAGAGCCCTGCAGTGAGATGGACTGGATAGTCTGCAGATAATAATGCTCATAGAACAGATAACCGCCGAATGCAGCAGCCGCCAAAAGGAACAGACAGATCAGAACCGCGATCCAGCCGCGGCGCTTTTTCTTGGGCTTTTCGGCAAGTACCTCGTTGATTTCTTCTTCCGCGTCGTCATCAACAGGCGCGGCAGAGGAGCCTTCTGCAGCTTCCGCTTCGGCCGGCTCAGTTTCCGAAACCACGGTTTCCTCAGCTTCGTCAGCAGGCTCGGTTTCTTCCGGTTCGGTTTCTTCCTGCAGCACGATGGGTTCCGGGATAGGGATATCCACAGGCTCCGGCGCCACTACCGGATCGGGCGTTTCGTGGGCGATCAGACTTTCTGCCTGCGCCAGGATCTGACTGACCTCTTCGGAAACACCCAGCTCCTGCTGTATGGCAACCGCCTCAGCGGAAAGTGCTTGATCTTCATCAGAAGCAGATTCCTCACGGGGGATCTCTTCTGTTTCCGCAGCAGTGTCTTCACAGAGGGTATCATCGGAAGCTTCTTCACAGATGGGATCTTCCGGCTCCGTTACCTCTTCACCAACTGCCTGTTCGTCGGAATCTTCCGGTTCAGCAGCCATTTCGCAAACTGCTTCCGTATTTTCTTCCTCCGGTTCTTCGGTTGCAGCCTGTTCAGAAGGTTCTTCTGCGGCAGCTTCTGTCAATTCTTCCGGGGAAACACCCACTGCGTCCAGTGCAAGATCCACTTCTGCAAGTATCTCATTGGTGGAGGGTTCTTCCGGTTCGGCAGAAACAGGCTCCTCGTCCGTTACTTCCGGGATCACCGGAGCAGGGGGAACTACGATCGCAGTGTCGTTAACAGTATGGGACTGCATGTAGCTGACCAATGCCTTGCCCATCTGCAGCGGATCCTGCCAGCGGACCTCGGGATTGGGATCGCAGGCTTTCAGAATGATCTGGGCCATTTCGGAATCTGCGTACGCAGGCGCAGACAGCGGAGTTTCCGGTGCTCTGCCCTCGAAGGGGAGCACACCGCCGTTGTATACCTGATAGAGGATCAGACCGACAGCGTATACATCCATGGTAGTATTCAGTGCGGAATAGGCATCCGTGATCTCGGGAGCGGTATAGGCGCTCAGGTACCGCTCCGGCAGGGATGCATAGGCAAGGGATGCAAGGGGGATAAAGCCCAGATCGCCGATCCGATATTCGTGATCCTGACAGATGACAACATTCTCCGGCTTCAGATCAACATACAGATATCCGCTCCTGCGGCAAACGGACAAAGCAGCGCACAGGTCGAGGCCCAGATTGACAGCACCCAGATGTGTCATGGAATCCTTGCGCAGGAACCGTTCCAGCGTGGGGCGGTAGACGCCGGAAAGGTAAATGTCAAATCCAACCTCACCGTCCTCCATGGGGACGACCTGCCATTTTTCGTAAGAAGTGAAGCCCTCCAGCCGGGAAAGACGCTGCAGGAGCACAGCTTCTTCTACGATCCCGTCGGCAAGATCCCGAAAATAGGAAAGCGCAGAGTCGTTGCTGCTGAATGCGCCGGCCAGAAGCAGGGCATCCAGCTTGGTTTGGGATGCGGGAACGGAAATGACCTTTACTATGTACTTACTGTCAGTAGCTGTCTGCATAGCGGGGCAGCAGCACACGCCATGGTGGCTGCTGATGGGATCGCCCATTACGAAGCCATCCAGCAAGGGAGAGATCAGTTTCGGCTCGGACATATCCATCGCCTCCTTTTATCATATCCTATATATGATAAAATAAAATCGGCAAAATTGCAACACTATTTCCGTGGTTTTTCACAGAATCGAAGGACAGAAAGCGTCAAAAAAGCAATCTGCAGCGGGAAAGCGCAGATTTGTTCACAGTTTGTGCACTTGCATAAACTTCGCAGGTGTGATATAATGAGTCCACAGCGATTCCTTTGGCGACAACAGAAAACTATTGGCGCGCGTATGCGCGCGGACCGGAGGTATATATGAGCAAAGTAATTTGCGATGTCTGCGGCACGACATATCCGGAAACAGCATCCGTATGTCCCATCTGCGGATGTGCCAAGAACGCAATTGATCAGACTGCAGCGGAAAGCACCCAGGATACAGAGGTTACGGCTTACGCACCGGTGAAGGGCGGTCGTTTTTCCAAGTCCAATGTGCGAAAGCGCAATAAGAAGATGAAGCAGGCCAGACGCAGCAGCGACGAAGAGCCCGATAATGACGGCGCCAATAAGGGGCTTGTTGCCGTGGTGCTGATCTTGCTGCTGGCGATCATAGCGGTGCTGGGTTATATCGGCGTGCGGTTCCTGTTCCCCGGTGAGGATACAAAGCCCACAGATACAAAGCCCTCTCAAAGCACAGCAGATACGGCGCCGTCCGGCAATACGGATCCCTCCGGCGATCCGAACGCTGTGCCCTGCACACAGGTCAAGCTCTCCTCGACCACTGTGGAGCTGACGGAAGCGGGTATGGTTTGGATCCTTGGCACAGAAGTGCAGCCTGCGGATACCACGGATGAGATCACCTTTGAATCCGCCAATCCGGCAATTGCAACGGTTGATGAGAACGGTAAGATCACTGCTGTCGCCGGCGGCGAGACTGTGATCACAGCCAAGTGCGGTGAAGTGACTGCCCAGTGCAATGTAAAGTGCAGCTTCGGTGAGCCTGTGGATCCCACCACAGATCCTTCGGATCCGTCTGTTGAGATTCCTACCGGTTTTGTTCTGAAGCTGAGATATAAGGAATTTACCATCTCTGAGAAGTACCCGGATCCTGTTGCGGTCTATCGGGAAACCGACGGCGTGAAGGCAACTGACATTACCTGGACTGTAGACGATCCCAAAATTGCGCAGATCAGTGAAAAGGGTGTTGTTTCTCCTGTAGGCAAGGGCTCTACCATGGTACACGGAACCATCGGCGACCAGACGGTTTCCTGTAAGGTGGTTATCGCATTCTCTCCCGCGGAGCAGCCTCAGGCAAAGTATAAGATCAGCCACCGGGATGTCACACTGGATCTCGGGAAAAGCGAATCCTTCCGTCTGACGCTGACTACCAGTGAGGGAGTCAATGTGGATGTGCAGTGGACTGCCAATGAGGAAGGCTATGTAGAGATCGACGGCAAGAACATCAAGGCGCTCAAGAGCACTGCGGAGCTTAAAAACAAGAGCGTAACCATTTCCGCAACGGTTGAGGATTATACATACACCTGTGTCGTCCGCGTAACAGAGAAGAAGACGGATGCAGCAGAAGGCTAATATGCAAAGCGGCAGCACACAATGTGCTGCCGCTTATTTTGAAGACCGTTATTCGCCTTCCACATGACGCCCCTTGCGAAACAGCAGTGTGATGCACCACAGACCGGCAAGGCCGACCAGCGTATAAACGATCCGGCTGATCACGGCATCCTGACCGCCGAACAACCATGCCACGAGATCAAACTGAAAAATGCCCACCAGACCCCAGTTGAGGGAGCCGATGATAGACAGGATCAATGCCAGTGTATCCATAGAAGTACCTCCAATTCTTTTTTTGGCTGTTTATAGAATCCCCGCACGCTCAGAAAATATGCATTGCACATTCCGCTTTTTTTGATATAATAGTAAAAAAACATGGAGGATCCCCAAAATGACAACATTGTATGAAGGCGCTTTCGCAAAATTAAATCTGACATTGGATGTGCTGGACAAGCGTCCTGATGGCTATCACGACATTAAAAGCGTGATGCAGGCCATATCCATCCGCGACGATATTGAGATCGATGTGGGTACCGGCAAACCCTGGTGCTTGCAGTGTGATAAGGAAGGCATTCCTACGGACGAGCGGAATCTGGCCTGGAAGGCTGCGAAGGTATTTTTTGATACGGTTAAGAAAGACCCGGAGGGACTTGAGATCCGGATCACCAAGCGGATCCCCAGCGGCGCCGGCCTTGGCGGCGGCAGCGCCGATGCGGCAGCCGTTCTGCGGGCGTTGAACCGGCATTACGGGGAGCCTTTCTCCATTGGCGCGCTGGCGGAGCTGGGCAGTTTAGTCGGAAGCGACGTGCCTTTCTGCACACTTTGCGGCACTGCCATGGCGGAGGGCAGGGGCGAAAAGCTGAGAAAGCTGCCGGATATGCCGGACTGTGTTTTTGTGGTCTGCAAGCCGGATTTTCCTATTTCTACGCCGGAACTGTATAGAAAGCTGGACGAAAAGCAGATCGCAAGACGTCCGGATCATCGGGCTATGGAGAGTGCGCTGCTGGCAGGGGATATCGGAAAGATCGCGGAGAATCTTTGCAATGTGTTTGACCCCGTTGTCACAGAGGAGCATCTGGAACTGAATTACATTAAGTCTATCTTCAATTCCTACGGTTCCGTGGGCCAGCAGATGACCGGCTCCGGTTCGGCGGTATTTGCCATCGTTACGGAGTTTGAATTTGCCGCTGTGATCTGCAATATGCTGAAAGAGAACTATCCCGAGGTTTTTATTGCCAAGCCTGTATAATTTTGCCAGAAGCCGTCCATACTTGGATCATTCCAGTATGGACGGTGTTATTTATGAGAAAAATTGCAAAAATTATCGGTACATCCCTGTTGATCCTGGCGCTGGCCTGGATCGGCACAGTGATCGCGGACCGACAGAGACTCAGTGACAATCTGATCCGGCTCCATGTGGTCGGCGCTTCCGATTCCCGGGAAGATCAGACGGTAAAGCTTCAGGTCCGCGATGCCATTGTAGAAGCACTGGGGGAGGCGATGGACGCTTTGCCGGATGTGGATGCCGCAAAGGAATATCTGAATGATCAGCTGCCGCGTTTACAGGAGATCGCTGCAGATACGCTGAAAGCCGCGGGAATGGAAGACACGGTTACGGTTAACTTGACGCAGGAAGCCTTTCCCACCCGCGCATATGATACCTTCTCCCTTCCTGCTGGTGTTTATGAATCCCTCAAGATCACCATTGGCGAAGGTGAAGGAAAGAACTGGTGGTGCGTCGTGTTTCCGTCATTGTGCCTGCCGGCTACATCCGAAGGCTTTGCCGATACCGCAGCCGGAGCCGGCTTTCCGGACTCTCTTGCCGGTGCGCTGCAGCATGACGGGGGTTACGAGATCCGCTTTTTCTTCCTCGATTGCTTTGGGTGGCTGGAAAACCTGTTCCACAAAACATAGGTGGATTCTCCGGTGCGTATTCGCACCGGAGAAATTTTTTGCAAAAATACCGCGGGATATCGAATCAGCCCCTGTTTTTTGGACGGAATCTGTGGTATTATGTAAAAAAGAAAGGCGGTGAAGTGTATGCTGCACCTTCTGCTGGGTACCGATTGGGTAACGATAAGAGAAGAAATATTGAAGCGCGTGGCGCGGGATGTACATGCTCAAAAGAATGGGCGGATCCTGATGGTCCCCGAGCTGATCAGCCACGATATGGAGCGCAGGCTCAGCGAAGCTGCGGGGGATACAGCCAGCCGTTTTGCGGAGGTGCTGTCCTTTACAAGACTTACCCGCAGAGTGTCGGAATATACGGGACACCCCGCCCAAAGCTGTATGGATAACGGCGGACGGGTGGTTGCTATGGCAGCTGCTGCCCGGCAGCTGCACAGCCGTCTGAAAGCATACGCCGCTGTGGAAACGAAGCCGGAATTCTTAAGCGCCCTCGTGGATGCTGTGGACGAGTTTAAGCGCTGCGGCATCAGTGCCCGGGATCTGGCGGCAGCATCCGTGCAGTCGGAAGGCAGCTTTGCCCAGAAGCTGGAGGAGCTTTCTTTGCTTCTGGAAGCCTATGACGGCCTGTGTGTCCGGGGCAAACGGGATCCCCGCGATTTGATGAACTGGCTCTTGGAAGAGCTGGAAGACAGTGATTTCGGGGAAAATCATGTGTTTTATATTGATGGATTTCCGGATTTTACCCGCCAGCATCTGGCGATCCTGGAGCATTTGATCCGGGTGTCGCCATCTGTAACGGTGGGGCTCAACTGCGATCGGGCAGGGTCGGAGCGCATGGCCTTTGAAAAGGCGGGTGATACGGCTTCCCAGATCATCCGCTGCGCCCGCAATGCAGGCGTGGAAGTGGATATTCAGCTGGTACAACCGGAACGCACAGCGCTGGAGCCGGTTTGCGCGGGGCTGTTTCAAGGCCAGACGGCGCAGCTTTCCGAACCCGGGACGGTGACTGCGTTTCGTGGGGACTCTGCATTTTCCGAGGTGCAGCTGGCTGCTGACCGGATCCTGGAACTGGTGCGATCCGGCTGCCGCTATCGGGATATCAGCGTTGTGTGTACGGATATGGCGGTTTATAAGAGCCTCATCAGCCTGCAGTTTCACCGCTGCGGGATCCCAGTCTACGAATCAGGCACGGAAGATGTGCTGAGCAAAAGCGTGATCGCAACGGTTTTGTCTGCTTTGGATACGGCGCTTGGCGGTTTTGAGACCCGGGATGTACTGCGTTACTTAAGGTCAGCCATTGCTCCGCTGCCCCAGGAAACCTGCGACCAGCTGGAAAACTATGCAATTATGTGGGGCATTCGCGGAAACCGCTGGGTGATGCCATGGGAGAACCACCCCGACGGTCTGGAAGGGGTGTGGACGGAGTCTGCCCAAAAGCAGCTGGAAGGGCTCAATGCAGCGCGGCAGCGGGCAATGGAGCCGCTGAACCGTCTGCGGGAGCGGTTCCGCAGTGCAGCCAAGCTGTCTCAGCAGGTGGAAGCGCTGTATACATTTTTAGAGGAGATCGGCTTTGCAAAACGCTTAAGTGCTCTGGCAAGGGAAATGGATGCCGCAGGTGATAACCGCAGTGCCCAAATTCTGAACCAGCTGTGGGAAATTCTTCTGACGGCGCTGGAGCAAATGCACGATGTTCTGGGTCAGACAGTGTGGGACAGTGACGCGTTTGTGCGCCTGTTTGCGCTATTGCTGAGCCAGTATGATGTGGGCACCATTCCGCCGGTACTGGATGCGGTGATGGTGGGCCCCGTCAGTGCCATGCGCTGCCAGCAGGAAAAGCACCTGTTTGTGCTGGGTGCAGAGGAAGGAAAGCTGCCGGGTTACGGCGGTTCGACGGGAATTCTCAGCGATCAGGAACGGGTCGCCCTGCGGGATATGGGTGTCCCGCTGACCGGTGGCGCTCTGGAAGGCCTGCAGGCGGAATTTGCGGAGGTCTACGGTGTGTTTTGCGGCGCCCGGGAAACCATCACGGTGTCCTGCCCCGGTGCCCAGCCCTCCTATGTTTACCGAAGACTTGCCCAGATGGCAGGGGGAGAAACGCCGATGCCTTCCGTTCTGGGGTCGGCCATGACGGATCCTGCGGAGGCGGGAGCCTATCTTGCCGGGTGGAAGGCAGAGGGGGCTGCCTGTGCACTTGGTGTGGAGCAGTGGTATGAACAGACTGCGCAGAGGGCTGCCTTTGAATTGGGTACGATCGAAAAGGAAAATGTACTTGGGCTCTATGGCGAGACACTGCAGCTGTCGGCATCCCAGGTGGACTGTCAGGCCCAGTGCCGTATGTCCTATTTTATGAAATATGGCATGCGTGCCAGGGAGCGCAAGGAAGCTACGGTAGATCCTGCGGAGTTCGGAACCTATGTCCACGCAGTGCTGGAGGACACCGCAAGAACGGTTATGGAGCAGGGCGGCTTCCATCAGATCTCCTTGGAAGAGACAATGGAAATAGCCCTCCGGTATGCGGATGAATATATGCGCGGGCACTTCAGCCAGATTGATTCCCAGCGGCTGACCTATCTGTTCCGCCGCAACCAAAGGGAACTGGAGATGGTCGTAGCGGAGCTTTGGCAGGAGCTGAAGGAATCGGCTTTCCTGCCCGGTGCTTTTGAAGTGGCCTTTGGAAAGGACGGCCCTATGCCTGCGATCGCCGTCCCTTCGGATCAGATGAAGGCCGTTTTGCGGGGCTTTGTAGACCGGGTGGATATCTGGCAGGAAAATGGCCGGCATTACTTCCGTGTGGTGGATTATAAGACAGGCAAGAAGTCCTTTGACTACTGTGATGTGTTTAACGGTGTGGGACTGCAGATGCTGCTTTACCTGTTCGCTTTGGAGCAGGGAGGACAGGAGATCGTAGGCGATCAGCCTATTGCGGCCGGTGTGCAGTATTTTCCGGCAAGAGCACCCATCGTGGCATCAGACGGCAGGCTTTCCGATGAGGAAGCGGAGCTTGCCCGCCGCAAGGAATGGAAACGCAAGGGCCTGCTTTTGAAGGACGATGCCGTTTTGCAGGCTATGGATCCCCAGAACAGCGGCAGGCTCAGCTGCACCCGAAAAAAGGACGGAAGCCTAACGGGTGACCTTGCTGACCGGCAGCAGCTGAAAATGCTGGAAAAGCATGTTATGCGAACATTAAGCAACATGGTTGCGGATATTGCTTCCGGCAATGTGGAAGCAAATCCCTATACCCGGGGAACGGCCCATAACCCCTGCACCTACTGCCCATATGGCGCGGTGTGCCACAAGGCTTCCGTACCCGGGCGCCGGGATTATCAGGCAATGACGGCAGAACGTTTCTGGGAGGAGATCGGAAAGGAGGATCGCCATGGCAGATAAGCTGACACCCCAGCAGGCACTGGCGGTTTCAAACAGGGGCGGTAAGCTGCTGGTTTCCGCTGCGGCCGGCTCAGGAAAGACCAAGGTGCTGATAGACCGGCTGCTTTCTTACCTCCTGGATCCTGTGGATCCTGCGAATCTGGATGAATTCTTGATCATTACCTATACCAAGGCCGCGGCCTCGGAGCTGCGTGGAAAGATCGCGGCAAAACTGACAGAGCAGATCGCCCTGTATCCGGAAAACAGACATCTGCAGCGGCAGATGCAGCGGCTGTATCTGGCGAAGATCTCTACGGTGCACGCTTTCTGCGGTGACCTTTTGCGGGAATATGCCTACCGGCTGGATCTGAGTGCGGATTTTCGCGTAGCGGATGAAAATGAATGCCGGGAACTGCGGGAAACTGCTATGGCCCGGGTGCTGGAGGAAGCCTATGAATCGGTGGAATCCAATCAGGATTTCCGTACCTTTTTGGATACCCAGGGTTTGGGCAGGGATGACCGGCTGGTTCCGGATATTCTCCTGAAGGTGTATGACAGTGCCCAGTGCCACCTGTCACCGGAAAACTGGCTGGATCAATGTGCCCGTAATGCGGATATGACCGATCTTGCGGATGCAGGACAGACCCTGTGGGGGCAGTTTTTGATGCTGGATCTGTTCCGGTATCTGGATCTGCAGATCCATGCTATGGAAACCTGCGCCGATCAGGCAAAATCCGCGGAGGGGATGGAAAAACCGGCTGCGCTGCTCAGTGCCACGGTGCAGCAGCTGAAAACGCTGCGCAGCAGCAATACATGGGATGCGATATACCGGAATAAGGATATCGATTACGGGCGCCTTGTTTTTTCCAAAAAATGCAATGATCCGGATCTTGCGGACCGGATCAAAGCGGTGCGGGAAGCCTGCAAAAAGGGTCTGGAGAAAAAGCTTCGAAGCTTCGCTTCCGACAGCGGGAGCGTGTTTGCGGATATGCGTCAGTGTGCGTCAGCCGTCAGAGGTATGACAGAGCTGGTGCGGCGCTTCCGGCAGGAGTATGACCGGCTGAAACAGATCCGGCGGGTACTGGATTTTTCTGATCTGGAGCACCGCACTTTGGATCTGCTGCTGGGTGCCCGCAGAGAGCGTACCACAGCGCTGGCAGCGGAGATCGGCAGCCGATTCCGGGAAATCATGGTGGATGAGTATCAGGACTCCAATGCAGTGCAGGATGCCATCTTCTCCGCGCTTACGGAAAAGCGGCAGAATTGCTTTATGGTAGGGGATGTGAAGCAGTCTATCTATCAGTTCCGTCTTGCGGATCCCGGTATTTTTCTGGGAAAGTACAGCGCCTATGCGCCGGCGGAGCAGGCTGGACCCGGTGAAGGACGAAAAGTGCTGCTTTCCGCGAATTTCCGTTCCGGCGGAGCGGTGCTGTCGGCGGTAAACGACATTTTTACCCAGTGCATGTCCCCAGAAGTGGGCGGGCTGCACTATGGGCCGGAGGAGGCCCTTCGGGAGGGCGTTCCCCATGTACCGCTGGGGGAGCCTGAGGTGGAGCTGCTGGTATTGCCGGTGGAGGAAAGTACCTATGAGGAAGAGCCGGCACTGGTTGCCCAGCGGGTGGCAGAGTTTTTGGATGGCACCCATTTTGTCCGGCAGGGTGACGAGCTTCGCGTTATCCGGCCGGAGGATATTGCCATTTTGCTCCGCTCTCCGGGCAGCGTGGGCACGCATTATATTCGCGCGCTGGAAGCGCAGGGTATTCGCTGTGTCAGTGGTGGGGGAGAGGATCTGCTGCAGACGCAGGAGATCGGTGCGCTTCGCTCCATCCTGCAGGTGATCTGCAATCCCCGGCAGGATATTCCCTTGGTGGCAGCGCTGGCAAGCCCGGTGTTCACATTTACAGCCGATGATCTGGCCGCGATCCGTGGAAAACATAAGCACGGTTGTATTTATGATGCGCTGAAGCTGAGTGAAAGCGAAAAGGCGATTCGCTTTTTGGAGCAGCTGAAGCAATGGCGCAAGGCATCAGGAATCCTGAGCGTCGCCCGGCTGATCGAGGAGATATTTCTGAGCACCGGCATGGAAGGGACCTATGGAGCCATGCCCGGCGGAGAGCTGCGGCGGGAGAACCTGCAGAGCTTTTATGTGTTGGCGGTGGAATTTGAGTCTGCCGGTCAGCGGGATCTTACGCAATTTTTGGATTATCTGGATGCTATGGAAGCAAAGGGACTGATCGCCGCCGGGGAGCAGACGGCTGCCGGTGCGGTGACACTGATGAGCATCCATAAGTCCAAGGGACTGGAATTCCCTGTGGTCTTTGTCTGCGGCCTTTCCCGGGAATTTAACCGGGAGAGCATCCGGGCGCAGGTGCTTTGCGACAAGACCCTTGGCCTCGGTCTGACGGCTTATGATGAACAGAACCGGATTCGATTCCCGACCATAGCCAAACGGGCCATTGCGGTCAAAACCACTGCGGACAGCCTTTCTGAGGAAATGCGGGTGTTGTATGTGGCACTGACCCGGGCGAGAGACCGGCTGATCATGACATATGCATCGGGAAATCTGGAAAATGAGCTTCAGAATCTCGCTTTGCGGATGGATATGGGAAGCCACCAACTGCTGACTCAGGATGTGGTGTGTCCGGGGCAGTGGGTGCTGATGTCTGCACTGCGCCGTACGGAGGCAGGCGAGCTGTTTGCGTTGGCTGGAAAGCCCCGGGAGACCAGGGTCAGTGAGATTCCTTGGAAGATATCGGTTGTGCGAGCGCCTCAGCAGGGAAGCTCCGCTGTGACGGATGAAGCCGCTGCGCAGCTGCCGGATGACCTTGTATGGCAGATGCAGGAGGGACTTTCCTTCCGTTACGGTTATGAGGCTGCGGTCAGCGCACCGTCCAAGCAAACGGCCACCCAGCGGAAGGGCCGGGAAAAGGACGCGGAGGCGGCGGAGAACACCCAAGAGCCGAAGGGTGTATTCCGAAGCTGGCGGCGGCCGGCCTTTGTGGAAGCAGGCGCGGATGCAGTCGCTTACGGAAATGCGATGCACGCGTGTATGCAGCATATCCGCTATGACGCATGTGTGGATGTGCCGTCTGTTAAGCAGGAAGTGCAGCGGCTGGTGGCGGAGCAGTGGCTGACCCAGCAGCAGGGTGATATGGTCAATGCAGACCATATTGCTGCCTTTTTCCAAACGGAGCTTGGCCAAAAATTGCGTGACAGCGGAAATGTCCTGCGGGAATTTAAATTTTCTGTTTTGGATGACGGCGAGAATTTTGATCCGGCACTTGTTGGGGAAAAGATCCTCCTGCAGGGCGTGGTGGACTGCGCGCTGATCGAAGAAGATTCCATCACGGTGCTGGATTTCAAAACCGATGCAGTGACGGAAAAAACTTTGCAGGAAAAGATCCGGCATTACCGTCCCCAGGTTTTGGCATATGCCGATGCGTTGGAACGGATCTATCAGAAGCCGGTGAAAGATGCGCTTTTGTATTTCTTTCAACTAAGCCGCTTTGCTTCGATCATGGAATAAGTCAAATGGGCACGCTCTCGGAGCGTGCCCATTATCATTCAGCGGTAGTTCTTATTCTGGTTGTTGTTCTGATTCTGGTTCTGGTTCTGGTTGTTGTTCTGGCTGCGGTTGTTCTGGTTGTTCTGATTCTGGCTCTGATTGTTATTCTGGTTGTTCTGGTTCTTGTTCTGCTCGTTGATCATGATTTATTTCCTCCAAATTTGTACTGCGGCATTGCCGCGAAGCTAGCTTTCCCCGGAATTCAGGATTTATCCTTATCCTTAAAAATCAGACTAACGATCAGTCCGGAGAGGATCGCTGCGGTGATCCCGCCGGCGGAAGCCTTCAGCCCGCCAAGAAAGATTCCGAGAAACCCCTTTTCATCGACAGCTTCCCGGACACCTTTTGCTAAAGTATTTCCGAACCCAGTCAGTGGTACGGAAGCACCTGCTCCGGCAAACTCCACCAATGGCTCATAAACGCCGATCGCACCTAAAAAAACGCCGATAACCACATAGCTGACGAGAATTCGCGCAGGAGTCAGCTTTGTTTTGTCGATCAGGATCTGACCGATCAGACACAGTGCGCCGCCGACCAGAAATGCTTTGATATAATCCATACTAATTGCTTCCTCCAATAATAGAAACGGCGTGGCAAACACCGGGGATGGGAAGTCCCTGCTGGGTGGATGTGGGGGAAAGGAGCGCACCGGTGCCGCAGAACAGGATCCTGCGCAGTTTGCCCTTGCTCAGCTTTCCGAGCAGATAGCTGCAAAGCGTAATGGCGCTGCAGCCGCAGCCGGAGCCGCCGGCGTGGACATCCTGCGTCATCTGATCGAATACCATGGTACCGCAGTCCGTCAGTTTGCCGCCCAGGGAAAGTCCGTCCCGTTTTGCCAGTTCCAGAAGGACTTCCTTGCCCAGCTGTCCAAGGTCGCCGGTAACGATCAGGTCAAAATCCTCCGGTGCTACACCCAGATCATCAAAATGGGCCCGTATCGTGTGATAGGCAGCGGGAGCCATGGCAGCACCCATATTGTTTGCATCCTTGATCCCCAGATCCGTTACCGTTCCTACCGTGCAGCTTTCGATCCGGGGGCCGGTTCCAGCGGAACAGACCAGTGCGGCGCCGGAGCCGGTGACTGTCCACTGCGCTGTGGGAGTACGCTGGCCGCCGTACCCCAATGGGAAGCGGTACTGCCGCTCGGAGGATGCAAAATGGGAGGAAGTCATGGCGACCACCCGGTCTGAAAATCCGCCGCTGACGGTCATGGATGCCAGCAGCAGACTTTCTGCCATGGTAGAGCAGGCACCGTAGAGCCCCAGGTGGGGGATACCGGTATTTCGCAGCGTGAAAGAGGAACCGATGCACTGGTTCAGCAGGTCACCGGAAAAAACCATGCCGATCTGCTGCCGTTGCAGGCCTGCTTTTTTCATCAGTGAGTCCAAAGCCAGCTTCTGCATTTGCTTTTCTGCTTGTTCCCAGGTTTTTTGGCCGAAAAATGTGTTCTGTGAGGTAACATCAAAATAGGTTGCCAGTGGGCCCTCGGATTCTTTTTTACCGGCAACACTGGCCCAGTGGGTGATGACCGGCATTTCGGGCAGAATAAAGCTTTGCCTGCCTCGTTTGTTGTTTGCCATAATGCATACCTTCCTCGCCTGTTTTGGCTATTTTGTGCAAAAGCTTGGGGATTCATTCAGAATATTACAAAATACAATAAGAAGCAGCCAATCTTTGGATTGACTGCTTCTTTGTGTTATAGAACACGTCTTGCGCCGTAATAATGGCTTGCCCAGTAGGAATTATCGAGGGAAGAAATGATCACGCCCTTGCTGGAGGATGCGTGGATAAACTGATTTTCTCCCACATAAATGCCCAGATGAGAGATGCCGCTGGTGTAGGTTCCTGCGAAGAATACCAGATCACCGGGCTGCAGCTGAGATTTGGTGATGGATGTACCAACAGTCCACTGCTGTGAGCTGGTTCTCGGCAGTGTGATTCCGTGGATTTTGAACACGTACTGCACATAGCCGGAGCAGTCAAAGCCGCTGGGTGTCGTGCCGCCCCACAGATAGGGAACGCCGATGTACTGCTTGGCGGTGCTGACGATCTTCTGCCGTGTGGCGGTCACGGTGGAGCTGGAGCCATTCAATGCAGAAGGACTTACGGGCGTACCGGTGGACGCTCCGCCAATAAAGAACAGTGGATCCTTGGCAGAATCCCGGTTCTCATAGGGGATCTCCGTCAGATCCAGGTAGTCACTGCGAATGTAACCGATGGTGTTTCCGTGAATTACCTTGAACCATTGGTTGTTGATGCCAATGATGTAGGACTTGTCGCCGTAATTCGCTTGTGCAACGATACCATTGGAAGTGGATGGGCCGCTGCGGATATTGACGCGGCTGCCGGTGACTCTGCCGTAACCCAGTTCCGCATTCTCCCGGGTGGTGAATCTCAGATAGTCGCCGTGCATATAGCCTGTCTGCAGATTGTAGTTGACCTTATACCATTGCCCGGTTTTACCGAGAACAACTGCTACGTCGTTTTTCGGCGCGTAATCCAGAGTGGTACTGGTGGAAGACGGGCCGCTGCGCAGCCGCAGAGAAGATGCGGTCACAAAGGCAATGCCGGTTGCTTTCTGCCCGCCGACAGCCTGAACCGTGGGAGCAAAAATGCTTGTAAAAAGAAAAATTGTCAGCACAAGGCTGACAATGCGCATGGATAGTTTCATACGATGCCCTCCGTCTTAGTGAAAGTGGTTATTTGCCTGCAAGTGCACGCTCGAGCCATACACAGCCAAAATCCAAAGCCGTGTACAGGCCGTCTTTTTCGCCCTTCTTTACGATCCGGTCACGGCTCTTTGCCGCAGGATCGGTAAGCTGGAGCTGAACAGAAACCTTCGACGCCACATCCAGATCGCCGACCTTTTTGGTCTCCAGAACCTGAAGCATGACGATGTGGGAATCTGCCATAGATCCGTAGTAAATGAGATTATCCTTCCGCATCAGCGGATGGCCTTTGTACATCAGAACTGCATTTTCATCAGCCATTTCGGTTACCTCCTGTAAGATTTGTAATCGAATTGTAACACTTTGTAACCTTTGTGTCAACCTGCGCAGCCCAATTACCAGAACTTGGCAGGGAAGACGAGACGGATGGGAATTGGATTTTGTAAGACGGAGGGAGTATGAAATTATATCTGAAAGTTACAAATGTTAAGTTAAAGGCGGCTTTTGCCGGGGCAAAATCCGCTTGCTGTGGATAAAAGTCAGGCTAAATAGCTGCGCACCAGTTCCTGCAGCAGCTCATCCCGGTCCAGCTTGCAGATCATGCTGCGGGCATTGTTGTGATTGGTGATATAAGTGGGATCTTCCGTCAGCAGATAGCCAACGATCTGGTTCACGGGGTTGTAGCCTTTTTCCTGCAGAGAGTCGAACACGGTCCGGAGAATGCGGCGCATATTCTCTTTGTCATCGCAGGGAATGGTGAATTTCAATGTGCTGTTATCCGTCATAGTATCGACCTCCTTGTTGCAATATTGGTATTATAGCCCAAAAAATGCGCTGTGTAAAGACCTGAACGAAAATTTTTTGTGAACAGATGTTTTAGCGGAGCACGGCATCCAGCTTGTCCTTCAGCGCAGTCAGAACCTTTGTGGTAACACTTTCGGTGTCCGCATCGGTCAGCGTGCGGTCGTCAGCACGAAGCTCCAAAGAGAAGGCCATGCTCTTCTTGCCCTCGGGTACACCGGTACCCCGGTAGATATCGAAGAGCTTCACGCCCCGCAGCAGCTTGCCGGCGGCAGCGGTGATCACTTCTTCTGCCTGCGCAACGGTCACGGCTTCATCGCATACAAAGGATAGGTCACGGTTAGATGCCTGATACTTGGGCAGGGGAACATAGGTCGGATCCGGCAGACGCAGGGTAAAGAGCTTGGTGAAATCGATCTCCACACAGTAGACCTCTGTATCGATGCCATAGTTGGCGGCAACCAGCGGATGCACTTGACCCATATAGCCCAGTTCCACACCGTTTACGCTGACCATGGCGCAGCGGCCGGGATGGTAAGAGGGATTGCCGGAAACAGCGGTGTAGGTTGCCTTGGGCATCCGCAGGCCCTTGAGAATGGCTTCCAGCTCGCCCTTCAGCGTGAAGAAGGTCTCACCGGCTCCGTAGGTGCCCAGAACCAGCATCTTGGGCTCTTCGGGAAGCACCTGACCCTCCACGGGCAGATAGATCTTGGCCAGCTCATAGAGCTTGACCGCCTTGTTGTGGTAGGCGAAGTTACGGGACAGAATGTCCAGCATGGAGGGCAGCGCTATGGTACGCATGATGGAGGTGTCCTCGCCCAGAGGATTCTGGATCTTCAGCGTATTGCGAAGCGCGCAGTCGGCGGGGATGCGGATCTGATCGAAGATCGCGGGAGAAACGAAGGAATAGGTGATGATCTCGCTGTAGCCAAGGCTGCGGCACAGCTGACCTGCCTTGCTTTCCGCGATCATATAGTCGGAGTAACCACCCTGGGTGGAGGTCTTAAAGGCGGTGGTGGGGATCTCGTTATAACCGAAGGAGCGGCCCACTTCCTCTGCCACATCCGCCATCAGGTTCAGGTCGGGACGGAAGGAGGGAACCTTGATGGTATCGCCTTCCACTTCGATCTCCAGCAGGTTCAGATACTTGACCATATCCTCCTTGCTGATCTCAGTGCCGAGCAGACGGTTGATCTTGTCGCATTCCAGAGGCAGCGTCTTGCTTTCCGGAACATAGTTGATGATATCGATGATGCCGTCCAGCACATCGCCGCAACCCAGCAGCTCCACCAGCTCGCAGGCACGCTGCACAGCGGGGACGGTCATCATGGGATCCAGATTCTTTTCGAACTTGCCGGAGGATTCGGTACGCATACCCAAAGCCAGTGCGGTCTGACGGATAGAAGTGCCGTTGAAGTTGGCGGATTCGAAGACCACAGTGGTGGTATCGTCCAGAATTTCGGAGTTTTCACCGCCCATGATGCCGGCAAGACCGATGGGCTTATTTTCGTCAGCAATGACCAGCATGCCGGGCTTCAGATTCCGAACATTGCCGTCCAGCGTGGTCAGTGTTTCGCCTTCCTCTGCTTCACGGACAACGATCTTGCCGGAAGAAACATAGCGGTAGTCAAAGGCATGCATGGGCTGGCCGTACTCCAGCATGACGTAGTTGGTAATGTCAACAATATTGTTGATGGGACGCACACCGTTGGCACGGAGCCGCTGCCGCAGCCACTTGGGAGAGGGAGCGATCTTGACGTTGGCCACCATACGGGAAGAGTAGCGATTGCACAGATTCTCCGCGGGTACTTCAACATCCAGATGATCGAAGATGGAGCCGGCTTCGCTGCCATGAACCACGGGCTCGTGGTGCTTCATCTGCATACCGAAGGCGGCGGCGGATTCTCTTGCCAGACCGATGATGCTGTAGCAGTCGGGACGGTTGTTGGTGATCTCAAAATCAACGATGGTATCGTCGTTGCCGATGACCATGTTGATGTCGTCGCCGGGGTTACAGTCCTCGTCATTGAGGATCCAGATGCCGTCGGCGTAAGCATCGGGTAGGTCGTTCTGGGTCAGACCAAGTTCCGCAAAGGAGCAGAGCATGCCGTTGGACTTTTCGCCTCTGAGCTTGCCCTTGGTGATGTGCACGCCGCCGGGTAGGTAGCTGTTGTGCAGCGCCGCCGGAACCAGGTCACCCTCGTGTACATTCTGAGCGCTGGTGACGATCTGTACGGGCTCTTCTTCGCCCACATCCACCTGACAGACCCACATATGGTCGGAATTTTCGTGCCGAACGATGGAGACCACACGGCCAACCTTGACATTTTTAATTTCGCTGTCCATGCGCTCCCAGGTTTCCACCTTCTGGCCGAAGACGGTAAGCTTTTCAACATATTCCTTATCGGAGATGTGGGACAGATCCACGAACTCCTCGTGCAGCCATTTTCTATTCAGCTTCATGATCGATCCCTCCTTTAGAACTGATTCAGGAACCGTACGTCGTTATCGAAGATCAGACGCAGGTCGTTGATGCGCATACGGCCCATGGCCATACGCTCAAGGCCCATGCCGAAGGCAAAGCCGCTGTACTTCTCGGGGTCAATGCCGCAGTTGCGCAGCACGTCGGGGTGCACCATACCGGCGCCCAGCAGCTCGATCCAGCCCTCGCCATGGCAGGTGGAGCAGACAGCGCCGTCCACTTCGCCGGTGCCGTGGCACTTGTGGCACTGCATATCCATTTCGCAGGAAGGCTCGGTGAAGGGGAAGTGGTGGGGGCGGAACCGCATGACGGAGTCCTCACCGTAGATCTGCTTCATAATAGCAACCAGTGCACCCTTCAGATCGCCCATGGTGATGTGCTCGTCTACCACAAGACCTTCGATCTGGTGGAACATGGGGGAGTGGGTGGCGTCGGCTTCGTCCTTGCGGAAAACGCGGCCGGGAGCCAGCATGCACAGGGGCGGCTTATTGTTTTCCATGAACCGGATCTGCATGGGGCTGGTCTGAGTCCGCAGCAAAACGGCATCGTCATCGGTAAAGTAGAAGGTGTCAGAGCGGTCTCGGGAGGGGTGGCCCTCTTCGATGTTCAGGCGGGTAAAGTTGTAGCTTGCCAGTTCCACTTCGGGTCCGTCTACTACGGTGTAGCCCAGACCGACGAAGATGTCCTTGACCTGCTGCAGCACCATATTCATGGGATGCTGGTGACCAAGATTTACTTCCTCACCGGGAATGGTCACGTCGATGGCTTCCGCGGCAAGCCTCGCTTCCATAACCTTGGCACCGATGGAAGCCTTTGCCTCGTCCAGCTTGGCTTCGATCTCCGCGCGGACGGAGTTTGCCATCTGCCCCATAATGGGGCGCTCTTCGGCGGAAAGCTTGCCCATCATCTTCAGAACAGCGGTCAGCTCACCCTTTTTGCCCAGCCATTTGACCCGCAGCTCTTCCAGCTCGGCAGGAGTAGCGGCGGCATCCAGAGAAGCCAGCGCCTGCTGCCGGATATTTTCCAGTTGTTGCTTCATTTCTATTTCCTCCTAAAAGGTAAACTACAAAAAAATAATCCTTCCATCCCACATTCGGGACGAAAGGACTTCCTTCCGCGGTACCACCCGCAATTCGCCTAGCGGCGCACTCTTCGGCGCAAACACGCCTGTAACGGTTAACGCAGTCACGCGGCCGTTCCTACTGTGATTTCAGACGGCAGCTCCCGGGGGAAGGCCCGGTACTGCACCCATGCGGCTCCCACCATTCCGCATTCGCTGAAGCTGTGTCCATCAGTACAAGACGACCCGATCATCGCTTTTTCTATATCAGAGTCATATTACCATATACAGCAAAAAAATGCAAGCTTTATTTCCGTTAAGTTTGCTTCATTACGCCCAAAGAGGCTTCAGAATTAACCGTGCTGCTTCCGCAAGGAGTGCAAACAGATGCCCAAAGACAGGGGACAGAAGGATCGCTCCCAAAATATCAGTGAGGACGCCCCAATTGGACGGAGCAGCAGATCTTGCCTGAATGTATTTGTAAAAGCAAATGGCAAAGACGGTCAGCGCAACGAGACCTATAAGAATGCTGGCAGGAAAAGCAATGGGATGCCGGGTTGGATTGGTTAAAAAACAGCAGCTCGCAAATAGCAGCAGGGCAAACATTCCCAGACCCGCAGCGGCGGACAGGATGAGAGCCAGAATGCAGGTTTTTACGGTAAAATGGTTTTTCATAGCGGCCACCTCCGCTATTCTTATACCATGCGGATACTTGAAAGTCAACAAGTAATTATCAAATAACGATAAGCGACAGGGTGCAGATTACCCACGGCACATTTGTGCCGTGGGTAATCATCACATATCGTAAACGCTTATTATGATGTGGGTATTGGATCGTATCAGAGTTCTTCGCTTACCGCCAACAGGAGGATGCCGATAATTACAACGCCAATAAAGACGTAGGTCTTCCAGGAAAGCTTCTCTTTCAGGAAAATACGGGAAAGCAGCAGGGAAACAACGCAGACAGAGGAAAGAATGGGGGCAGCGACAGCATCCACTCCACCGAGGGCGTACACGTAGGTGAACTGGCCGGCAGTTTCGAATACGGCAGCAAGGATCTTATCTTTATGCTGGGGCACGGGACCAAACTTGACCTTCTTTGCTTTCATAAAGATGAACAGACCCAGGGCAAACAGGGCAAAGGTCAGCTCATAGCTGGTATTGGCTACATCCTCGATGGTATCTTCCGTAACATCCACCAGAGGAGAATTGACAACATCCTCGATCAGGAAGAAAGCGTCATCCAGGAACGTGCCGAAGGCATCCAGCAGGGCATACAGGAAGGGCATAATGAAAGCGACCACGGCCAGAACCTTGCCATAGTTCTTCTTTCTGGTAGTCTCGCCGTGATTTTCAAGGTAGCTGACACCCACGACACCAACACCAATCACACCCACAGCGACCCAAGTGAGCCAGGAGAACTCATCTCCCATGAACAAAGCAAACAGAAGGACACAGATAACGCCGGCAGTGTTCTCGATGGGGTCAGAGATGGATTCTTCCAAAAACCGCATTCCAAAATAGGAAAAGGCCATGGAAAAGATGTAGAACAGAGAAACGGGAAGATAACGGATGATATTAATGGGATTGTAATTGATGTCCTGCGTCAGCAGGGTGAAGACCGCATGGATGCCCATAACAACGCCGACCCACACACAGATCTTCAGATGGGAGTATTTTTCGTCAGGACGGGCGCCCTTCTTATAGAATAGCTCCGCAGCGCCCCAAAGAACGGCTGTTCCGATAGCAAAGAATAACCAAGACATAATGTATCCTTCTTCCTTTATAAGTTTATGAGTCCGGCATCAACCATTTTCTGCAGGCTCATAAGGATACCGAGTTTTGCATGCGACCAGGTCAGACCGCCCTGGAAATAGACGGCATAGGGGGGGCGGATGGGACCGTCAGCGGAGAGTTCCATAGTGCTGCCCTGCACGAATGCGCCGGCTGCCATGATCACCTGAGATTCATAGCCGGGCATATCACCGGGGATGGGGGTAGCGAAGCTGTCAACCGGTGCGGCAGCCTGAATACCCTTGCAGAAGGCGATCATGCCTTCCTCGCGGCCCAGTTCCACCGCCTGAATGATATCATGGCGGCTTTCGGTGGCGTTGGGAACGCAATTAAAGCCCAGAGGTTCGTAAAGATTCGCGGCAAAGACCGCGCCCTTTTCCGCACTGGCGGTGACCGTGGGGGCCAGGAAAAAGCCCTGATACATTTGGGTCATGAGGCCAAAGTTCGCGCCGACTTCCTGACCCAATCCGGGTGCGGAGAGGCGGTAAGCGCAGCGGTCGATGCATTTTCTTGTGCCGGCGATGTAGCCGCCGGAGGAAGCAAGACCGCCGCCGGGGTTTTTGATCAGACTGCCTACGATCATGTCCGCGCCCACTTCAGAAGGCTCCCGGGTCTCCACAAATTCACCGTAGCAGTTATCCACCATGACGATCACATCGGGCTTAACGGATTTGCAGAAGGCGATCAGCTCACCAATCTGAGTAACAGAGAAGGTGGGGCGGGTGGCGTAGCCTTTGGAGCGCTGGATGGTAATGAGCTTTGTTTTCTCGTTGATGGCGGCGCGGATGCCGTCGTAGTCAAATTCACCGCCGGGAAGCAGATCCACCTGCCGGTAGCTGACACCGTATTCTGCCAGAGAGCAGGGGCTGGGACGGATGCCGATGACCTCCTGCAGGGTGTCGTAGGGCAGACCCACGGGGGAGAGAAGCTCGTCACCGGGCAGCAGGTTTGCACTCAAAGCGATGGTCAGCGCGTGGGTGCCGCAGGTGATGTGGGGGCGTACCAGCGCGGCTTCCGTACCGAAGGTGTCGGCATAGACCTGCTCCAGCTTGTCACGGCCTTCGTCGTTATAGCCGTAGCCGGAGGAAGCAGCAAAGCAGGTGGCGCTGACCCGGTTTTTCCGGAACGCTGCCAGCACTTTTGCCTGATTGTATTCCGCTACTTTGTCGATCTCGTCAAAGCGCTCCCGCAGGCGGCCAATGGTGGCCTCGCCGTATGCGTAAACAGCAGGGGAAATGCCCATGCTTTCGTATAATGCGTTGATTTTGTCCATGGTTTCAGTCCTCTTTATCTACGGTGTTGAAGATCCGTGTTGCCAGATCGTTGAGGGTCTCGGGTTTGGTGACGATGAGACCGGTACTTTCCTTGCCGAGGATCAGCAGAGTGTCACCGGGTTCAATGCCGAAATATTCCCGGGCTTCCTTGGGGATCACGATCTGCCCCCGGTCACCGACCTTGGCGGTGCCAAAGACCCGCTGGGAACTGCCTTTGCCCAGAATGTGTTTTCCACCGGCCATCTTACCGCTCCTTTCACACTTTTCATACTTTTCATACCTGTAGGATTATAATAAAAACAGCTCCGGTTGTCAATACCGGAGCGGTACATTTGTCAGGGATTCACGGTAAAGGTTTCTTCTACCAGATAGTCAGCAGTCCAATCAGCGTTGTCGTAGACATTCAGGGTAAAGCTGATTTCGGAGACTTCTTTGATGCCGTTGGTTTCAAAGTCGCTTTCAGAAAAGCTGATCTGCTCATTGGCCTTCTTGCCGGCAGATACGGTGGAAGCCCAGAAGGGATCGCACATAAAGCCGTTAACGGAAACATCGTCCACAGAGAACATCAGTTCCTTGTCGGTTTTGTTCTCAAGATAGACATTCAGCGTATAGCCGAAAATATTATTTGCGTCCACACCTTTGATGATCACAGTGCATTTTTCATCATCCACCAGTGTGATCTCGCTGAACTGTGGAGCAGTGGTTTCAGGCTGTGTGGTAGCAGCAGGAACGGTGGTTTGCACAGGTGCTGTGGTTGTAGTGATGGGGTCTGTGCCGGTCTCTGCGTCTGAGCCGGCGCTGCTGCAGGCTGCCATGGTAAGAACCAGTGCCATGACGGCGATAATGGAAAGGGTTTTTCTAAAAATCATATACATTTCTCCAAATAAATTCGATGCAAAAGCACCGTGCCCATAATAATAGCGAAGCAGGGCCTTGTTCGCAATAGTGGGTTATTGGGAGAAAATGCAGATTTTGGAGATAGATCAGTCGTTTCTTCTCCGGCCTCTGCCGCCGAAGATCACCAGCAGCCGCAGCAGCTGCGCAAGGGCAACGGCAGTGGCGGCAACATAGGTCATGGCCGCGGCGGAAAGGGTCTTGCGGGCACCTTTCTGCTCCTCGTCCGTCAGAATATCAGAGTTTTCGATGGCCTGCATGGCCCGGCGGCTGGCATTGAATTCTACAGGCAGAGTCACCAGCTGGAACACCAGAGAAAGGCCGAAACAGGCGATGCCGAGGTAAACCAGCGTGTAGCTGAAGTCCGCGAAGGCGGCAAACAGCAGCCCCAGCAAAATCAGCGGCATGGCAAGCTTGCTGCCAAAATTGGTGATGGGGATAATGGCAGCCCGGAGCTTGATTGGCCCGTAGTTCTGGGCGTACTGCACAGCGTGTCCCGCCTCGTGGCAGGCAACACCGATAGCGGCGACGGAAGGGGAGTCGTATACGCTGTCCGACAGGCGGATCACATTGGACTTGGGATCGTAATGGTCTGTCAGATTCCCGCTTACCCGCTCAATCCGCACGCCGTGGACACCGTTGGCGTGGAGTACCCGCTGAGCCGCATCCGCACCGGTGATGTGGCGGCGGGAAAGCTGCTGGGAATAGCGCTTGAAAGTGGAATTCACATTAGAGCTTGCCCACAGCGAAAGAATAATGCAGGGCAGCACGATGACCAGATAAGTCCAGTCAAAACCGTAAAAGAAATAGGGCATAGTTGGTCTCCTTATATGGTTTCCGGCTCCATGGCGTTATGAAGCAGGTCTAATATGGCACCCCGGAAAATGGGATAGGCTTGAGAATGAAGGGATTGTAAAGCCCCGGCAGAATAATTGACAGGCAGATTGCCGGGCATGTACATGTCCAGATCGAAGATGTACTTCAGTTCCGGATCGCTTCTTCCATTGAGTTTCACTGTGCCGGGGCCGGCGTGGATCTTCGCCCGGCAGCCGCCTTTCAGAGCCAGATCGCAGTCGGTACTGCAGCGGTTGGTCTGGATCTCCTGAACATCGTCATCTGCCAGGGGACCCAGATAGCAGGGGGCGATCAGTTCCCGGAACAGTGAACCTTCCAGTAAGAGGGCAGACCGGGAAATGAAATTCAGATACCGCAGACCCACCCGCTCAAAATAAGCAGGCTGATATATTTTTATGAAAGCAGCCAGCGGTTTATCCAGCTTTTTCGCAAATTCTTCCCAGCGAGTATAGCGTGTGCAGGTCAGGCAGATAAATTTTGAGGTCAGATTGATGCGCCAGACACCGTCAGCGCTGGAAAACAGATAGTTTCGCGCCGGCTCCGGTTTTTGAAAAACAGGATTGTCGGGGGTGCCGGTAAGCTTTGGAATGCGGAATTCCTGCTTGGCGCTATATATGGGATACTCGCTTCGAATGGCTTCCTGGAATTCCACGGGGGCGTTTGCGCCGATGGTCAGGATCTCGGGAAAACGAAGCTGACAGATCACTTCGCTTAATTGGTTTTTTCGGTAGAGGCACCGGTCTTCATGGGAGAACATGGCATCCCTCTTTTCAAGCTTGTTTGCTTTATTATATCCCAACAGGAAGGAAATGACAAGTGCGGGTGACGAATGGTAATAAAATTCCCTGTTTTCGCTTGTGCGAAAACAGGGAATGGAAATAAAAGAAATTACTTGGTATGAGCAGCCAGCAGCTTCTTGAAGCTGTCGATGCAGCGGTTGATGTGGATCTCATCCCAGGAAGGATGGAGGAACAGACAGACGGTTTCTGCCCGCAGCTCGTGGGCCTTTCTGCAGAAGGACTTTTCATACTGAACGGAAGCGGGATCTGTGTACTCCGCGGACTCAAAGGGGAACTTGTGGGAACCGAAGCCATTGTGGTTCTTGTAGGCCATTTCCTCATAAGCCTCGGGCCACTGAATGCCGTAGCAGGGTGTTCCGGCGGCAGCCAACTCCTTGACAAGAGTGGGTGCGTCGCAATCCAAAACATCCAGATCAACAAGAATGGGATACCACCAGTAGGCGTTCTTTCTTTCTGCAGTGTTGACGGGGAGCTTCTTGATACCCTTGAGGCCAGTAAAAGCTTCGTCGTACATTTTGGCATAGCGGTAACGACGGGCCAGGTTCCAGTGATCCAAACGCTTGACTTCGTTGATACCGATGACAGACTGAATTTCGGTCATCCGGTAGTTAAAACCAACACGGCGGTGGATGTAGGGAAGCTTTTCCTCCAGAGCCAGCATATTCATTCTGGCCTTAACATCATAGCCGTGGTCACGGAAAGAACGGCATTCCCAGCCGGTTTCCTCATCGTTGGTGACGACCATGCCGCCTTCACCGCCGGTGGTGAAGTGCTTGCTCTGGCAGAAGGAGAAGCAGCCTACATCGCCGATCAGTCCGGCTTTGATGCCGTTATACTCGCCGCCGATGCACTGGGCACAGTCCTCGATGACCTTCAGATTGTGCTTTTTCGCAATGGCGAGGATGGGACCCATGTCTGCCACTACACCGTAAAGATGTACAACGATGATGGCCTTGGTTCGTTTGGTGATCAGAGGCTCAATGCAGTTCGGATCCAATGTGTGGTCATCGGTGACATCGGCGAAGACCGGGATGGCGCCGGCCTGCACAGCCGCAAAGGAAGATGCGATAAAGGAATAGGAGGGGACGATGACCTCATCGCCGGGGCCTATGTTCAGGCTGGCCAGCGCGATATGCAGAGCGGCGGTGCCGTTGGTGCAGGAAATAGCCATCTTTGCACCCAGCCACTTGGCCCACATATCTTCGAATTCCATGCCCTTTTTGCCGGTCCAGTAGTTTACCTTACCGGTCTTGATGGGCACCAAAACATCCTGAAGGGTTTCCGGGGCAAACTGGGGCCAACCGGGAAAACCGATGTCCTCAATGCCACTGCCGTTCATTACGACTTCTTTCTTATCCATGATTCGTTACTCCTTTCAAAAGATCATTTTCCCGCCTGCATTTCTGCTACGGACTCCAACACGGCATCAGCCATGTATTTCAGCTGCTCATCGCTCAGACCGTACAGGGGAAGGTGGGTAAAGCGCTTGTAGAATACTTCCTCACAGTTGGGACACTGCTTGGCGATCTCATCTGCGTCATAGCCCATCTGCTCCACGATCCGGAACCGGTAAAGAGGACCAAAGTGAGCGATCTGGGTAACACCCTTCGCTTCCAGTTTCTTTTTCAGGATCTGCACATCACCACCGGCTTTTTCCGGATCGATCTGCAGCAGATACAGGTGGAAGGTAGGCTTGATGTCGTCATTGCCAAGGTCCTGGGGAATAATGGCATCATTTTCCGAGAACCGTTCTGTTAGATATGCCGCTGCTTTTCTTCTTGTTTCAATGATCTGCTCATTGCGTGCGATCTGCAGCGTCAGACCGAGGCCTTGGATCTCGGTAGTGGAGGCGTTGCCCGGAACGAAGGGGGCTTCCTTGCCCTGAATGGGCGTAATATTATACAGCCAGTCCTTGATGGGGCAGGAGAAGTCCAGACCCAGGAATCTTGCCCGCTTCATCTCTTCACCAAAACCGGGGATCGTGGTGGTAAGAATGCCTCCTTCGCCGAAGGATGTGATGTTTTTTACCTCATGCATGGAAAAACCTGCGAAATCGCCGATGGTGCCGACCATTCTACCCTTGTACATGGCACCGAAAGCGTGGGCGGCATCCTCCAGAACGAGAATGTCGTGCTTTTTTGCCAGTTCCATAATGGGATCCATGTCCACGGGATAGCCGCCGATATGTACAGGGACGATCATTTTTGTTTTATCGGTGATCTTTCTGGCCACATCCGCCGGATCCATGTTGATGGTTTTGGGGTCCACATCCGCGAAAACCAGCTTTGCACCCACAGCCAGAGGGTAGGCCATGGTAGCGACAAAGGTAATTGCAGGGACGATCACTTCATCACCGGGCTTCAGGTTGGCATACTTGTAAGCAATCTCAAAGCCGGCGGTAGCGTTGGTTACAAAGGTGGAGGTGGTGGTTCCCAGATAATCATTGCAGGCTTGCTCTGCGGCTTCTACCTTGCTGCCTAAGGAGAGCTTTCCGGGGGGCGTTGCCAGCGCGTCCAGTTTTTTGACTTGCTGCCAGACGGCTTCGAGCGCGTCGTCATATTCTTTGCCCTCGCCCTGCATCAGAAAGCGTATGATCTCCATCAGATCGTGAACATTGTAATTTTCACCGACAGCTGCCCAAGGGACAGCGGTGGCACCGGTGTTATACCGGAAATCCGTTGTCTTTTTCGCCATAATTACATGCCTCCTGCAGAAAAATTTTGTTTATGTTTGCCTACGATTATTTTAGCACAGACGGTTTTTGCGTGAAAGCCAATTTGTTCCTTGTTTTTGTCATTATTTTCCGGATAGATGATTCTTATTGACGAAAAACAAAGCTTTGCTATAATAAAGAGGGGGGATGATGCATGGTAATCAACTATGATGTGGAGAAGCTGCGCAGGACGCTGCAGGATTTCTATAACGCCACCGGAATTTATATGGATCTTCTGAAGGAGGATCTTTCCTATATTGGGGATCATGGAAACTGGGAATACAACCGGTACTGTAAAGCCGTGCAAAGCACGCCTCTTGGGAAGAAAAAATGCCTATATTCCGATAATTGCCTGCTGGAAAGATGCCGGGCCAGTAAAAGGGAAGAAACCCATATCTGCTATGCCGGATTGGTGGATATTGCCGCTCCGATCCTTTACGGGGATAGCGTTCTTGGGTATATCCTCTTTGGGCAGATGAAGACCGGCAAGGACTTTGGGGCGGTGGAAGCTTGTGTCAGGGAGCTTGGGCTGGATCTTACGAAAATGGAGGAGTATTATAGCGAGCTTCCCTTTTTCGATTCCGAAAAGATCCAAAGCATCTGCAGCATTGCGGCAATGCTGGTCAAGCATATTCTTCTGGAAAACATGCTCCTGCCCAATTATGACGAAAAAGTGCAGCAGGCGGTGGCCTATATCGACGAACATCTGGAAGAACCGCTGACCATCCAAAGAATTGCCAGAAGCGTAAATATCTCCAAAAGCGTACTTTACAACCGGTTTCATGCCTGTTTTCAATGTACGGTAAGCGCCTATATCAATTCCGAAAGAGTAGAACGCTCTATTCCGCTTTTGATCAAAACCGATTTTTCCATGGAAGAAATCGCCCAGAAGGTTGGTTTTTCCAATGCTTCGTATTTTGGCCGGATCTTTAAAAAGCTGAAAAATACATCTCCTCTCAAATACCGGTTTACCCATAGATAAAGGGCGTGCCACAATGGCACGCCCTTTGGCTAATATTGCAGAAATTACAGCTCGACAGGCAGCTTGCCGGTGGGGATAAATTCACCCTTCAGAGCTTTCAGTGTGTACTTGAGGCTGTCACCGCCCAAATGGCCGATGAAGACCCGCTTGGCATTGGGAAACTTGGTGGCTTCGTAGGGATTGCCTATATGGAGCACAGCGGCGGTCTTATCCGGGTTGGAGTTGATCAGATATTCCATCCGCTCGGTGATACCATCGCTGCCCAGATAGCTGTGGGGCCGGCAGTAGGTGCAGAAGATCACATCGTCCGCCTTGGAAGCAGCCAGAGCGACCCGCTCGTTCTGGATATTATTGGGGAACTCGTTGATGATGATCACTTGCGCATCGGGGAAATATTCCTTTACCAGCTCGCCCTGCTTTTCCACATTCGTGCGGGAGAAAGTATCTTTTTCCTCCAGCTCTGCGGTTTCTTTCACATCACCGGGGAAAGCATTCTCGCAGGCAAGAACAAAGACCTTCTTTCCGCCGGCAGAAAGGGCTGGGGATATCCCGTCTTGAGCCAGATAGCACAGGCTCTTTTTGTTCAGCTCTTCGATGGCGTCGATATGCTCCTGTTTCAGCTCAGTGCTGGAGGGCTTGATCATGGTCTTTTCCTGTGCTTCCAGCACCCGGCGGACAGCTTCATTCAGCCGATCTTCGGTGATAATGCCCTGATGGTAAGCATCCAGCAGATAATTGTAGACCTCCTTGAAGGGAAGACGGTAATTGGGCAGCACCTGATCACAGCCTGCGGCTATGGCCATGGCGATGCATTCCTTTTCACCGAACTGCTGACAAATGCTCATCATGGCAAGGGAATCCGACTGAATGAGACCGTCGTAGCCTGCATTGCGGATCAGAGAAAGGATCTTTTTGGAAAGGGTGGAGGGCATACCGGGATCGATCTTGTCAAAAATTGCATGGGAGGTCATGATTCCGGAAAGGCCCACCCGCTTCATGATCTCAAAATACGGCACCATATCCAGCTCCAGCAGCTCCTGCTCGGTCAGCTGGGAATTGGTGGGGCGCAGATGAGAGTCATCCTTGATGTCGCTGTTGCCGGGGTAATGCTTGGCAGTGACCAGCATGCCTTCGTCGTTGTAGGCTTTGATCATAGCGGATGCAAAGCGGCTGACCAGATACGGATCGTCACCGAAGGTACGGGTGTTTTTACACAGACGGCCTCTGGCACACAGATCCACAACAGGACCCCAGATCATATTGAAGCCGTAGTTTTTGGATTCGATGGCAATGACCTGTGCGGCTTTGTAGGCAAGGTCTTCATCGTTGGCGGCAGAAATTGCCATCTGCGCGGGGAATTTCAGCTGCGTTCCGGCAAAGCCGTATTCCATATTGGCACAGATCAGCACGGGATAACCGGCAGTACGGTTGATTTCTTCGATCAATGCCTTGCCATTTTCGCTGTAGGGAATCTGAAAACCGCCAACTGCTTTCTTTGCGGTCATTTCCATGATAAACTTCCGATCCTCGTCATCCAGAAAACCGCGGACGATGATCAGCTGACCGATTTTCTGTTCCAGAGTCAAGTCATTCAGCTTCAAAGGTTTCATAGCGTGCACTCCTAAAATGAATTTGCCATAATATAACCGGTTACCAGTATATCATAGATTTTTTTGTATGAACAGCACTTTTTCCACATGAAGTTGCTATTTGGAGTGCTTTATTTTTGCAATGCAGCGGAATAATTCATTTGAAATGGGGAAATCTTGATTTACGGAGGGATGGAAGTGACGGAAAAGGAATATGGAAAACTGGTGCAGGAGCTGGCACCCAAATCGCCCATAAAAAAAGATTGTATCAATGCGTTCTGGATCGGCGGACTGATCTGCGTGCTGGGACAACTGGCAATGAACGGCTTTGCGGCGCTGGGGTTGGAAAAACAGGATGCCGGCACGGCGGCTTCCATGAGCTTGGTAGCACTTTCGGCACTGCTCACGGGCTTGAGTTTGTACGATAATATCGCAAAATTCGCGGGAGCGGGCACTTTGGTGCCCATTACAGGCTTTGCCAACTCCATTGCATCCCCGGCGATCGAGTTTAAGACCGAAGGATTCATCCTGGGCGTTGGCGCGAAGATGTTTACAATCGCCGGGCCGGTGATTGTGTATGGTGTGTCTGCGAGTGTAGTGTATGGCTTAATATATTGGATAACAACCTTATTCTAACGCAAAAGGCTTGACCGGATCGGTCAAGCCTTTTGCTGTAAAAAAGGAATTATTCTATGTGAGGTGGGACGAAGATGCCCTTCTTCTTGGACATAATCGAGCCGTTAAACGGGCAGCTTTTGGCGTTTCAGCAGCACAGCGGTGCCAAGGCCGCTTGCCACCATCAGCAGCGCCGCAAGGCCAACGGGATCGCCGGTTTGAGGATTGGGGATGTCCATGCCCCAATTTTCCTCAGCAAGCTGGATCATCTGCACCAAAATGTTCATCGCGTCTGCGCCGGCATTCTCCGGCAGTGTCACGCCGCTCAGGAGCTGTAGAAACTCTGCCTGGTGGTAATCACCATTATAAACAATCAGGTGGATCACGCGTGTTTGAAGCTCTTCCTTTTCATCAGAAAGTGCCATGATCAGACTGACGGGATTCTTTTCAAAATGATCACCCAGTACGTTAGCAAGTCCTTCTGCAAAACCCCCGTCGCACCTTTGTGTCATTTGGAACAAAGTCTTCAGTTCCGCCTCATCCAGCCAGTTCATCCATTCGATCAGGTCAATGGCATGCCAGTCCACTGTACTCCAATCAACATCGCTAAAATCCGTATTAGACTCCGTAGCGGATACGCAGACAGGAAAAAGCATCAGCATAAATGCAACCAGACAAAGAATCACAACGAGCATTCTTTTCATAATACAATCTCCCTTTTTAGATTACGCCTGTTCTGTTATCGACACCGTGCCCGTGGAGTACGGTATTATTTTATGTAAGGTGGAACGAAGATTTCCTTCTTCTTGGACATAATCGAGCCGTTAAACGGGCAGCTTTTGGCGTTTCAGCAGCACAGCGGTGCCAAGGCCGCTTGCCACCATCAGCAGCGCCGCAAGGCCAATTGGATCACCGGTTTGGGGATTGGTGATGTCCATGCCCCAATTTTCCTCAGCGCGCCGGACCATCTGCACTAAAATATTCATCGCGTCTGCGCCAGCATTCTCCGGCAGTGTCACGCCGCTCAGGAGCTGTTCAAACTCCGCACGCTCAAAAATACCAAAATGAACAATTGAGCCGATTACATGTTCTTGCACAGCTTCTTCCTCGGCAGAAAGCGCCATGATCAGGTTCACAGGTTCGATCCGGAATCGCTTGAATAAAATATCTCCCATACCTTCACTTCTATAGCCATCCACTTTCATGCTAATATCAAACAGGAGTTTTATATCTGCTTCTGTAGGGAGCCATTTGCACATAGAGCCCCATTCTTTAGCGCTCACATCAGTTGTTGAGAAATTTTCCCAATCATAGTTTGCCCAATCGTATTCATTTTCTGCCGCACTAACACTCACCACTCCGCACAGAATGATCAACATAGCAAGGAATAGACTGACTATGCTTCTAACTTTTCTCATAAACTATTCCTCCGATAATGTAGTTTGCCCGTTCTGTGTAATGGTAATTATACCTACAGGATAGTGGTAATTATTCATCAGGTTCGTAATCTCATTTTGCAGCTGCAGTTGGTATGTATTAGTGATCCGAACACAACCTTCCGTGTGATAAAGGGGATAGGACGAATCATTCGGATTACTATTGTATCCTTCCCGTCCTCCATGGATCAATAAACCATTTCTATGGCTGCATTTTTCCACAACATATCCAGACTGCCCTTGCAAAAAAATCACATCATACGGCCCGTATTTGTCGACATCATCCCAATGGTAACCCAATGTTCCAGTATATATTCCTATCGGTGTATGTCCGGAAGTTTGATTCATTGGATAATTGTATGCGGACTTGCCTAAACAAATCGAATGACTCACTTCTTCACCGGATGCATTATATAAAGTAATCGTCCCCAGCTGTGTCCGGTCTGCTGTTAATTCGACGGTAATCTGCCACTGACCCGACACGGTAACCGTAACACTTGGTGAAGTGGCTACAAGCACATTAGAGGAGTCGTATACTTCGGCATAAACCTGATAAACACCTGTTGCATTAAAAGTCAGATTCGCCGTTGCGGTAGTCAATGCGCTGTTCGACCCCAGTAACGCTACCGACCTTCCGCACTGCCAGCGCTCATTTCCCTGTTGCTTATAGAGCGTGATTGTATATCTGCGCAACGTCAATGCCGGGAGTGTCGTACTAAGAGAAATACTGGACGTCAACGGAGAAGCCACTTCTGCTTCGCTAGCCGAAAGACTGAGTACTGCTGTCAGCTCTTCTGCTGATTGTGAATCTGCATCCGGTATTCCACCTGTAACTGCACCGGCCAGCATATCTTCATCTAAGAAAGCATCCAAAGAAGCATTCTTTGTGTCAGCAGTCTCCAACGCGATCAGCTTGCCGACAGCATCCGCAGCCGGATTCGTAAGACCTGTCTGCACGGTTGCCTGTGTCTGTCTTTGCGTCTTTTGCAGATCATATGCGATTGCCCTCGCAAGATATTCAATATCCTCTTGCGGCAGATCTAAAATCGTTTCGATCAGCAGTTCCGGATCCGCCAAGTAAGCATTTGCCAGCAGATGGAAAAATTCTTCATCCGCATTGTCGCATTCCAGATTTACCTCTATCATCCTCCGGATTGTAGGCACGTGGAATCCGGCGTAACTATTTGCCTCAGAAGCAGTATCCTGTGCCGCCGCATACGGACACATACACAGCATTAAGACAAGAACCAGCACCATGGAAATAATTTTATGCAGTCTCTTCATTCTATATACCTCCTTCAAATATCATCTTCAAACATACACTCCGGTAAGGATAATAAATGGCGCATAAGCGGATTCTTTATAGCCTATGCGCCCAATATGCTCGGTTTCCTCTGTACACGGTGGTGCCGCGACTTCGGCAGGGCGTGGCTGAGACATTGTATGTACATGATCATAGCAGCCACCCCTTTCTTGTTTATAAATTTATTATACGATAACTCTTAATTTATGTCAATTTAAATTTTTCGTCTGGTCGCTGTCTCTTTCCGTTCACTTCCACCTAACCTGCGTCGAATTTCGCCGTGGATTTGTGCGGGGCGGCAGTCTGCCGCCCCGGCGATCGAGTTTAAGACCGAGGGCTTTATATTAGGCGTCGGCGCGAAGATGTTCACCATCGCCGGGCCTGTGATTGTTTACGGTACTGTTGCGAGTGTAGTGTATGGCTTAATATATTGGATAATAACTTTGTTCTAACACAAAAGGCTTGACCAAATCGGTCAAGCCTTTTTGACAGCAGAAACATATTCTCTCGCTAAATTCTCTAATGCTTTAAAGTCTTTAGCAGCGATCAGTTTTTTGCAGTACAGATTAGAGCCTACACCAATTCCGTCAAAACCGTCTGCAAGAAAATCCGTTGCGTTTGTTTGTGTAATACCGCCAACGGCTAAAAGCCTTGCATCGCTAAGGGGCGCCTTTAATGCTTTGATGTATCCTCGAGGCAGATCGTCTGCGGGGAAAACTTTGACGTAGTCGGCACCTGCTTTTATTGCTGCTGCAATTTCGGTGGGAGTATATGCTGCGGGAATGGAAACAAGTCCCAGCCTTCTCGTTTCCTTGACAATATCGTCATCGCAATTTGGCGAGATGATATAGGAAGCACCTGCTTTGGCTGCCAACACCAATTCCTCTTTGGTCGTAACTGTTCCTGCTCCTACAAGTAGAGAAGTGTTTTCCTTTATGTGCTGAATCAGACGTGCTGTTTCTTCTTTTGGTGTATTGCTGCTTCTGTCAAAAGTAACCTCTACCATGCGAACACCGCCGTTATATAAGGCTTTCACGGCGGGTAAAAGCGTTTCTTTATCAGGATTTCTAATAATGGCAATTAGCTTTTCATGGGCAATGGTATGAATTATGTTGCTTCTGTTTTCAAGTCTTTTATATAGCTTATATATCATACAAAGACCAATTCTTGTTGAAGAGGCTGACAAATCATCGGAAATGAGATGCGCATTGGAGGAAAGTAAAATAGTGTAGATTTGCTTTAATGCTTTGTTACCGCCAATAAAAATCCGTTTGCCCTTGGCAGCCAATAAAATTTTTTCAACATCTTGCCCCAACACACAACCGTAAAGAAACGAGGAAAGCTTGTCTGATGATACACCGTTTAACCACATTATACGAATTTGAAAAAGGGCGGTATTGATGCCGTTTTCCTTGGCATAGGCTGCACCACGCAGCACATAACTTTCGTTTGGTATAAATTCATGTCCAACGGTTCCTGCAAGAATTGAGTTTTCAATGATGGTGTGGAGCAGCTCCCCGCTCATAGTGGTATAAAAATCGGTGATGGTACCGTCTTTTGACAAGGAAAGAATCTTATTATGGGTGCCAGGCAATACGAGAACGCAATCTTCTGCCAAAGAAAGAGCGTTTATTATGCCCGTAGTTTCAGTTTCCTCTCCGCGAATCACATCTTGAATATTATTATCGTTGCATTTTTTTATACCCGGTATAAAAATAAACGGAATGGACGATATCTCGGGCAAAATATGTGTTTGCAGATGATTAGCCAAAGTATATGCATCGATCGGCAAGGGGATACGAGGCACTTCTATAAGCCCCACTTCGCTGCCTGCCATCCCGGCAACCATAATACATTCAACTGCATCTGAAGGGATATTTGCATCTTTTAACAGTGATTCTACAAGTTTTTTTATTTCCGAAAATAGAAATGTTTTCCCTTTGAATTTTGTTATGCCGGCACCAATCTTTGCCTTTACAAAGTGAATAACGTTATCTTCCTTGCAAAGCCATAATCGGGTATTCGAGGTGCCCATATCCATTGCTATAAACATGTATAGTCCCCCTTAATGATCTGTGTGGAATTTTCTGAATTGGCTCGGTGATATTTTTTCGGAGCGGGAAAACACCTCGGCAAAATAAGAGGCATTGCAAAAACCGCACTGTATCGAGATTTCATTTACAGATAAGCAGCTTTCAATCAGCATTTGCTTTGCCTTAGTTAGTCTTAACTCGTTGCGATACTCCAATATACTGATCCCTGTAATCTGTTTGAATAGGTGGGACAAATAATATACGCTAATATTCATTTTCTTTGCGATATCGTTTACAGAGAGTTCGTCATTCAGATTGTTTTTGATATATTCGGTGATTTTTTCAATGATCGGGTGAGGATTTGGTTCAGCTGTTGGAGTTGAACGAATCAGCTCTATAATTTTTAGTAAGATAATTTTGTCCTTACATTCACTTTTGTAAAAACGCTCTACTAATTCATCTAATTTTGTTGAATTCAGAAATTTTATATTGATGCAACTTAAAGGATACTTTTCAAACACTTTGTCAAGAGGATTATCACATTCATCTATAACACGTTCTACAAAGGCTTCGATATCTAAAATATTTTCTTCGTAAGGATCGGATAGCTCGTGAGCAAGCTTATGGAGCTTACATATAACATTTTTCAAAAAGCCTTCTTTTGAAACGAGCTTGCCGTTTAAAATGTCTTGTTCGCTGATTTTGGCGGTCAGTACTTCACGCGCATCAGCATATGCTTCGGTCAATGAATGCTTAAAACAGCCACGCTCCCTGTCGTAAGTAATATAAATATATCCGTTCTCGCATTCAACAGCATCGGGATAAGATACATTGTTCCTTTCATCAAGCAACAACGAGTAAGGGAAGGTCTTACCGTCGTCCTCTGAAAGAAGAGCGGTCAAATTATTACGCCCTTCGAAATTAATGTGATTTATCAGCAGAATACGGCCTGATTTAAGACGTCTTATAAAAAAGCGGGAACAAGGACCCCCAAGCTTGCTGTCTTCTCCTGCGCTCCAGGTCCTTCCGCGGTCATAAGAATATGATGCTCCAATACCGTAGTTTGTTCTGACATACATCTTTAGAACACCGTTTGTAAGCTCTATAACCATATGTTCATCAAATGAGCGGTTCCTGATATCCGCCATTCCCATGCAAACAAATGTTTTTCCGTTGTCTGAACTTTTGTAAACATAAGAACCGGCTTTTTCATCAGCCTTAAGACCGCCTTTGCGGAAATTTGGATAAATATCTGTTTTCCAAATGGCAATGGGAAAAATCCAATCTCCACTTGAGAGCACGGTTGGCTTGTTCATCATGATACCGCGACCGACATAAAATTCTTCTCCCCAGACAAGCTCATCTGTATCGGGATTTTCGCAAATTGTAGCATATACCTCTTCTCCGGGCATCACATTCCAAAAAAACCAAAGTCGTTCCAAGGGATCAATCCAAAGAACAGGATCAAAGCAACGGAATTTGCCCTCTTTTTTAATCACAACAATCGGTTCGCCAAAATCGGTGTCGGTATCACTTTTTAGCAAAACAGCATAGTTCCCGTAAGTTTCCGAAGTTTCTCCGCTATAAAAAGAAATAAAAGTGCGTCCCTTTTTTGTGCGGGCAATTCCGGGAATTCCTTGCCACACACGATGGCGCGAATCGAATTTTTCCAATAGAGAACGGTCGGTAATAAGCATATTCTACCTCCACAATTAGTTTATATAACTATTATATAAACCATTATTTCCTAAAACAATAACAAACTTGCTTTAAATTAATGGGTCCTACTTGACCACAAGCAGAAGGATTCATCCTGGGCGTCGGCGCGAAGATGTTCACCATCGCCGGGCCGGTGATCGTGTACGGTGTGTGCGCAAGTGTAGTGTACGGACTTATCTATTGGATTACAACGTTGTTTTAGCGCAAAAGGCTTGACCAGATCAGTCAAGCCTTTTCCTTTGCGGTCATTATGTTCTCATAGAGGTCGGCGATCTGGCGGGCCCGGTGCCCTGCAAGGCGGAAGTATTCTTCCGTCGATAATGGATCGTAGATCAGATCATCCGGAATAGTGGATTTGGAACGCTTCTTGAACTCAAAATTCAGGAGATCCTGCTTCGGCAAGTTCTTGAACCTGCCAAGGGTGGATTCCCAATGGATATTTCCGTCATATGGCAGAAAATGCAGATCGTCCTTGCCAGAGGGGATGCCGCCGGGATCCCGCAGACCCAGGTTATCATTGATATGGGTCATGATCAGCCGCTGACCGAAGGATCGCAGGAAGTCCATCTTGTGTGGATAGCAATGGTCATGCCCGGAATCCCAGCAGAAACCGATATGGGATCGGCCACTGTAACGCGTCATCAGGGCTTGCAAATACTCTTCGCCCTCCAGGTTTTCAAACGCAATGGAAACGCCGCGTTGCTCAGCATAGTCAGCAATCCGGTCAAACACGGAAAAATCCAAAGACTCCTCCGGGAAGGTATACTGCAGTCCCTGCCAGCAGTGGACAACAGCAACGGGGATTCGAAATCGGGCGCAGGCATCGATGCAGTCTGTGATACTGCGCTGCACATCGGCGGACAGGGGATCTTTGGGATCCCACAGATATGGAATGCCGCGGTGAGGCGCGTGGAGGGACTGGAACATCATGCCGTGCTTTTGCAAGCAAGCGGCAAGGGAATCCAGCGACAGTTCCGGTGACCAGGCAGGGGAAACCGCGGAAAAGCCGGCATCCTTCAGCAGTTCGATGACCTGCTCCTGAGGGCAGTCATATTGCGCCTGCAAAGAAAAACCAAGATCGATCATCCGGAAACACCTCCTCTTTTTCAACAGTATAACACGCGGTGTCAATTTTGTGAAGCTTGGGTGGCGTACTCTGAAACTGCGGAGGATAGTGTCTTTTGGTGGAGCGGTTATTTGTGTTCGTGGTCATGGCCGGTGATGTTGCTGTGAGTGTGGTCATGCTGCGCTTCGTTTTCTCCGTGAATATGTGTGTGGGAGTGGATATGTTCATGCTCGTGGGAATGCAGCAGCTCACCGTGGCTGTGGATATGGGTGTGGATGTGGGTATGCTCATGAACATGCTGCAGAGCAATGGTATCTTTGACCATCAGTACCGTGGCGATGATCATGATAACAAGGCCAATATAGAACTGTAAGGCAGGCTGCTCACCAAGGAAGAGAATACCGAGGAGAACTCCAAGAAACGGCGCGATGGAATAATAGGCGCTGGTTTTTGCGGCACCCAGATCCTTTTGCGCCTTGATATAATAATTGATGCTGAGACCGTATGCTACAAATCCCAGAAAGAGAACCGTTAAGATCCAGAGGATCCCGGGAAGCTTTTCGCCAATAATCAAAGCGACGATCAGACTGCCAAGACCGGAAAAGATGCCCTTAATGGTGGTGATCTGGATAGAGGATTTGGAACTGAGCATTCGGGTACAGTTGTTTTCCAGACCCCAGCAGCAAGCGGCACCTAAAACGAACAGAGAGCCGGGCTGGAACTGAAAGCTGTCCTTTCCTTCAAAGCCAAGGATAATGCTGGCCAGTGTGACCAGCACGATGGCTATGGTCAAGCGGCGGGACAAGACCTCCTTAAAGACAAGCAGGGCAATGAGAGAGGTTGCGACGATCTCAAAATTATTCAGCAGAGATGCATTGGCGGAATGTGTTTGCGCAAGACCGAACATCAGCAGAATCGGAGCGGCAATGTCAAGAATGATCATCCCAACGGTATAGGGAAGTTCGGCCTTGGTCAATGAGCAGGTTTTTTCTTTCTGTGCTCCCAAAACACTGTAAATCAGCAGTCCCAAACCGGCACCTAAATACAGAAATGCAGCCATCATGGTCGGCTCAACCGCCTTTAGAAGCAGTTTTGAAAAGGGAATATTGATCGCATACAGGGCGGCTGCCGCAATAGCATAGATCGTGGCAATGTTTTTTGCTTTCATTGGGATTCTCCTTGATTTGATGGTAAAGTTATAACTTTTGGAACTTGAAAACATATCCCCCCAGGGGGGATATAAATTATTATACCACAGGATCTTTGTTTTGTCATTAGGATAATATAATAATCGAATGATTTGTGTCGGCTGAACCGCAAGCGGCATATTTTCTGCAATCATATCCCTAGTACAGAGCTTTCTATATCAAAAACCCGCCCTGCAATAAGCAGAGCGGGCAGTGGGGTGCGGTTATCTGGTGTACACACCTTCATTGAGGCACAGCAGCAGTTCTTCCTTGCTCATGCCGTCAATGCCCAGATATTTCAGGTCATACTTGCTTTCAGCAAAGAAGCTCTTTTTGTGCATGGCACCAGCCAGAGTGATCATGGAGTCAATGATGGGGGTGGGAACACCGTACTGCACGCCCAAATCGTGATAGATCTTGCAGCCGATGGGCACATCCTCGGTCATATAGCGATGATGGATGGTGTTAGGACCGGTATTTCCTTCGTTAGAGGGCTGATCCAGAGGGAACACCACATTGTCGTTGCCGTTTTCATCCAGACCCATGTATTCTTGAGTCAGCACGCTGCGACGGGAGAAGAACATCTCATACTTGTATTCGGGGCAGCCAACGCCGATGGCCTTGGCCAGTGCGATCTCCTCGTTATAGAACTGGTACTGCACCTCGCAGATGGAGGGGCAAAGACCGTGGGAATACATGGAGTAAGTGGTCTTGTCATGTCCGCAGAAGATCACGCCCCAGTTTTCCATAGTGGAAACACCCAGCACCGTGGCGGGGACATGGATCACGGGATTGACATTGGCAAAATCTACATCCAGAACGGTATTTGCTTTGGCGGGACCGTCACCGTAAGTCACGGCATCCATGCAGGGCAGGTACTTGGAGGACTCCAGAAACGCGTCTGTGTCCGTCATAGGAAGTGCTGCGCCACGCAGGGTGATGGCACGGTATTTTGCACCCACATGGGGGAACTGGAATTTTCCGATGCTTTCGATCCGGGTGCCATAGGGAGCGGAGGACCAGCCGCCCACGATGACCTTTTTGGTGCAGCCCATTTCCCGCATCAGCCGCCGCAGCAGCAAGCAAGCAAAATTGTCTGTGAAAATGTGGATGACCTGGCCGTCCTCCAGATGGGGGATCAGCGCCTGGAAGGTGGGTTCATGCCCCCAGGAGCCCATGGCTACGATGATCTGGCCCGCCCCTTTGACTGCCGCGGCGATGTCGGTAGTGACCAGATCAAAGAACGCTCTGCCGGAGCGCTCAAAGCAGTATTTATTGCGCTGTATACCGTCCAGCAGGATGCCGGTCTTGTCCAGATCTTTAAGAGAAGTCTTGGCAAAAGGCATTGCGTCCCACAAACGGACCTCGCCGCCAGCGAGCTTGATGTCCGCGGCGCAGGTCTTACCAACGGCACCGCCGCCCAAAACGGCGATGGGCATATTCTTCAAGTGTTCCATACTCATAGAAAGGTCTCCCTATGTTTATTCGGCTTTCACCGTGAAGTTAACTGTTTGCTGCTCACCGCCACCGGAAACAACGATCCGGAATGTACCGGCAGCAGTTTTTCCGCCGACTTTCCATGTCCAGGTAACCAATCCGTTGCTGTCAGAGGTCTTGTCTTCCAGACCTTTGGCCTTGGACGGGCCGGACGAATAGTAGACGGTAATGGAATACTTCGTATTGGGCTTTCCTTGAATGGTAACTTCTGCGATTTCGTTGCGGGAAATCACTTCCGGCCATTTAATAAATTGGATTCCGCCGGTTGTAGGGGTGGTTTCCGCAGGTGTGGATGGCGCGGCAGTGGGTGCGGTAGCAGGCGGTGTAGTCGGTGCCGGAGCAGTGGGTGCGGTAGCAGGCGGTGTAGTCGGTGCCGGGGCAGTGGGTGCCGTAGCAGGTGGTGTAGTTGGTGGCGGCGTAGAGGGTGCTGTAGTTGGTGGTGTCGTCACGGTATGTGCTGTGCTGGGCTGTGTAGCGGTGTTCGGAGCGGTGGAAGAGGGAACCGTGATATCGATGCCGGATAGCTGGCAGTGATCCAGATACAGATAATTGCCGATGGCTGCTGTACAGACTCCTTGCACAGTCACCTGGTCGCCGGTACGGATCTGCGCCAGTTCTTTGCTGTGCTGGGTGAATGTGCAGGAAACGCTGATACCGTCGATGGCAGTATCTCCAATATAAAAGGTTGTGTGGCCGCTGCTGAAAACAGTTCCCGTTACGCTGATGTATTTTTGAAGAAGCTCTTTTCGTTCCGCCGGATCCATCGTTCCGTAATAGCCTACATTTCCGGAAAGGGCGATTTCATCACCGACCGGGGGCTCAATGTCATCGGAAGAGCAGCCGGTGAGCAAAAGGCACAGGATCCCCATGAGGATCACCAGGGATCGAAATGGTTTCATGGTCTCACGCTCCCAATCTCGTTATTTACAGCAGTTCCAATTCAGTTCGCAGAGCATTGTCCGGATGGGGTTTCTCTTCAAAAAACTTTGTTGGGATCTCTCAGCTTTTCGAATGCGTCAAAGTAGCGCAGACCGAATTCATAAAGAGCGGTAGTGTTAAAATGCAGATTGTCGCCCTTCTTGGGACCAAGACCTTCGGCACTGACAAAGCCGGTCATCGGATGGTCGGCAGCCAATTGTGCCAGAGCCTGATTGATTATGGGATAATTACGGCCCAGGACCGGACTGTAGTTACTCAGATAGTCACCAAGACCGCCTACAAGGAACGGAACATCGTAAAGTCCCAGTTCCTTGCGGAAGGATTCCATGACGGGCAAAAAGCGCTGAGCGTAGGTGGAAGACAGAGCGTCACTGCAGTCCGATTCGCCCTGATGCCATAAAACACCGGCAATGGTGGATGTTCTTTGGGCAAGCCGTGCCTGATATACGGCATTATCAAACAGCAGGCTGCCGGGCTGCCACTGATGCAGACTGGTGCCGCCGTAGGCGCAGCAGATCAAGCCTACATCCACTTGGTATTTGGCTGCGTAGGCTTCGGCGAAGCTTTCTGCAAGGCAGAAGCCGGAAGCGGCCATGTCCGGGTTAACGGGGCGGTACATACTTTGCCATAAGCCGTTACGCAGGATCTTGATATGGGAAGTGTCCATTTCGGGAGCCTCGGCTATATCACCGCGGCCTGCCATGTTGGACTGCCCGATCAGTAGAAAAGAATGGATCATATTTCTGCCTCCAAATATGTATTACAGTGTTGCCAGCGCCTCTACGATCCGCAGACTGAGGATCCGCTTCTCTTTCGGATGAATGTCATCCGTCTGGCATACATCCCGGCAGATGACAGTGCGGACATTTGCAATCGTATTCTGTGCTTTCAGCTGCGCTTCCTGAATACCCCGCCAGCCGGGGCCTTCCCAAGGGGCGTAATCCGCCAGCTGGACAACGATGAAGGGCAGGGAAGGATCCTGCTGCTCTGCACGGACATTGCCGATAAAAGCATCCAGTAGATCAAGGTATATGGCGGCTTCTGCTACACCGCTGTTTGCTTCGCCCTGATACCAGAGGACGGCTTTTACACTGTATGCGATCACTTCGCAGAGCATGGAGTCATACAGCTGTCCATAGCCGTTCCAGGGGAAATTGAAATGATCCTCGAATTTATCTGCGTCGGATACATAGAACCGCCCGTCATCAAACAAATGCCGGGGCATCCATGTCTGGATCACAGAGGCGCCTTGATTGCAGGACAGAAGACCGATCTTATGACCCGTGGCGTTGGAAAGCTGTGTTCCCACATAGTAGCCGATGGCAGGAAAATCGCCTGCAAGTTCCTTCCGGCAGGTGACCCAGCCGTCTTTTGCACCAAAACGGTTGCCTTCCTCGGGACGGTCAACGGTAAAAAGACGCAGATTTTCGTCGGCTGTGTAGTTTTCCGGAGACTCATTGCTCTCACAGAGCTGGAACTGCATATTAGACTGGCCGCCCAGCAGATACACATCACCGAGATAAATATCATCGAGAACAGTATCCACACCGTCCAGTGTAACGGTAATGGTGTAGGGACCGCCGTAATCATGGGCATCCAGCTCCAGAAGCCAGGCGCTGCCGGTGCTGGAAAGATGCTTTGTTTGACCAAGAAAGTCCACGGAAATACTACCACTTCCGCTGCCAAAAACCCGGATGGGCTTGTTGGCCTGCAGCACCATGTGAGAAGTAAAAATCGGATATAGGTTTGCCATTGGAAATGCCTCCGTTCAGTGAACAAGATATAAAAATGGTATCATACGACCCAATCAAAGTCAATGCATTAAAGATGCCGATATTCCCGTGGGGATATCCCTACTTTTTTGGAGAAGAACGCGGAGAAATAATGGCAGTTGCTGAAGCCCAGTTGATTGGCGATCTCCGTGATGCTCATGGCAGTATTCTTCAGCAGCTGTTTTGCAATGCTTGCTTTCCGTTCCAGAAGATAGTGGTAGGGCGTGATGCCATACTCCGCTTTGAAAGCACGGATCAGATGGGATTTTGTATAAAAGAAACCTTCGATCACTGTGTCGAAGGGCACGGAAAAGTCGGTCATAGTGTCCAGCCGGTATTTCAGCTGCTGTACTTTACCTGTGGGAAGATGCTTTTCCTGCAGCTCCGGTGCGGATGCGATACCCTGCACGATCTTCAGAAAATCGATGGCGCACAGATCCGGATGGACTTGGCTGCTGCGGGCCTCCTCGGCGTGGCGGATGAAATCTTCAAAAAGATATTTCAGATCCAGATCCTTCACATGGTACAGATCCGTCAGTCCGTATGCGCCCAGTGTGGCGCTTACAAAATCACCCCGGATATTGAACCATTTTTTCTCCCATGGATTCTTTTCGTCGGAGTAATAATCGTGATTCATACCTGCCGGAAGGATATAAATGTCTCCGCCTTCGGCGGTAAACCGGATATCGTCCAGCCGAACATAACCTTTTCCCTTGCAGATATATTCGATGCAGTAAATATCGGAATTGGGGCGGTGGATCCGGTAAGAGCCATCACAGTAAGAGGTGCCGCACATCTGGATATCAAAGGCACGGGATCCTCCTTGCTCCGGAAAGAATACAATATCTTCTCTCATATCAATATTTTATACCTGCCTGTCCATAATTTCTATTTACATTCCCACTATAGCACGATATAAAATAAATTACAACCATATTTACAGGAGGCTGGGCAATGATTTACAGACAGGAGCATCCCGATCCGCAGTGGGAAAGAAGTACATGGAAAAACCTGAACGGCCAGTGGGAATTTGATTTCGATTTCAGCAATACCGCCATCGAGCGGGAGCTTTATAAAGCTGCATCGCTGCCCAAAAAGATCACGGTGCCCTTCTGCCCGGAAAGCGAGCTGTCCGGCATCGGATACCGGGATTTTATGCCTGCGGTCTGCTACAGAAGGACGGTTGAACTGTCCGAAGCAGAGCTTGCCGGCTGTGTTCTACTGCACTTTGGCGCTGTAGATTACGAAAGCCATATCTATATCAACGGCGAATTTGCCGGAAAGCATATCGGCGGCTACGCGTCCTTTACGCTGGACATTACAAAGTTTGTCCATTTGGGCGAAAACGCGATCTTTGTGATTGCCAAGGACGATGTACGCAGTGCCCAGCAGCCTGCGGGCAAGCAGAGCAACCGCCATGACTCCTGGGGCTGCTTCTACACCCGCACAACGGGCATTTGGCAGACTGTGTGGCTGGAATTCGTGCCGGAGCGCTATGTAAAAAAGGCAAAATACTATCCGGATCCCGTTAACGGCACTTTGACAGTGCTGGGACAGGTCTGCGGCAGTGGACAGATCAGCATTGCAGCTTCCTATGAAGGAAAGCCGATGGGCAGCGCTTCGGCGCAGGTCTTCGGCGGACAGTTTATGCTTCAGCTGAAGCTGGAGGAGCTGCATCTGTGGGAGCCGGGGCAGGGTAGGCTCTATGATCTGGAGATTTCCTTTGGCGAAGACCGGATCCGCAGCTATTTCGGACTGCGCAGCGCGTATCTAGAGGGCAAGGCCTTCAAGCTCAACGGAAAGGCTCTGTTTTTGCGGACTGTTCTGGATCAGGGCTACTATCCCGATGGCATCTATACGGCAAAATCCGATGAAGATCTGAAGCGGGATATCGAGATCTCTATGGCAGCAGGCTTCAACAGCGCCAGACTGCACCAGAAGGTGTTTGAAAAGCGGTTCCTCTACCACTGCGACCGGGCCGGTTATTTGGTCTGGGGCGAGCACGCTAACTGGGGCATGGACTACACCGATCCGGTGGCTGCGGAGAACTTCATCTGTGAGTGGTCGGAGATCCTGGACAGAGACTTTAACAGCCCCGCCATCATCGGCTGGTGCCCCTTCAATGAAACCTGGAACTACTATGAAACCAAGACGAAGCACCGGCTTCTGGAAGCGGTTTACCGGCATACCAAGGAAACGGATCCGACCCGTCCCTGCATCGCCGTCAGCGGCAACTATCATATTGCGGATATGGAAATCCATGATGTGCATGACTACTGCGGCAGTCTGGAAACCTTCCGTGATAACTATGCCCACATCGCTGAAGGCAAGGTAAACGATCAGATCGCCAGAAAAGAGGGGGATGTTCAGCCTTACAAGGGTCAGCCGATCTATGTCAGCGAATATGGTGGCTTCTCTTGGATCGAGGAGGGCGAAGACGGCTGGGGATATTTCGACGCGCCTAAATCCAAGGCTGAGCTTCTGCAGCGGTATACGGATTATACCAATGTACTGCTGGACAATCCGGATATTATGGGCTTCTGCTACACCCAGCTTTACGATATCGAGCAGGAGAAGAATGGCCTTTATACCTATGCCCGCCAGCCGAAACTGGACATGGAAAAGATCCGCACAGTCAACGAAAGAATGGCAGTAATTGAAAAATGATCCAAAGCAGGGCCACTTAGGTCCTGCTTTTCGTTTGCTCTTTTCCGTAAAATAGCAGATTTATTTGCAAATCCCTATTGCGAAAAACAAAGATTTGTCATATAATAGTATTCGGAAGAAGATGGGCCTAAGGATATTGGGGCCTGTATCCATAAGAATTAGAGATAATTGGAGGAATTTCATATGCCTATGCAAATGGGCTTCCGCTGGTACGGCAAGGGCAACGATACCATCAGCCTGGCCGATATCAAGCAGATCCCCGGTGTCACCAGCATCGTCTGGGCACTGCATCACAAACTGCCCGGTGAGATCTGGGAAGAGGAAGAAATTGCGGAAGTCAAGAAGCAGTTCGATGAGTACGGTTTCAACATTGATGTTGTAGAATCCGTCAATGTCCATGACGATATCAAGATCGGTCTGCCCACCCGCGATAAGTATATCGAAAATTATAAGACCACCCTGCGCAATCTGGCAAAGTACGGCGTTAAGGTCGTTTGCTACAACTTTATGCCGATCTTTGACTGGACCCGCACAGACCTGTTCCACCCTGTTGGTGACGGTTCCACCGCTCTTTACTATGAAGCGGCCAAGATCCATCAGGATTACAAGGATATGGCGCAGTACATCATGGATTTCACCGAGAAGTACAATATGTCCTTCCCCGGCTGGGAGCCTGAGCGCATGGCTAAGCTGGACGAGCTGTTTAAGGCATATGAGGGTGTCGACCACGAGAAACTGTGGGCAAACCTCAAGTACTTCCTGGAAGCATTGATGCCCACCTGCGAAGAGACCGGCATCAAAATGGCCATCCATATGGACGATCCCCCATGGGATATCTTCGGTCTGCCCCGTCTGATGGTCAGCGCCGAGAATGTGGACCGCCTGCTGAGCATGGTGGATCATCCCAATAACTGCCTGACGCTGTGCTCCGGTTCTCTGAACGCCAATGCCGATAACCATGTGGCACCCATTATTTATAAGCACCATGACCGCATCGCTTTTGCCCATGTGCGCAATATCAAGCATTTCCCCAATGGCGACTTCTCTGAGGCTGCCCACCGGGACTGCTGCGGCGAGACCGGTATTCTGGAGATCATCAAGGCTTTCCACGACTGTGGCTACGAGGGTTATATCCGTCCCGACCACGGCCGTCACCTGTGGGGCGAGGGCCCCGGCAATATTCGCCCCGGTTATGGCTTGTATGACCGTGCGCTGGGCATCATGTATATGCTGGGTGCCTGGGACCTGCTGGACAAGATGGAAGGTAAATAAGAACCGTCAAAAATATTACACTGGAGGTAATTTATCATGATCAATCTTCCCCTGAACATCGATTTTTCCGGTAAAGTCGTCGTCGTCACCGGCGCCGGCGGTCTGATCTGCGGCGCTATGGCCCGCGCTTTCGCACAGAGCGGTGCCAAGGTTGCTGCTCTGGACCTGAACGAGGATGCTGTCAAGGCTCTTGCCAATGAGCTGAAGGCTGAAGGCTTCAGCTGCGAGGGTTACAAGGCCAATGTTCTGGAGCCTGCTGCTCTGGAAGAAGTCCATCAGGCAGTTCTTCGTGACCTGGGCCCCTGTGACATTCTGGTCAACGGTGCCGGCGGCAACAATCCCCGGGCAACTACCGATAACGAGTATCAGCACGAGGCAAAGGAAGGCGGCAAGTCCTTCTTCGATCTGGATGCCGGCGGTGTTGACTTCGTCTTCAAGCTGAACTTCCAGGGCACCCTGCTGCCCACCCAGGCTTTCGCCAAGGATATGGTCGCCAAGAAGCACGGCTGCATTCTGAACATCTCTTCCATGAATGCTTACACCCCCTTGACCAAGATCCCTGCTTACTCCGCTGCCAAGGCTGGTATTTCCAACTTCACCCAGTGGCTGGCTACCCACTTTGCAGGCACCGGCATCCGCTGCAATGCCATCGCCCCCGGCTTCCTGGTTTCCGCTCAGAACAAGGCTCTGCTGTTCAATGAGGACGGCACTCCCACCGCTCGTTCCGCCAAGATCCTGAACGGCACTCCCACCGAGCGTTTTGTAGACGCTGACGAGCTGCTGGGCGCAACCTTGTTCCTGTGCGATGACAAGGCTGCTTCCGCTATCACCGGCGTGGTTCTGCCCGTAGACGCAGGCTTTGCCGCATACTC
>JAZNGJ010000013.1:0-14407 GCA_045576415.1 Faecousia sp. | reverse complement strand
GCGCCGGCCCACTCGTTCTGCATGATGCCCAGGAAGTTGACCATCTGGTTGCAGAGGGTGGAGAGGTGGCCTGCGGGGGAGGAGGTGATCTTGCCGGGAACGCCGCCCAGACCCTCCTGGATCAGCTGCTTCAGGCTCCAGCCTGCGCAGTAGCCGGTCAGCATGGAAAGATCGTGCAGGTGCAGCGCGGCAGAGCGGTGAGCCTCGGCGATCTCTGTGTCGTAGATCTCGGAAAGCCAGTAGTTGGCGGTAATAGCACCGGAGTTAGAAAGGATCAGACCGCCGACGGAGTATGTAACGGTGGAGTTTTCTTTTACGCGCCAGTCGTTGATCTGCAGATAGTTGTCCACAAGATCCTTGTAGTTCAGCAGAGCGGAATTGACATTACGCACCTTCTCGCGCTGCTTGCGGTACAGGATGTAGGCCTTGGCGATATCGGAGTAGCCGGCAGCGGACAGAACCTTTTCCACGCTGTCCTGAATGTCTTCCACGGCGATGAAGCCGTCCTTGATCTTGGGCTCGAAGTCGGAGCTGACCTGCAGAGCCAGCATATTGATAACGCTGGGGTGATAGTTCTTGTTCTGTGCCTCAAAGGCCTTGATCATAGCAGCGCTGATCTTGGAAATGTCAAAATCCATGGTGCTGCCGTCGCGCTTCAGTACCTGATACATGTTTCTACCTCCATAAAATAGTAAATACAGGCATGGTTTTCCCAGCCTGAAAAAACCGAAGTGCCTGTATTATACTAAACCGGTTTTCAATTGTCAATAGCTTATCGCAAGATATTGTGCTTTATTTTTTGATCAAAACACAATATATTGTGTATCACAGGCCGCGAACCGCGGCAGACCCCACATATGGGGCCAAAATGGCGGCATACTGCTTCAGTTGTTCCTCCTCCGGCGGGGTCAGGCCGCTTTGCAGCACGCTGTCCCGGGCCACGAAGCACTGTAAGTAAAGCTTTTCCGGCTTTTTGCCGGGAACGAGGGAGGAAAGCCACTGTCCCATTTCGGTGATGGACGCCTCACTGTGCAGCTCGGCAACCACCGTGGTGCGCAGCTCACAGGCCACATTTCCTTCGATCAGAAAGCGCAGGCTTTCCTCGATAGATGCCAGATCCGGCCGGGAAATACCCACGGTCTCGCCGTAGCGGGCGGGGCTGTTCTTCACATCCATGGCAACATAGTCCACAAGGCCGTCGCTTACCAGTGCCTTCAGCACCTCCGGCCGGCTGCCGTTGGTGTCCAGCTTCACGCGGAAGCCCAGTGCCTTGATGCCCTTCAGAAGCTGGGGCAGATCTTTTTGCAGGGTAGGCTCACCGCCGCTGACGCAGACCGCGTCCAGCAGGCCCTTGCGTTTTTTCAGAAAATCCAGAAATTCTTCCATGGTCATAAAAGGCTCGGCGCTGCCGCCCAAAAGGTCGCTGTTGTGGCAGAAGGGGCAGCGGAAATTGCAGCCCTGCAGAAAAACAGTGCAGGCCACCTTGCCGGGATAGTCCAGCAATGTCATTTTTTGCAGTCCGGAAATGATCATGGGAAACCTCCGCAAATTTCGGTAACAGTAAGATTATAGCATGGGAAAACCGCTTTGCCTAGCGGGAAAAAATATCCATTTTACTCAGCAAAGGCATCGGGGCAAAGGCCCATTTCAATAAATTCGTCATTTCGCACCATGCCGCCGCCAAAGCCGGCAGAGCGCATGTATTTGTGCTTGGGGTCGATATCGGCGCTGATGCTGCCGATGCCCTTGCCGATATCTGCAAGGATCTGTCCGTCAGGAGCGACGATCATGGAGCAGCCGCCCTTTTCGTCGCTGTCCATGGAAACGGAGGAGCGGGCGATGAAGGCATTGCACCGGAAGGCAGTGAGCTTGTTCTGGGCGCGGATGATGTCCGTCCGCTCTCCCCGCTGATAGCCGGGGATGAGGATGATATCCGGCTTGTGCCGGGCGATGAACTCGATCTGTTCATTATAATATACATCGTAGCAGGTCATGAAGGCAAAACGGATACCGTCACGGTCTGCGACGCAGCGGCATTTTCCGCTTTCGTTTCCGGCATCGATCCCCAAGCGCACTTCTGCCGGAGGCAGGTGCTGCTTGTCGTAGACGAAAGCCACTTCTCCCTTGCGGTCGAAGAGGTAGGTGCTGTTTTTCAGCTTGCCACAGCGGCGCTCCAGCACATTGATGGCAACATAGGCGCTCTTTTCCTTTGCCGTTTTTGCGGCGGTGGAAAGCATGGCTTCCGCCCGGGGCACGGCAGCGAGGATGGCTTCCGGATTGGAAAGGCCACCGGCGTTGGAATACTCCGGCAGGACGATCAAATCGGCATCCGCCTGCCGCAGCTGCTCCAGCAGAAACTGTGAGATGGTTTCGTCCGGCTTTTCACCGGCAAAATAGGGCGGTTGTACTACGGTGATCTTCATAAAATCCCTCTCAGTCAGCAAAGGTTTTGTGCCATGGCTTGGCGCATACAAGGCAGATCGCCCCGCCAGCCAGTGCGATTCCCGCCCACAGCAGCACCGTATAGCCCCAACCGATAACATTGGACAGCACCGCGATGCCATAGGTGGAAATGGCGCTTCCGATATAGACGCAGGCGTTCAGCACACCGGATGCTGTGGAAACGATGCCGTATTTTTTGAAAAATGCGGGCAAGGTGCATACCAAAAGCAAATTTACGCCATGCATACAGCCGGTGAGCAGCGAAGAAAGCAAAACCGACGCAATGGCGCTTTGACCGGAAAAGGCAAACAGCAGACCGGCGGCAATGGCACCCAGACCAAAAAACACACCGGCGCATACCAGCAGATTGGTCAGTTTTTTGCGGTATACCGCAGAAGTGACCTGATAGGAAAGAATGCCAAACACGGGAATGACTACCCCCGTAAGGATGGATATGGCACTGCCCAGATCGTAGGTTTCGGATATGTAAGAGGGCATCCATGTGGTCACGCCGTCTTTCAGCATACCCATTAAGACGATGGCTGCCATGACAAAGAGCATCACAGGGGAGAAAAGGGACTTTGCCGAGACCGTTTCGCCGGCAGCTTTGGCGCTTTTCTGCATTGGGATATCAAGCGCGTACCGGTTCCACAGGAAAATCGTGATGCCGCCCACCAAAGCGCAGCCCACAAATACCCACTGCCAGCTCAGCAGGGAAATGGTCAGGGAGCCAAATAAGTACACCGCGATGGTGCCTGCCTGACCGCCCCAGTTGACCTTCACTGTGGTTTTTTGGTAATCCTCTGATGTCAGCAGGGCCGACATCAGCTTTACGATAGGCGGCCACATAAAGGACTGGGCAAAGCCGTTGATGCACCAGCATGCGATCATCAGATAGGGATTTGGGCAGACAGGGATCAGCAGGTTCATGACCGTGGTCATCACAAGACCGATGGTCACAAGCTTCTTGGGGGAGACCCGGTCACCGATGACGCCGCTGATGACCTGACCCGCGCCGTAGGTGATGAAGCTTCCCGTCAGCGCTACGGACAGGATCTCCCGGGGATACCGGGTGGCTTGCTCCATTTCCGCGATGATGGCGCCGAAATTCGTTCGGGTCATATAGCTGACCATATAAGTAAAGGCAAACAGCAGACCCAGTGCCGATACCTCTTTTTTTGTTTTCAGTGTTTCCATACGGCTTCCCTCCTGGCGGCAGGCAAGGCTTTTTCATCATCCGCTTGCCGGATTATCATACTCCTAAAAACATGGATAATCAAGTGGGATCTAAATTTTTATGACTGCTTTTTCAGAATGCAAATTAACCTTTGCAAAGAGGTTTCTGCCGTGCCGGTATCAGCGTGTCGTCCGCAAATAAGCAGCCGCCCCTTCCGAATTCAGAAGGGGCGGTTCCGTGTTATTTACCGGGGTTTCCGGCGGTATCGGAGCCGTCGCCTACAAGGCCCAAACGCTTGGCGGCATCCTCGCGCATTTTGTACTTGAGGATCTTGCCGGCGGCGTTCATGGGGAAGCTGTCAACGAATTCGATGTAGCGAGGCACCTTGTGGCGGGCCATGCTTGCTTTAATGAAATTCGTCATTTCCTCGGCGGTGACGGTGCCGGCTTCTTTCAGAATGATGCAGGCCATGATCTCCTCGCCGTACTTCTTATCCGGCACGCCGATGACCTGCACATCCCGGACCGCGGGATGGGTGTAGATAAATTCCTCGATCTCCTTGGGGTAGATATTCTCGCCGCCGCGGATGATCATGTCCTTCAGACGGCCGGTGATGCGGTAGTTGCCGCTTTCATCCCGGCAGGCAAGGTCGCCGGAGTGGAGCCAGCCCTCAGCGACGATGGTGCCCCGGGTGGCTTCGGGCATTTTGTAGTAGCCCTTCATGGTGTTGTAGCCCCGGGCGCAGAATTCGCCGTTGACACCGGGGCCCACTTCCTCGCCGGTTTCCGGGTCGATGATCTTGCACTGCACATGGGGGAAGGCATAGCCCACGGTCTCCGTTCGGACCTCCAGAGAATCGGTCCATGCGGACATGGTGTTTCCGGGGGCGCATTCGGTCTGGCCGTAGACGGATACGATGCCGTACATATTCATCTCGTCCGGCTGAGCGGCACGGCGCATCAGCTCGGGGGGACAGCCTGCGCCTGCCATGATGCCGGTACGCATGTGGGAGAAATCCGTTTTGCGGTAATCCGGATGGTTGAACATGGCGATGAACATGGTGGGAACGCCGTTGAAGCAGGTGATTCGCTCCTGATTGATGCAGGCAAGGGAGGACTTTGCTGAGAAGTAGGGCATGGGGCACATGGTGGCGCCGTGGGTCATGGAGGCAGTCATGGAAAGGGTCATGCCGAAGCAGTGGAACATGGGCACCTGGATCATCATCCGGTCGGCGGTACTCAGTCCCATCCGGTCGCCGATACACTTGCCGTTGTTGACCACATTGTAGTGGGTCAGCATAACGCCCTTGGGGAAGCCGGTGGTGCCGGAGGTGTACTGCATGTTGCACACATCGTCGGGATGGACCTGGGAGGCAAGACGGTGCACTTCTTCTACGGGAACCAGCTCGCTTCTTGCCATGGCCTCGTCGAAGGTCAGGCAGCCGGGCTGCTTGAAGTCCACAGTGATCACATTGCGCAGGAAGGGCAGCTTCTTGCAGTGCAGAGGCGCGCCTGCCTTGGAAAGCGCGATCTCGGGACAGATCTCGTTGATGATGTTTTTGTAATTGGAGTCCAGCGCGGACTCGATCATTACCAGCGTGTGGGTATCGGACTGGCGCAGCAGGTACTCCGCTTCGTGGATCTTATAGGCGGTGTTGACGGTGACGAGAACAGCGCCGATCTTGGTGGTTGCCCAGAAGGTGATGTACCATGCGGGCACGTTGGTTGCCCAGATGGCTACCTTCATACCGGGCCGGACACCCATGGAAACCAGCGCCCGGGCGAAATTATCCACATCATTGCGGAATTCTTCGTAGGTGCGGGTATAGTCCAGCGTGGTGTACTTAAAGCAATACTGGTCGGGGAATTCCTCCACCATGCGGTCGAGAACCTGGGGGAAGGTCAGGTCGATGAGATCGTCCTTTTTCCACACATACTGGCCGGAGCCGTCGTGGTTGTAGTACAGGGACTTTTTCCGGGTGCGGGTGCTGCCGAAGCGGCTCATGTAGTTTACGAAATGGGGGAAGATGATCTCCCGGTCCTGCAGCTCCTCCATCCACTCGGGCTTCCACTCCAGAGAAACAAAGCCGTCGTAATTGATGGAAGACAGTGCCCGGATCATATCGGCTACCGGCAGGTTGCCCTCGCCGATGAGATTATAGGTATCCTTGTTGTCGGAGTCCCGCAGGTGGACATGCTTGACATAGGTGCCCAGGTTTTTGATGGTGGCATCGGCGCTTTCGTCAAAATCCCGGTAGGGGTGGTGCATATCCCACAGCGCGCCGGTAAAGTCGCTGGCGAAGCCCTCCAGCATGGAGCGCAGGCGGGCGGTGTCGGCATAGATGCCGCTGGTCTTGATCAGTACGGTGACACCGGTCTGCTCTGCCGCTTCCAGCAGCGCTGCCAGATTCTTTTGTACCTGCGCTTCGTTATCCTGCAGGGCGCAGGCGGCAACATAAGGCACTCTGGCATCCTGTGCGGTCTTCATTACATTTACCAGTGCTTCGACGCAGCCGGTGCCGTCGGAAAGATCCAAGGATGTGTCAAAGCAGGGAATGCTCAGCTTCAGATCCCGCAGCCCCCGGACAGTGGCGGCAATGTTATGGGCGTGGAAAGCGCCGCCCCGGTCGGTAAGGGCAGGGAATTTGAAGAGATTGTAGACTTCAATGCCGGTAAATTTCATATCCAGCGCGGCGTCGATCATTTCTTCCCAGCTTAGATCGCCCCAGCCGCGAGTAGAAAAGGAGAGATTCATACAGCTTCCTCCTCATATACGATTTTGTTCAGCGCGTTGATATAGGCCCGGATGCTGGCGCCCACGATGTCGGTGGAAATGCCCCGGCCGGAGTAGACCTTGCCGGAGGAGCGGAGCTTTACCACGGTCTGACCCATGGCCTCCCGGCCCTCGGTGACGGACTGGATCTGGAAATCGTCCAGCTCGTAGTGCAGCCCGGTGATCTGCTCGATGGCAACAAATGCGGCGTCGATGGGGCCGTCACCGATGGATACGCCTTCCAGCGGCTTATCGGCCTTCATCAGCTTCAGATGGGCGGTGGCGGAGATGGTGTTGCCGGAGGTGATCACATAGCTTTCTAGTTTGTAGGTGGGGGGCACCTGCATGGCGGCGGAGGCAATGATGGCATCCAGCTCCTTGGCACTGACCGTTTCTTTCTTTGCGGCGATGACGCAGAATGCGTCATAAACCTTGCCGCCGTCTTCCTCGGAAAGGTCATAGCCCAACCGGGCGGCGACCTTCATGACGGCGCTCACATCGTCGTGCGAAGTGAGGAAGATGCCGTCGTTTTCGTCCTGCACGCCGCCCATGGGAGCGGATTTGCCCCGGCCGGGCTGGCACAGCCACGCGATCTGGCTGACGATGCGCTTCATCTCCGTGGTGCGGACAGAGCAGGCGGCGTTGTAGAATTCGCCCTTGGCGCTAAGCACCTTGGCAACATTGGGAACAGAAACAGTATTCAGCCGGTAGGCGGCAGCCTTGATCTCGCCGGCACCGTAGCGGACGGCGGCAATGGCACAGGAATCGGCCATGGAAAGGTTATCGGAACAGGAAACGCCCAGCGTGACATCCTTTAAAGAGGGAACACCCTCGTAAAGCTCCCGAATAAAGGCGGTAAACTCGTTGGGCAGCATCTCACCGGCGGTGTCGCAGACGGTGACGGTTTTGGCGCCGGCTTCAATGGCGACTTTTACTGCTTCATAAAGGAACGCAGGGTCGCTGCGGGTAGCGTCATCGGCAACGAATTCCACATCGGCGCAGACCGCGCAGCAGCTTTCGATGGTTTCCCGGATGGAAGCGAGCATGGCCTCAGGCTTTTTGTGGAACAGGTACTCCATCTGCACAGAACTGACCGGTGCGCAAACCTGCAGTCTGGCATTTTTTGCTTCCTTCAGCGCGTTCCAGGTGGTCTGCACACTTTCCGGATTCAATGCAACAGGAACGGCAATGATGCTGTTTTTGACTGCCATGGCAATGGACTTGATCCGCAGGCTGTCAATCTTTAACTGCTGTATGGGTTCCAGCTCGATCACGGACACGCCCAGCTTATCCAAAAGCTTACCCAGCTCGATCTTTTCCTTAAAGGATAGGCTGAAGCCCTCGGCTGCCTGCTTCATGGTAATGTCGCTGATTCTGATCTGGTTCATAAATATCCACTCCTTATCGATATAGCAAAAAACCCTGAGGTCAGAATCTGACCCCAGGGACGAATTCTCATTCGCGGTACCACCCTGATTATTTCCCCAAAGGGAAATCACTCACAGACTTCCAGCAAAGTCCTGCTCTGTAACGGGAGCCCCCGGATCCCATTACTGGCGCATTGCGTTCACAGGACCGACTCAGGAACCAGATCGCCCAACCCTTCCGCACCGGCTCACACCAACCGCCGGCTCTCTGGAGCGTCCCGGAAAGGACGAGATTTCCTTCAAAGTCATTCAAAAAGTATATGTGACATTATAATCGGAAGAATTCCCGGTTGTCAACTGTAAGATTGAACAATTTTCAAATAAAAACAGCGAAATGTTTTGGAGACAAAAACATTTGACTTTTGCGGGCGGACATGATATAGTGTCCTCAACATCGAAAAAAGGCTTTGACGAAGACGGTCAGACAGAAAAACGCACAGAGAGCCGGTGGTTGGTGCGAACCGGCGGTTTCAAGTCTAAGGACCCATCCCTTCCGAGCCGGAGGACCGAAAAAATGTGAGTAGGCTTCTCCCGTCAGCCCGCGTTAAGGGATAGGACTTGTTAGAGTCTGAAGGGGCGGCTTTGGCTGCAATTTGAGTGGTACCGCGGGTAAAAATTACTCGTCTCAAGCATTGGCTTGAGGCGATTTTTTGTTTTTAGAAAGGAAGGATAAGCTATGAGTCATCAGAACACAGTCAGCAATCAGTTAATGGATGTGGCGGCGCGAATTCGCGAAATGCGGGAAATCGTGGGCTACAGCATACCGGAAATGGCTGAAAAGACAGAGATTTCTCAGGAGCTTTATATAGAGTACGAAGCGGGAACGGCAGACCTGCCCTTTTCGTTTATGCACAAGTGCGCCAAGGTCTTCGGTCTGGAGCTGACGGAGCTGCTGGAAGGCCACAGCGCAAAGCTCACCGGCTACACCGTTACCCGTAAGGGAAAAGGCATGGTCACCGCCAGCGAGGATGGCATCACCATTCAGGATATGGCATCCATGTTCCGCCAGAAGCTGGCAACCCCCTACTGGGTCACCTACGAGTATTCTAAGGAGCTGCAGGATAAGCCCATCCACACCTCCACCCACGACGGTCAGGAATTTGATCTTGTGATCCGGGGTGCCATGCGCATCCGGGTAGGCGAGCATGAGGAAGTCCTGCGGGAAGGTGACAGCATTTTCTACAAATCCTCTACCCCCCACGGCATGATCGCCATAGACGGCGAGGACTGCGTGTTCCTTTCCATGATCATGGCCGGCGACAAGACAGATACGGCACTGCGTCATCCTTCCCAGAAGGCCAAGCGGGTGAAGGACGAAAAGCTTCTGTGCAATGAATTTGTCTGGGGCAGCGAGGATGACCACGGCATCATGACCGGTATCAACTTTGCGAATACCGAGCGCTATAATTTTGCCTTCGATACCGTCGATGCCGTTGCCCGGAAGGAACCCGATAAGCTGGCGATGATCCACATCGCTGACGATATGACCGAGCGCCGCTTTACCTTCAAGGATATGAAGGACGCTTCTTCCCAGTGCGCCAACTATTTTAAGTCCCTGGGTATTAAGCGGGGCGACCGGGTGATGCTGGTTCTGAAGCGGCATTACCAGTTCTGGTTTGCCATCCTCGGTCTGCATAAGCTGGGCGCCATTGCCATCCCGGCTACCAATCAGCTGATGGAGCACGATTTTGTCTACCGCTTTGAGGCCGGCGGCGTTTCCGCCATCCTCTGCCCCGCCGACGGCAATACCGCCCATCAGGTGGAGCTGGCAGAAAAGTCTGCCGGGCTGCAGCTGACCAAGGTCATGGTCGGCGGCAAGAGAGACGGCTGGCACGATTTCAATGAGGAATACGGCCTGTTCAGCCGCCGCTACCTGCGCACCGAGGATGCTCCCTGCGGCAATGATCCCATGCTGATGCTCTTCACCTCCGGCACCACCGGCTATCCCAAGATGGCCATGCATTCCTATAAGTACGCGCTGGGTCACTATGTTACCGCCAAGTACTGGCATCTGGTGGAGCGGGAAGGACTGCACTTTACCATCTCCGAAACCGGCTGGGGCAAGGCGCTGTGGGGCAAGCTCTACGGCCAGTGGCTCTGCGAGGGTACGGTGTTTGTCTATGATTTCGACCGCTTCGACGCGGAGAAGATCCTGCCCATGTTCGCAAAGTACAATATCACCACCTTCTGTGCGCCGCCTACCATGTACCGGATGCTGATCAAGCAGGATCTTAGCAGATTCGACCTTTCCTCCATCCATCACGCCACCACCGCAGGTGAAGCCCTAAACCCCGAGGTGTTCTATCAGTTCGAAAAGGCCACCGGCCTGCGGATCCACGAGGGCTTCGGCCAGACGGAAATGACCCTTGGCATCGCCAACCTCTTCGGCACCGAGATCAAGCCCGCCGCTATGGGCAAGCCCATCCCCGGCTACGGCATTGATATCGTGGATGCCGACGGTAACCCTGTAGAGGACGGTGTCAACGGTGAGATCGTCATCCGCACCGATCCCGCACCCACCTGCGGCGTGTATCTGGGCTATTACCGGAATCAGGAAGCCACCGATTCCGTGTGGCATGACGGCATGTACCATACCGGCGACGTGGCATGGCGGGATGAGGACGGCTACTACTGGTATGTGGGCCGTGCCGACGATGTGATCAAGTCCTCCGGCTACCGCATCGGACCCTTCGAGATCGAGTCTACCATCATGGAGCTTCCCTATGTTCTGGAATGCGGCGTTTCCGCTGCCCCCGATGAGGTCAGAGGTCAGGTAGTTAAGGCGTCCATCGTGCTGGTGCCGGGTACCGAGGGTACGGATGAGCTGAAGAAAGAGATCCAGAACTATGTCATGACCCATACCGCGCCCTATAAGTACCCCAGAATCGTGGTATTCCGTGATGAGCTGCCCAAGACCATCAGCGGCAAGATCATGAGAAATAAGCTTTAATTTGTTGACAATTACATATTTGAGTGATATGATTCTACAATAAAGGCTTTGACGGAGAGGATCTCCTGCAAGTCCCATCGGAAGAGAGATGGCGGTTGGTGCGAGCCATGATGGGCGCTGGATGGTCAGTCGCTCCCAAGCCGGAGAGAAGAACGCGCAAGTCAGTAGAACTCTCCCGCGTCAGCTGCGTCAGTGCTTAGGGCTTGTTGGAGCCCAATGAGTGGTATCTGCTGTGAGGCAGATGCAATTTGAGTGGTACCGCGGGTTGAAATGCCAGCCCGTCTCAAGGAATCTATCTTTGAGACGGGCTGTTTTGTTTTTCGGCAGCCACTGAAGGAGCAACTATGGAACAGGATATTACATATAAAATAAAGGAGATGGCGGCGCGTATCCGGGAGCTGCGGGAAATTTCCGGCATTTCTCAGGAGGAGATGGCGGTTCGCACCGGCGTTACCCTCCAGGAATATCAGCGCTGCGAGGCAGGTCTGCAGGACCTCAATATCGCCTTTTTGTATCGCTGCGTGCTGGTGTTCGGCGTGGATATGTCCGATCTGCTGGAAGGTCACAGCCCCAAGCTGCGCACCTATGCCCTGACCCGTAAGGGCGAGGGACAGAAGATCGAGGAAGCCCACCATATGATCGGCTATAACCTGGCCGCCGGCTTCCGCAACCGCATCGCCCTGCCCCTTTACATGGAGCTTGCCTACCGGGAAGGTGCTGAGAACGAGGATATCGAACTGACCAGCCATGAAGGCCAGGAGTGTGATATCGTCATCCGCGGTCACATGAAGATCCAGATCGGCGGCAAGACCGAGATCCTCAACGCAGGCGACTGCATTTACTACGATTCCTCCATCCCCCATGGCATGATCGCAGTCAGCGGCGAGGACTGTGCCTTCTATGCAATCGTTTTGAGCAATTCCGCCGCCCGTGAGGGTGAGCAGGCCGCCGCCGTGGCAACCCCCGACATCAAGCGCCGGGAGCCGGATAAGAAGCACCGCATTTATCGCAAATTCATCGACCGCAAGGTCGAGGACGGCCTGCTTACGGAAATTTCCTTTAAGGGCGAGGAGCAGTTCAACTTCGCTTTTGATATTGTGGACGAGCTGGGAAGAGCCCAGCCGGAGAAGCTTGCCATGCTCCACCTTTCCGAGGACGGCACCGAGCGGCGGTTTACCTTCCAGGATATGAAGAAGGAATCTGCCCGTACCGCCAACTACTTTAAGGCCATGGGTATCCAGCGGGGCGACCGGGTGATGCTGGTCTTAAAGCGCCATTATCAGTACTGGTTCAGCGTTCTGGCGCTGCATAAGCTGGGCGCTGTGGCCATCCCCGCCACCAATCAGCTGCTGGAGAAAGATTTTACTTACCGCTTCCAGGCGGGCAAGGTCAAGGCGATCGTTTGCACCGCCGACGGCGATGTGAGTGACGCCGTGGACGCAGCGGCTGTCACCTGCCCCGGGCTGCAGTATAAGATCCTTGTCGGCGGCAAGAAGGACGGCTGGCATGACTTTAACGGGGAGTATTCCATGTACTCCAGCCATTATGCCCGGACGGAAGATGCCCCCTGCGGCTCTGATCCCATGCTGATGTTCTTTACCTCCGGCACCTCCGGCTATCCCAAGCTGGCGGCACACAATTATAAGTATCCTCTGGGCCATTTCATCACCGCCAAGTATTGGCACCGGGTCAATCCCGACGGCCTGCACCTGACCATTTCCGATACCGGCTGGGCAAAGTCCTCCTGGGGCAAGATCTACGGCCAGTGGCTCTGCGAAGCACCCATTTTCGTCTACGACTTTGACCGCTTCGACGCAGAGAAGATACTGCCGCTGTTTGCCAAGTATCAGATCACCACTTTCTGCGCGCCGCCTACCATGTACCGGATGCTTGCCAAGCAGGATCTTTCGAGATTTGATCTGAGCAGCATCGAGCATCCCTCCACCGCCGGCGAAGCCCTGAATCCCGAGGTCTACCGCCAGTTCCAGAAGGCAACGGGACTTCCCATTATGGAAGGCTTCGGCCAGTCCGAATCGACCTTGATCATTGGCAACCTCAACGGCAGCCATCATAAGCTTGGTTCTATGGGCAAGCCCGTGCCGCTGTACGATGTCCATCTGCTTACCGCCGACGGCGAGGAAGCAGAACCCGGCGAGACCGGTGAGATCTGTATCAACATCGCAAATGGCCTGCCCTGCGGCCTTGCCTATGCCTACGAAGGCAATGAGGAAGTTACTGCTGAGACATGGCGGGATGGCTTCTACCATACCGGCGATCTGGCGTGGATGGACGAGGACGGCTTCTACTGGTATGTGGGCCGGGCCGACGATGTGATCAAGTCCTCCGGCTACCGCATCGGACCTTTCGAGATCGAAAATGTCATTATGGAGCTGCCTTACATTCTGGAGTGCGGCGTCTCCGCTGCTCCCGATCCCGTCCGCGGACAGGTGGTCAAGGCATCCATCGTGCTTGTTAAGGACTTCAAGGGTACGGAGGAGCTGAAAAAGGAGATCCAGAACTACGTCAAGTCCCGCACCGCGCCTTATAAGTACCCCAGAATCGTGGAATTTAAGGAAAGCTTGCCCAAGACCACCAGCGGCAAGATCATTCGAAAGAAACTGTAATTATGGAACACAAAAGACTCACACTCTTTGCCGGGCATTACGGCAGCGGAAAAACCAATATCGCCGTCAATTATGCCCTGCACTTGGCGGCGGAGGGAAAGCAGGTCTGCATCGCGGATCTTGACATCGTCAATCCCTATTTTCGCACCAAGGACAGTGCCAAGGTGCTGGAAGAAGCCGGTGTGACGCTGATCTCTCCCCGGTTTGCCAATGCCAATGTGGATCTGCCGGCGCTGCCGGCGGAAGCCTACCGGCTGGTGCAGGATAAAAGTGTCTACGGCATCATGGATATCGGCGGGGAGGACCGGGGCGCGTACGCCCTCGGCCGCTACACCCCCTTTATCAAGGAAGAGAATAACTACCGCATGGCATTTGTTGCCAATCCCTACCGCCCCTTGACCCGTACTCCGGAGGATGCGCTGGAAGTGATGCGGGAGATCGAAAATGCCTGCTCGCTGAATTTTACCTGCATCGTCAACAATGCCAACCTCGGCACAGAAACCACCGCCGGCGCGGTGCTGGAATCAAAGGACTACATGGAAAAGCTGTGCGAACTTTCCGGCCTGCCTCTGTGGTTGACAACGGCGGAAGAAAAAGTGGCGGCGCAGCTGACCGGCAGAGTGGAGAATGTACTTCCCATGCGCCTGCAGGAAAAATATTTTGATTTACCGGAACAACGGGCCCGCCCTTTGTTCGGATAATAGACAACTCATTAAGGAGGAACTCTCTATGGCAAAAGTAACGTTCCTGACGGATCTGTGTAAGGGCTGCGGCCTGTGCGTCAATGCCTGCCCCAAGGGGTGTCTGGCCATTGACACCGAGCAGATCAACAAGAAAGGCTATTCCCCCGCAGTGATGAAGGATCAGGATAAGTGCATCGCCTGCGCGTTCTGCGCCACCATGTGCCCTGACTGCATCATCACCGTGGAAAAGTAAGGAGGATCGAAATGGCAGAAAAAGTACTTATGAAGGGCAACGAAGCCATTGCCGAAGCCGCCATCCGTGCCGGCTGCCG
>JAZNGJ010000012.1:0-3399 GCA_045576415.1 Faecousia sp. | reverse complement strand
CCAAATACGTACTCGTCATCATCAAAGGTAGTAAGGACGATGACCTTTACATCGGGCCACTGCTTCTTGAACAGCCGGGTACCCTCGACACCATCCATACCGGGCATGCGGATATCCATCAGAACAACATCCGGCCGCTCCCGCTGGGCGCTGCTCAATGCCAGAGACACGCCGGACACTGCATCGGTCACCTGAATATTCTCACTGACACCCAGCACCACTTTCAGACTTTCGCGGAACAACTCCTGGTCATCTACAATCAAAACCTTGATCATTTACTCACCCCCCCTTTCTGTTTCTGACAGGCAAGCGTACAACAATAAAGAAGCCTGTATAACCATCTTCTGCATCCCGGCTCAGATTTCCGTAGCTAAGCGTGCCACCCAGCATTTCCAGGCGTTCTCTCATGTGGCGCAATCCGAAGCCTTCCTCCAGTTCTCCACAGCCTGTACCGTTATCCCGCATGAAGACAGCAACCACATCCTCGTTCCGGGTGATACGGATTTCAATGCGGTCAGATTTGCCGTGACGGATGGCATTGGTCAGTCCTTCCTGCACAACACGGTACAGTGTATCCTCTTCATCCTGGTCCAGCTGCAACTGCTCCGCTTCCTGAAAATAGGCAATCTGAGCAGATGTGGTCAGACGGAAATTCTCTACCAGTTCCTCCAGGGCCTGCGGCAGAGAGGAACGTTCCAATGCGTCAGGACGCAGCGCCTTAATGGACCGACGCACGTCCGTCAATCCGTCCCGTGCGGATTGGGCAACCACTTCCATCCGTTTTTTGGCCTCTTCCGGCGCCACATCAAACAGCGCCAGTCCTGCATCGGTACCCATAATGATGCCGGTTAGGGTATGTCCCAACGTATCGTGAATTTCCCGGGCCAATCGGTTCCGTTCCCGCATCTCGGCCATGCGTTCCATGTTTTCCGCATAGTCCCGCAGCTGATCGTTTGCCTGATTCAGCTGTTCATTCAACTTACGAATGCGCTCGTTTTCATCTTTCTGGCTGGTAAACAGCAGGATCATGTACAGAACAAACAGCAAAATGTTCATGCAGACCATCAGGCTTTCCAGACCGGTAAACCAGCTCTGGGTCATAGGGTTGTAGAAATCGAGGTAGGCACCGAAGGGGATACCGTTTGTAAATTGCTGTACAATATCATACCGGCCAAAGGCAAACATCAGGCTGAGGATCACAATGATCGCCAACCGCATTTTCTTGCTGCGTATGTAATGAACCAGATCCGCAAGTACCAGCAGGGCCACACCGTTATAATAAAAATTCACAGAGGCGATGATTCCTGCACACAGCACGACCTCCACGGCAAAAATCGTGACCCGAAAGGGAAAACGCTCAATGGGGCGAAAACGCTTAAAAAAGCTTACCCCACACAGTAAAGCATAGAGACTCAGGGACTGGACCGGCATCTGCCAGGGATACCGGGGGATCTGCCGTACGGTGTTCAGAAAATCATGGGCAACCAGGGTATCACAGATCCGAAAGGTGGTGGTCAGGCAGATCAGTGAATAGAATGCAAGGATTGAAAAATTCAGCGTAAACATCACTGAACTAATCGTTATCAGATTTCGTTCTGTTTTCATTACTGCCACCCATCTATTCCATATTGATCCACATTTTCTTTTGTCAGCAATTCAACTTCAACAATGACCTCATCCTGCTCACAGCCGCCGTTTATGGCTGCATAAGCCTGCTTTACTGCTTCTTCGGCAACTTTGGAAGGAAATTGGGCGCAGGTGGCCGTGAGGAAGCCACTGCTGACCATAGCTTTACCCTCAGGAGAACCGTCGACACTGTACACCAGAAACCGTTCTGACAGATCCGCGCCCTGAATCGCCGCAAGACCGCCGAAGGCACTGGGATCATTCAGTGCCATCAGCACATCGGCCTCGGGATATTGCTCCAGTAGCTGCTCCATCACCGGCATGGCATTTTCGATCTGCCCGTCAGATTCACCGGAACCCAGAATGACAAAACCTTCATGGCCTGCAATGGTGTCCTTAAATCCTTGGATGCGGTCTGCGCCGGAGCGAGCAGTGATATGTTCCAGCAAAAGAATCTTGGCGCTGTCCCGGACAGACAACAGGTGCTGGGCGCACAGGACACCCGCCTGATAGTTGTCGAACAGAACCGAACAGGCCGGAAAATCGGTATCCTGTACCGGTGCATCTACCACAATGACCGGCACCCCTGCGGCAGCGGCGATCTGAAGCCCTTCTTTGGAAGTATCCCACTCTACCGGCGTCATGAAAATAGCACAGACCCCTGCGTCTACCAATTCCTGAATTTCCTGATTTTGCCGATTCTGGTCCATGGCAGCATCCCGGGTGAGCAGCACATCTCCATTCAGCTCCAGAAGATCCTGAATCTGGGCATCCAGCATCTGGAAGTATGGATTGTTCATCGTCATATAGGTTGCGCCGAAAACCCGCTGTTTCCCGGTTTGTCTTGCCGAGGAGTCATGAGGGCTCCAGTAGAGCAAATAAACCGTGATTATCAGAGGTACAATAACCAAAATAATGGCTCCGAAGGAGGCGATTTTTCTGCGAAGGTCCTTCATGGTACGTCTCATCTCCCGAAGTAAAATCTTGCCTTTTTATTATTATACGAATTGCAAATTCTCTTGTCAATCTGCCTGCACCCCTTATGCCAGTACTGCAAAGAATGAAGCAACCCGGAAATCCTTTGGGATCTCCGGGCATCTTCCTTACATAGCTGCGAGTACCGCACTCTTCTCCGGAATGCTTGGAATACCGCCGGCTGTTTCCGTGGACAGGCTGGCTGCGGTGGACGCAAAGGCGCCGATATAGCACAGATCATCTGCTGTAAGTTTCTCAATGGGTTTGTTCAGCTCCAGCAGCCGGTAAATGGCGCTGCCGCCGAAGATGTCACCGGCACCGGTGGTATCCACAGGACTGACCTTGGGACTATTCACCTTGCATGCCGCATTCTCCGTCTTCAGCAGGCAACCCTTGGGTCCCAAGGTAACCATGGCCAGAGACACACCAAACTCCTTCAGCAGCTTATCTGCGCCGTCTTCCGGAGTGCAGTTCCACAGGAATTCTACCTCGTCGTCGCTGATTTTGACCACGTCCGCCTGATGGAGGCTCCAGAGAATCTGCTCCTTTGCTTCTTCTTCGCTGGGCCACAGGGGTTTGCGCAGGTTGGGGTCGCAGGTGATCAGCTTACCGTTTTCCTTGGCATAAGCTACACACTTCTGTGTGGCAGTGCGGACAGGCTCATCGGTCAGGCTCAGGGTACCAAAATGGAAGACCTTGGCTTCATCAATCAGAGACTTATCCACCTCTTCCCAGTTCAGACAGGTATCGGCACCGGGTTTACGGGCAAAAGAAAAGCTCCGATCACCAGATTCATCA
>JAZNGJ010000011.1:0-41217 GCA_045576415.1 Faecousia sp. | reverse complement strand
TCCGTAATTTATCAAAATCCATCCTGGAATTTTCTTGGCGACGCAAACGGTTCAAAAAGGGTACTAAACGGATTTATCCTTGTAGACAAAGGCTCATGCCGTTATGAATGGAAAGACGGCAGTGCTGATCTGTCCCATGGTGGGCTCATATATCTGGCAACAGGCTCAACAAGAATTGTTTCCGTAACCCAACGACCTTTTTCTTTTTACCGTATCTGTTTTAAAATATTTGATATCTCAGATGGTCAACAGGTAATATTCGATGAAGATCCTTGGGTTGTGAACAATGAATCTCCTCAGATTCTGTTGGATCTTTGTGCTCAAATGTGTAAAAGCAGCATATCGAGCTCGCGCATATACAAAACCACTTCATTGCTATTCGAATTTTTCCATACGGTGAATAAATCCGTCATGAGTGATAACGCCAGCAAAATATCTCCCGCCATAGATTACATAGAACGACACTATATGGAAAGCACCGATATTGCCACACTTGCAAACCGTTGTTTCATGAGCAAATCCCATTTTTTCCGCTTGTTCAAAACTGAGACCGGTATGACACCTCTTGAATACAGAAACAACATAAGAATTGAGCGCGCAAAAATTCTTTTATCTGATGGTGAATGCGGCATCGGTGATATTGCAATGATTCTCGGTTTTGAAAATGTGTATTATTTCAGCAGAATCTTCAAACAAATTGAAGGTATACCGCCATCAAAATACGTTCCAAGCGAACGGGATTCATTATAAAGAATTACCCATTATGTTTTACAAATATAGCATCAGGACCGTCGGCTAAGCCGGCGGTCCTGTTTGTATAAAGAAAACCACGCGTTAGACACGTCAGCGAGGATCAGAGGGCTATGCCCGTAAAATGACAACCACCGGTTGGCGTGCTCTGTTTATTCTACTCATACGGTTCGAACCGTAATGAAAAGCCAAGCATTTTCCATGCATTTATTGACCCTTACACATTTGCATAAAATGCGCAAATATCGCAGTTCCATCCACTGTGTCGTCCCTGTGTTTTGAAAAGCACATCCTTTCAGGATGCCACTGGACTCCGAAAACAGGCAGTGACTCATGTTCAAATCCTTCAATTACTGTAGCATCGGCAGACCACATAGTTGCTTTAAGTCCCCTGCCTAATCTATTTACAGCTTGATGATGAAAACTGTTAACTTTAAAATCAAGTCCATATAAATTGCCTGCAATGCTGTTTTTTGAAGCACACACAGGGTGTATGAGGTCAAAGTCAGAATAAGACGAATGTTCATTGGCATTTCGTATATGCTGATATAGTGATCCGCCAAAATACACATTTATAAGCTGAAATCCTCGACAAACCCCCATAACCGGTTTGTCTGCATCTACAAAAGCCTTCAGCAGATCAAACTCCACTGCGTCCCTTTCGCTGTCAATATCAACAGAACCATTGATCTCTTCTCCGTAATAAACCGGGTTAATGTCATTGCCTCCACAGAGGATCAAGCCATCAAAGTTGGTATCAATTTCCGGCAAGTACTTTGCCACAGCAATTCCGTCTACACCCTCCACAGCATCAACATAATACTGCAGTTTCTTATTGCCGGACAAAAGAATTTTGGGTTTATTCACATTCTCCACCGCCTTGCTTTATTTACTGAATAACGTCATTCTCTTCTTTTCCTATAAATATAAATGTAATTACAAACCTGTAGCAGTCGTTTTTTTAAACCCTACAAATCCAGCCCCCTTCTTATTATCAACATTATTGCATAGAACGTAAAATAACACAAGAGTATTATCAAAAAGAATGTGCTTCAGCACAATGCTTGCAATTCACATCGCATTGCTCTTTCGTATCCCATTATCCGAAACATTGAGCCTTGCTGCCAAATCTTTTTGGGTATATCCTTTTTCTCTGCGAAGCTGTGCAATAAAGACACCGGCTTTACTTGCATCCATATGAGTCAACTCCTTTCGTCTAGAATTATAGCAAAAGAATCCTAAAATTGCACCCTATGAATCATAGAATCGGTGATAAAAGCCTGTCTGTTGATCGTAAAAACGCTTTCAAATGAGTCAAAGACAGAAAGTAACGCAAAAGTAACACCACATTTCAAAAACACCTGCTATAATGAAGGCATCGGGAGGTGGCACAATACGGAATTTAAGGACAACCTAAAACAACTACGAACGCAAAATAGGCTGACCCAGGCGCAGTTTGCGGAAAGGCTGTTTGTCAGCCGCAGTACCGTCGCAAAATGGGAAAACGGTTTGGGTTTACCCAACCCAGAATCCATGGATGCATTGGAGAAGGTTTTCGGCATTACTGCTCATGAAATTGCCACCAAAGAACCGGAAACCGTGATTGTAGAGAAGAACCGAAAACTGCGGCTGGTAGGCCAGATCATCGGTTGGGTAGCAATGCTTGGGCTGCTCATTGTTTTGATTATTCTCCCCTTTGCGATCCACAACGGCCGCTACGGATTCACCCCCGACATAGTCGCCGGCGCTTATGCCGACCGGGAATACTTTGACACCGGTGATTATAGGATCTATTACTTCACCTTTGAGGGCGATTTGGAGGACGGTCGCCATTGGAGTGATTTGCAGGGTTGGAAGGTTGTGAGAAAACACTTCTGGGGAAGTACTGTTTCTTACGATAATGTGCAAATGCACGTGATTACAAAGAACAACTATGTTGTTGGTCAAATTTATTCCATCCACGGTAAAAATGGCTATTACAATTTGATCAACAAAGCCGGACACTACAAAATTGAAAACCAGGGAGAACCGCTAATCTGGGATATTCCGGCAGAGCTGATCACTGCCACATCCGTCACTATCGGCGGTGTAGAATATGAACTACAAAACGGTTTCTTTTTCACCACCCAAGAACCCGTAGAATATTTCAAAATCGGTAACGAATGGTACGATGTAATTGAATAAAAAAAGAGAGCAAGTCATTGACTTGCTCTCTTATTCTGGAGGTACCGCCCAGATTTGAACTGGGGAATGAGAGTTTTGCAGACTCTTGCCTTACCACTTGGCCACGGTACCATATGAAATAAGGAACGCAACGCGTTCCTTATCTGTTTGGAGCGGGTGACGAGGCTCGCTTGCATTTTGATGGATGATGAAAACTACGGTTGGGCTCCGTCGAGCCGTCGCCGGTAACAGTCCACCGGACTGTTACATTTGATGGTTCGAGCCAAGTAGGCTCGGAAATTGAAATTGGAGCGGGTGACGAGGCTCGAACTCGCTACCTCCACCTTGGCAAGGTGGCGCTCTACCGGATGAGCTACACCCGCATCTCGGTTCCATAAAGGAACCGTGGTGCCTCCGGTCGGAATCGAACCAACGACACGCGGATTTTCAGTCCGCTGCTCTACCTACTGAGCTACAGAGGCATATTGTGGAGAGTTCACACTCTCCACAGATGCATTATATGGCGACCCCGAACGGACTCGAACCGTCGACCTCCAGCGTGACAGGCTGGCGTGCTAACCGACTGCACCACAGGGCCAAATTTTGGTGGGAACAACAGGGCTCGAACCTGTGACCCCATGCTTGTAAGGCATGTGCTCTCCCAGCTGAGCTATGCTCCCCTACCGGTGAAGCGAGGTGTTAACCTCTGCGACGGGTATTATTATACACAGTGAATCCCCGTTTGTCAAGCATTTTTTCTTCATTTTTTCCACGAATTTTTACACAGAAAAACGCCGCAGTTTCCCACCATTATCAGCAAATAATCAAATCTTTTTCAATAGTTTCCGGATATCATCCGGAGTGAACCGGTAGACCGTATCGCAGAACTGACACTCTACAGGGAAAGCCTTCCCCTCCTCCATAATTTCTGTCAATTCCTCTCTTCCCAGACTGATCAGAGCTGCCGTGACCCGCTCACGGGAACAGTAGCATTTATAAGAAACCTCGGTAGTCTCCATGAATACAACACCCAGATCACCGCATACCTGTCCCAGAATATCCTCCGGTGTCATTCCCTGTTCCAGCATCGCGGTAACCGCGCCTGCACGCTTAATGCCTGCTTCCAGAGCGTCGATCGTTTCCTCCGGTGCACCGGGCAGCAGCTGCAGCAGGTATCCACCCGCAACCTTAACGCTCTGATCCCGGTCCACAAGGACGCCCAGAGCGCAGGCGGTAGGTGTCTGTTCGCTATTGGCAAAGTAAGCCGTCACATCGTCACCGATCTCGCCGGATACAATCTGCGTAGAGCCAATATAGGGTTCCTTCATCTGCAGATCCCGGATCACGGTCAGCGTTCCATCCGTTCCAACAGTGGCTCCCACATCCAGCTTGCCGGGATACTTCTCCACAAGTGGTACCTTCGCCTCTGTAACACAGCCGCGCACATTGCCTGTAGGATCCGAAACCACGGTGATCGTGCCAATTGGCCCACCGCCCCGGATCTGCAGTGTCATGGAGCCATTTTCCACCTTCTGCATATTTCCCATCATGGAAGCAGCCGTCAAAGCACGGCCAAAGGCAGCCGTTGCGTTGGGTGTTGTTCCCTGTATTTCAGCACCGCGGCGAACAAGCTCCGTGGAGCGGATCGCTACGACCTTAACAAATCCATCCATGCTCATGCCGCGCACAAGATAATCATTCATTTGATTCTACCCTTTCTGGCTTTTATATAAATTCTCTGGTCATCCGGTTTCGGCGAATCCATTCTGCGGTCACCGAAGACGCGAATGGATGTAAAGCCCGCCTGGTGAAGATATGCGGTCAGTTCCTCAGCTGAATAGGCATACTCCTTATGCTCTTCAAAGGAGCGCTCCCAGACACTTCCATAGCGCTGGAACAGATCCATACCGTAGGAGCAGATATTGGTACGCTCGTCAAATTCTCCCCGCCAGACACAATAAACATCGTCATCCTCATCGAGGAAAACCTGACCATCCATTGCGCGGAGCTTCTGTGGCGTATTCACATCAAAAATAAAGACACCACCGGGATTCAGCGACTTATACACCCTGCGGATCGCTTCGGCACAATCGTTGGGATCTGTAATATAGTCTAGACTGTCCAGTGCGCAAACCGCAAGATCCACACCACGGGGCAAACAAAGCTCCTGCAGTTTCTGGCAGATGAAACGCGGGCGGTTTTCTAATGACACCGTCTTATCATAAGCAACCGTAAGCATGTCTTCGGACATATCTACACCGGTAACGGACAAACCCCACTGTGAAAGCAGTACAGAAACAGAACCGGTACCGCAGGCCAGATCCACAGCCGTTCTGGGCTGCAGCCCCTCGCGGTTCAATATTTCTTTATAAAACGCAGCAACAGCTTCATAGTCGACATCATTTGTCAACCTATCATAGCTGGCAGCAAGTGCTTTATATGCATCCATGATCGTCTCCTAAAAAACATCCCGGGCTTTTGCCCGGGATGTAAAAGTACATTGGCTTAGCGCTTAAAGATATTGAAGATCTCATCAATATTGCCGATATCACCGCCGGCAGCGCTCATATCAACAGCAGCGGGTGCTTCTGCCTTAGCAGGAGCAGCGGCAGCCTTGGTCTCAAAACCGGTAGCAATGACGGTAACACGGATCTCATCCTCGAATTCATCGGAGGAAGTAGCACCGAAGATGATGTTGGCATCGGGATTTGCATTCTCCTGAACGATACCGGCAGCAGTCTCCACATCATCCAGCGTCAGCTCGGAAGAACCGGTAACATTGACCAGAACACCGGTAGCACCGTTGATAGAGGTCTCCAGCAGGGGGCTGTTGATGGCAGCCAGAGCGGCCTGCTCTGCCTTGTCACGGCCGGCAGCAGTGGCAACACCCATGTGGGCACGGCCAGCGTCCTTCATGACGGCGGAAACGTCAGCAAAGTCCAGGTTGATAACGACGCGATCGGAATAACCAACCAACTCAGAAATGGAAATAACAGCCTGCTTCAGAACATCGTCTGCGATGCCGAAAGCGTTGGCAAAGGTAATCTTCTGATCGGTAACATATTTCAGACGGTCATTGGGGATAATGATCAGGGAATCGACCTTATCCTTCAATTCGGCAATGCCGGATTCAGCCTGACGCATACGGTTGGCGCCTTCAAACTTGAAGGGCTTGGTAACAACACCAACAGTCAGAATGCCGGCCTCGTGAGCCAGATCCGCAACGATGGGTGCAGCGCCGGTACCGGTGCCACCGCCCATACCGGCGGTAATAAAGACCATGTCAGTGCCTTCCAAGATCTTAGCGATCTGAGCGCGGCTTTCCTCAGCGGACTTCTTGCCGATTTCGGGCTTGGAGCCGGCACCCATACCGCCGGTGAGCTTTTCACCGATCTGGACCTTATTCTTGCAGATGGACTTATTCAGATCCTGCTTGTCTGTATTAACAACGATGAAGTCAACGCCGTCAACGCCAGATTCGATCATGCGGTTGATGACATTGTTGCCGGCGCCGCCGACACCGATCACCTTAATTTTAACAACGCGTTCCTGGAACAGTTCAGACATATTCTCTCCTCCTATGTATCGTTTCGCGGCAGAATGACCATACCGCTTCAAATTACAATTGTACCTCTATATTCTATCCCGAAAATGCAATTTGGTCAATATCCTTTTTTGATAATTTCGCATTTTTCGTCAAGTAATTTGCAAAATTGAGACACTGTCATCATCAAAAGGCGTAAATCCAACCTTATCCGGCCAAGTGGTAAAGGAGATATCCAGAACACCGCTTTGATAATCATCCAGTTTATCGATCACATGCTTCATGCAGCTGATCTTATAGCTAAGCTGCATTTCATTGCCAAGCTTGACCTGATACTGCTGGCCGTACATCACCTGAATATCAGCAAGGTCATTCACATCCACTGTAGCAGCTTCGCCAAAGATGCCATTCAGCTCCATATACTGCGCGATATTCAGCGCAGTCTTCAGTCTCTGTGCCTGCGTGGTAGTAACGGGAACGGAGTTTCCTTCCGGATCAGTCTGAACCTGCGCATTCTCCAGTGCGGATGCCTGGGAACCGGTCTGGGGAGACTCCAGCTGCACTCCCAAAATTCTGGTATAGCCACTCTGGGCGCCATCTTCCGCCTTTTCGATGACTTTTCCGCTGGAGCTGATCAGCCACCAGGAGCCGTCCTGCGACGCAACAGCATAGGGCACCTCCACTTCCACAACCTCTATGATGACCGTATCCGGAAGTTTTATACCAACGCGAATATCATCCACATACGCAAGTGCAGAGCGGATCTTAGCGGCAACGCGTGCTCTGCTGAAAGTCAGAAGATTATCGCCGTCTTTGATGCCGGATGCCTGTAAAACATCGTAGGCACTGTATTTACTGCTGCCAACGACCGTAAACTTCTCCGCATCCACCTTAAAGAAAACCGACAGACCCAACAGCAGTGCCAAAACCACAGCTGCAACGGTGGCAAGACGCAGCAAAAGCCGCTTTCTGTTAAAGGGTTTCGGCGGCAGGTAAACCACATCCGGCGCGGTTTTGGGATTCTCTGCCGGCTTGGAGACCGTTTTTCTCCCGGAAGAAGCCGCTGCTGCGCCTGCCCTGCCGGTCTGCGTCCGCTTTCCTGCCGGTGCTGCGCCGCGCTTTCGGTTTTGTGCCTGCGGCGCACTTTCTTTCTCTTTTGTACTCATGTATTCCTCCCGTGTCTGTCAGCGGTCAGTCTTCTTTCCTGCTTTATCCTTCACAAGCCGCTCCATGATGTCACAGATCCGGTCTGTCGAATCCACGACGACCCAAGAACGAAGTGCTGTGCTCATGTCCCTCATTCTCGCCGGATCCGCCAAAAGTTCTGTGATCTGCTGATACACAGCCTCAGGGCTGCAGTCTTTTTCCAGCAGCAGCACCGCACCGCCCCGGTCTGCCAGAACTCTGGCATTCTTCTCCTGATGGTTGGCTGCCACATTGGGAGAAGGGATCAGGATCGCAGGAGTACCCGAAGCCGCAATCTCATTGCAGCTGCCAGCACCTGCCCGGCTGATGATCACATCCGCAGCTGCCATCAAAGTGGGCATGTTGTAGATGTATTCGCGCATTTCGATGGACTTCGCTTCCTTCAGTTCCACGCCTTCCGATGCCACCCGCTGGGGCATCCATTCCCAGCCGTAGCTGCCGGTTGCATGGATATGGCGGAAAGGATAACCGTTGTCCTTCTCCAGCTTAAACACCTTGGCGATGGTTTCGTTCATCACCTTCGCGCCTAAGCTTCCAAAAGCGGATACGACCAGCGGTTCATCGCCGATGCCCAGCTCTGCCCGGGCTTCCTCTTTGCTCAGATAAATGAATTCCCGCCGAACCGGCATTCCCACCGTTTCGATCCGCTCCGGATGCTTATACTGCTTCGCGCTTTCCGCAAAAGCGATCAAGACCTTATCCACCCGGTCAGCCACCAGTTTCGTGGTAAGGCCGGGAATGGCATTGCTTTCATGGATGCAGGTGGGGATTCCCATCATGGAGCCGGCCATCAGTGCCGGGAAGCAGGCATAGCCGCCGGTGCCGAGGATCACATCGGGCTTAAACGCTTTGATGATCTTCTTTGACTGCCCCACCGCCTTAACGGTATCGGCAACATTTTTCACATTTTTCTTAATGGCATTCCAATTCTTTCCTCTGGACATGCCGGAAATCTCCAAACATTTCAGTTCATAGCCGGCTTTCGGCACCAGGTTTTCTTCCATGTGACCCTTGGCACCAATGAAAAGAATATTGCAGTCAGGATGGCGCTCCCGCATTTCGTTGGCGACCGCAATGGCAGGGTTGATATGGCCGCCGGTGCCGCCGCAGGTAAAAATAATGTTCATAGGGATACCTCCTGTATTTTTGTCTCATTTCGGTGACGGGAAATGCTCAAAACCACCCCCATCTCCCCCAGATTCACAGCCAGCGCTGTGCCGCCGTAGGAGAAGAACGGAAGGGCGATCCCCGTTGATGGCAGCAGATTGGTCACGACGCACAGATTCAGAATGGTCTGAACCGCGATCAGTGTCACCAGTCCTGCCGCAAAAACGGTAGAAAACCGGTCTCTTGCCTTCAATGCGATCCAATAACCGCGCAGGATCATGGCTGCAAATAAGAAAATGATCAGCAGCGCGCCAACAAGGCCCAGCTCTTCACAGATAATCGCGAAAATATAATCGTTATACTGAAACGGAAGATACAGGTATTTCTGCCTGCTCTTTCCAAAACCCAGTCCAAATAAGCCACCGGAACCGATGGCATACAGCGACTGCAGGATCTGATATCCGGTGTCCCCCGGATCCTGCTCCGGATGAAGCCATGCCGTGACCCGGTCACCTGCATAGCCCATAAAGGTAATGTAAATCAGCACAAACGCCGCAGCAGCCCCGGCACCTGCCAGAAGCCATTTGGGGCTCGTTCCGGCCACAAACATCATCACAACAGCCACCATGCCCATCAGCATAATGGCGGACAGTTGCTTTTCCAGTGCCAAAGGAACCAAGATCCCCAGAAGTGCACCGCCAAAACCGAGAACGCCGTAGCGGAATTGTTCTGCCCTTGCGCCAAATCCCTTTGTCAGCTTTGCAAACATCAGGATCATCGTAAATTTTGCGATCTCCGAAGGCTGAAACTGGATCCCGGCAATGTTGATCCACCGCCGGGCACCGTTGACAGATTCTCCTGCCACCAGCACCAGAAGCAGCATGGCAATGCTGATACCATACAGCGGCCACGCAAAGCGCAGCCAAAATTCCGCCGGAATCCGGCTGAAGGCGTACATGCAGATCAGTCCCAGCACGCCGCACACTGCCTGCTTTTGCAGATACTTCGTAGAGATAGCGTAACCGGTATCATATTCGCTCTGGGCAGAGCTGGCTGAATACAGCATAACCAAGCCAACCGCCAGAAGAAGCAGCACCAGAAGTAAAAAAGGTATATCCACACTTTCCCCCGCCCGCTTAGGGCGGCGGTCCTCTTTGGCATACAGAGCTTTCCCTGCTGCCATGCTATACCCCTTTCAGTTAAATCAACCCAATCTCATTCCCTGAATGCCAAGCCACGCAATGATGCAAGCGATAGCGGAGACAGCGGAAAAGACCAGCACGATCTTTTCTTCCTTCCAGCCGCACATTTCAAAATGGTGGTGGATAGGAGACATTTTAAACAGCCGTTTGCTGTGAGTCATCTTAAAGTAGCCAACCTGCAGGATCACGGACAGCGTCTCAAGAATGTACACGATACCAACAAGCACCAGTATCAGCGGCATATTCAGCGCAAAGGCAAGTCCGCACACAGCACCGCCCAAAAACAACGAGCCGGTATCCCCCATAAACACCTTTGCAGGATGCCAATTATAAAACAGATAAGCGATCAGACCGCCAACAAGGCATGCGGGCATCAGCGCCAGATCCATTTTCTTCTGCAGCACGGCTGCAGCCGTAAAAAACACCATCACAGGGATCGTCACGCTGCTGCTGAGGCCGTCCACGCCGTCGGTCAGATTCACCGCATTGACACAGCCCACCATTACAAACATGGCAAAGAAGATGTAAAGAAGAGGATGGATCTCAATGCTGACATTTGCGAAGGGGATGTACAGGCTGGTGACCAGCGTCCCCTGCTTGTACAGCAAATACAAAAACAGCGCGGAAACCGCCATTTGCAGCAATGCCTTCTGAATAGAGGTCAGTCCCAGATTGCGCTTGAATTTGACCTTGGTGAAGTCATCCAGGAAACCCACAAGGCCAAAGCAAAGCGCCAGCGCCAGAACATAAAATACGGAATAATCCTCCATAGTGGGGATACCGATCAGAAGACACAGGATCAGCCCGAAAATAAACATCAGGCCACCCATCATCGGTGTACCGGATTTGTAGTTATGCCATGTGGGGCCAACCTCCCGAATGGACTGCCCTGCCTTCAGTGCCCGCAGCACCGGCAGGATCAGAAAACCGATGATGCCGGTCAGCACACCGCTGGCAGCCGCTGAAATCAAAATTCTTGTCATATCTCTTCCCCCGTTCAGGCTTCTTTTGTGATCAGTTTCTCCAGCACCAGTTCCATGTGCATACCGTGGCTGCCCTTAAACAGCAGCACATCACCGGGCTTGACGACCCGCTTCAGCGCCGCGACCAGTGCATCCATATCTTCAAAAGCCTCTGTTCTGGCATTGGGCATGCCGCCGGTCAATGCCCCGCTGACAACGCGGGTGCTGTTCGGACCGTAGGCAAAGACCATATCCGCCTTTTCCGCGGCAATTCTTCCCACACGGTAATGCTCCGCAGCAGCGCACATGCCAAGCTCCAGCATATCACCCAGCACCGCGATACGGCGTCCTTGACGGTTGCCAAGCACGGTCAGCGCGGCAGCCATAGATTCGGGGCCTGCGTTATAGCAATCCTTGATAACTGTATAGCCGTCATGCTCAATGATCTCCTGCCGGCCGGCCATATTCCGAAAATGAGACAGCGCCTGGCAAATAACATCTCCGGGGATCCCGAAGGAAAGTCCTACACTTACCGCAGCCAGCGCATCGGAAACATAGTGCTCCCCTTCCAATTCCAGCTCTGCCTTCTGCTTTTCGCCGGCATAAGCAATGTCAAAGGAGAGCGTTCCGTCCTTTTCCTGTACATTGCTGCCCAAAACCTGGCACTCGGGATTGCGAACGCCGAAGTAAGTAGCATCGATGCCCGTTTGACGGACATTCCACAGAAGCTGGTCGTCGCCGTTGAGGATCACCTTGCCTTCTTCCTTCATGCCTTCCAGGATCTCCAGCTTTGCTTTGAGGATACCCTCCTGAGAGCCAAGATGCTCAATATGCATGGTGCCGATATTGATGATCACAGCTACATCCGGGCAGGCAATGGAGGCAAGATACGCGATCTCCCGGAAATGGTTCATTCCCATTTCGAGAACCGCGATCTCCGTGCCCTCCGGCATAGAAAGAACTGCCATCGGCATACCGATGTCATTATTGTGATTGACCGGTGTCTTCTCCACACGGAAGCGGCTTCCGAGAACTGTTGCGATCATTTCCTTCGTGGTGCTTTTTCCGACAGAGCCGGTAACGCCTACGACCTTCATGCCCAGCCGCTTGCGTTCCTGGCGGGCAATGTCGCCCAGAGCAATGCGGGTATCCTCTACCACGATGGCAGGGTAATCCCCGTCGCAGCGGCTGCAAAGCACTGCCGCTGCCCCCTTGGCCAAAGCCATAGGGATGAAGTCGTGACCGTCCCGCTCGCCCTGCAGCGCAATGAACAGCTGACCGGGCTGAATATTTCTGGAATCGTTATTGGCACCTAAAAAGGTAATATCTGCATATTTAGGGTCGATCCTGCCGCCGCACCACTGTGCGGCCTGCCCCAAGGTAATGCTTCCCATGTTATTTCCTCACTTCCTCCAAATAAGCGGCAACCTCTTCCCGCTCATCCAGATGGTGCTTTACACCGCAAATTTCCTGATAAGTTTCATGGCCCTTTCCTGCCAATATAATAATATCATTTTTTTCGGCTTTGTCCATAGCATATCGAATCGCTTTTCGGCGATTTTCGATAACTGTGTATTTTTCCCGGGGCGCATCCACGCCCTTCAGAATGTCTGCAATGATGGCCATCGGGTCTTCATTTCTGGGATTATCGGAGGTAATGACTGAAAAATCCGCCAGATCCGTGCCGATTTTACCCATGATCGGCCGCTTCATGGGGTCCCGGTCGCCGCCGCAGCCAAATACCGCGATCAGCCTTCCCTTGCAGAAATCCTTGACGGCGGTGAGAACATTTTCCAGGCCGTCCGGCGTGTGGGCATAGTCAATCAGCACCGTATACGGCATACCGGGAGTCGGCACTACCTCCACTCTTCCCTGAATACCCTTGGCGGTTTTCAGTGCTCCCGCCGCGGCAGAAAGGCTGATCCCCAACTGCAAAGCGATTCCCAGCACTGTCAGCGCATTGTACACCGTAAATTTACCGGGAATGGGCAAAGAGACCTTCTCTTCCTCCCCTTTGTACTGTGCGGTAAAACCGATGCCGTCAGAGTGAAGCTCAAGTGCATTCGCAGACAGCGCGGCACCCGATTTTACAGATGTGGTCAGCAGATCACAGGCAGCTTTTGCTGTGATACGCGGGAACCACACATCATCCCGGTTCGCAACTGCCTTATCGCAGCGGGCAAACAGCTCCGCTTTGGTATCGCAGTAGTTTTCCATGGTCTTGTGGAAATCCAGATGATCCTCGGTCAAATTGGTAAAGGCAGCCACATCAAAATACACACCGCCGATCCGGTCCAGAGCGATGGCATGGGAAGATACCTCCATGACCACATGAGTGCAGCCCGCGTCGCGCATCTGTGCAAACAGCGCCTGCAATTCGAAGCTTTCCGGCGTAGTTCGCTCTGTCGGCAGCACCAGATCACCGATCCGGTTTTCCATGGTGCCGATCAAGCCGACCTTCGCCCCCAGAGTTTTCTCCAACACCTGCTTCAGCAACAGGGTTGCAGAGGTCTTTCCGTTGGTGCCGGTAACACCGATCATCGTCATGCTTTTGGACGGATGGCCAAAGAAATTACAGCCGATCAACGCCAGTGCCAGCCGGTCTGATTCCACGAGAACATACGGTACCTCGGTTTCCGGCTTCTTGGCCGTCACAACCGCCGCCGCACCCTTTTCAATTGCCATGGGAATGAACCGGTTTCCATCGGAAGCAAAGCCTGTAATGGCAACGAACAGGCTGCCGGGCACCACTTTTCTGGAGTCATAGGAAATATTCTCAATATTCAGTTCCATGTCCGCAGTTGCTTCCAGAACAGAAACGCCTGCCAGCAAATCCTTTAGTTTCATAATATCTCCTTCATCGCGCCTAATCGGCTGCTTTTGTATCTGTAAATTCCAGTTGTATTGTTGTACCCTCGCTGACTTGCTTACCGGGTGGCACAGACTGTGCCGTTGCCGTAACATTGGGAGAAATATCCAGATTTCCCTTGGGAAGTATATACAATCCCAAAGCACCGGCTGCATCACTGGCCTGCTGGCGGTTCATTCCCGCAAAGTCCGGGACCGTGACCAATTCTTCTGCAAGCTCTTCTCCCAGATACAGCAGCACCTGGCTGCCGCCGGGAACTGTTTCCCCTGCTGCCGGGATCTGTCCTGTTACCGTATCGCCGGTGCCGATCAGCCTTGCGCTGAGCGTAGCTTCTTTCAAAGCCTTTTCCGCTTGCTTCGCTGTCATTCCGGTCATATCTTCCAAAACGACCGTTTTCCCGGCAACTTCACCTTCATTAAAGGACTGTTCCACCCCAAGGTAAGGCAGGATATCCGCCATAACGGCGCCGACTGTTGGCGCTGCCATAACGCCGCCGGAAATATACAGCCCTGTGGAGCGGGACGGCGTATCCAACGCCACCAATACAATATACTCCGCATCGTCCATCGGCGCAATCCCCACAAATGATACGATTTTATCCAGAGTTGGGTTGCCGTTCTCGTCCAAAACGTCGATTTTTTCACTGGTACCGGTCTTTCCCCCTATGGAATAACCGGCAACAGAGGCATTTTTTGCCGTTCCTTCCGTAACTACGGAGCGAATGAGGCTGCACATGGTTTTCGAGGTTTCCTCACTGATGACCTGCCGGATCACAGTTGGTTCCTGCCTCAGGACCGTATTCCCGTCGGCATCCACCACCTCAGAAACCACATACGGCTCCAGCAAATAGCCACCATTGACAACAGACGCGATGGCCCGCACCAATTGCAGCGGTGTCAGCTTGAAGGTTTGCCCAAAAGAACCGGATGTCAGCGATGCCGTTCCCCATTTATCCGTATCTGTCACCAGCTGCTTGTCAAAAAAGACGCCCTTGCTCTCGCCGGCAAGATCGATCCCCGTCTTTTCCATCACGCCAAAATTTTTAATATAGTCGTAGAAACGCTCTCCGCCCAGCTTCAGTGCAATGTGTGCAAAGGCAATGTTGCAGGAATTCTGCAGCGCCTGGGGTGTCTGCTCCGAGCCATGACCTGCCGAACGCCAGCAGTGCAGAAGCTGGGATCTTCCGGGGATCCGTTCTGATCCGCTGCAATGAAAGCCTGTATTCAGATCGATGGCTCCGCAGTCCAGCGCTGCTGCCATGGTCAGCACCTTAAAGGTAGATCCCGGCTCATAGCCATCGGAGATACAGCGGTTTCGCCACTGCTTCAGTCTTGCCGCCGTCACCGCTTGCTGATAGGCCTTTTTTCCGTTTATGTAGGCTTCTGATCCTTCCGGATTGGCAAGATAGGAAAACTTCAGTTCCTCCGTCTGCTGCAAAGCTTGCGGATCCGTGATCTCCAGATACTGATTGGGATCGTAGCTGCCCAACGTTGCCATGGCCAGGATCTCGCCGGTCTTGGCATTCATGACCATGCCGAAGGCACCGTTTTGCACATCATAGCGGGCAATCGCCGCTTCCATCTGTTTTTCCAGACACGCCTGCACCGTGGTATCGATGGTGAGGATCACATTGTCCCCCGGCTTGGAGGACACATATTTTTCGTAGGAATAGGGCATATCCATCTCATTGTTGCCCTTTGTGGTAATGACCTTACCGGCAGTGCCCTCGAGATAATTGTTGTAGGCCGCTTCGATTCCCTCAGAGCCGGTATTGGATGCATTCGTAAAACCGATCACTTGGGCTGCTAAAGAGCCGAAGGGATAGGTTCGCATGGAATTCGGCTCCAAATGGATGCCGGAGATCTCATTCTCATTGATGTATGACCGGATCTTACCTGCGGTCTCCTCGCTGATCCTTGTTCCTACCTGCTTGTAGCGTTTCGTCGTATCCTTTGCCTGCTCCGTGATCCAGGCGGGATCCGCATCCAGAAGCTCTCCCAGTACCCGGGAAATATCCTCAATATCCGCCTTGGACTGTTTCAGCTCATGGGGATCCAGATACACATTTTCCACAGTGACAGACCGGGCCAGAATGTTCATATTCCGGTCGTATATGGTTCCCCTGTCCGCAGTCACGGATGTGGTTCGGGTCTGGTTGCGCAGCGCCAAGAGAGAATAATGGTCATACTGCCGGATCATCAGATTGTAAAGCTGCAGCGCAACGGGCAAAAATGCCGCAATGCCCAGCACTGCCATGATCGCAAAGATCCGTTTGTGATGTCCGCTGTCACCGCGAACGCGGGCATATTCCTTATTTCGAGTTGGTTTTGCCATAGGTCACCGGCCTTTCAGATGGCTGCAAGGTATCAATGGGCAGCAAGGGAATCCCTTACTGCCCATTGCAGCTGCTATCTAAAGTGTATTGGCCGGGACAGCCTTTATGCAAAAAGTCCCGTTAAAAACGTGTAGAAAGATTCCCACGCCGTGGGTTCCGGTTCCGCATGGGGCACCGTCACCGCTACAGAGATCTGGGGCACCTGGGAAGAAGGAACCATGCCCATAGCAAGAGCGATTTTTTCGATCTCTTCCAGATCATAGCCGGAAGCATATGTATCCTGAAGCTCCTGATTTTCCTGCTGCAGAGCGCTGACGTAGTTCTGAAGCTGCTGTACATCCGCCCTCGCATCCTGCAGACGGGCAAAGCCCACCAGCAGCAGCACCAGCATCACTACCGCAACCGCAATCCCCCCGATCGCCACCGGATCCAGAGCAATGACCGTTTTCTTCTGCCGCCGCATTTTGGGAAGCTTCACCTGCTTCTTCTTGCGAACGGGCTCTTCCAGCTGGTAAGCCATGCTGCCGGACACATAGGCATTGATATATCGAATTTCCGGTTGTCTTGCCATATCGATCTCTCCTCTTTATCCAATCCACCGCCGGGGTCAGATTTTTTCACATACCCGAAGCTTTGCGCTGCGGGACCTTGGGTTGATTTCCAGTTCTTCATCCCCTGCCGTTACCGGCTTGCGGGTGATCAGTTTGATCTGGGGCTTTCTGCCGCAGACACAGACTGGGAAATTGGGCGGGCAGGTACAGCCCTTGGCTGCTTCCGCCATCGCATTCTTAACGATCCGGTCCTCCAGTGAATGGAAGGTAATTACTGCCAGCCTTCCACCGGGATTCAGACAGGGAATTGCATCGCGCATTACTTTTTCCACACTGCCAAGCTCATCGTTGACAGCAATGCGAATGGCTTGGAAGCTGCGTTTTGCCGGGTGCTGCTTTTCCCGAAGGGCCGCAGCGGGCATCGCTGCGCGGATCACATCCACCAATTCCAGCGTTGTTTGAATATTCTGAACAGCCCTGCGGCTGCAAATTGCTTCCGCGATACGGGGAGCATACCGCTCCTCGCCGTAATCAAACAGGATCCTGCGAAGCTCTTCATAGGACCAACCGTTGACCACATCGTAGGCGGACAATGAATCCTGCCGATTCATACGCATATCCAGCGGCGCATCTGCCATATAGGAAAACCCTCTACCGGCATCGTCCAGCTGTGGGGAAGATACACCCAGATCCAGAAGGATCCCATCCACACCGGAAATGTTCTGTTCCTTCAAAACCGCAGCGATCTCACAGAAATTGGAATGGACCAACGTGATCCGGTCACCAAATTCCTTTAGCCGCTCCCCTGCCGCATTCAGTGCGGTGGTGTCCCGGTCGATGCCGATGAGACGGCCGGTGGTCAGACGCTTGGCGATCTGGCCGGAGTGACCCGCACCGCCCAGCGTGCCGTCCACATAAATGCCGTCGGGCCGGATGTTCAGCCCATCCAGACACTCCTGCAACAGCACGGAAACGTGATGAAACTCACTCATAGTCCGATCGCCTCCAGAGATGCCAGCAGCTTTTCAGGAGTCAGATTCTCTGCTTCGAAGGCCGCGAATTCTTCACTGTCCCAGATCTCCGCCTGGCCTGCCCTGCCAACGATCATCACATCCCGCTTAATACCGGCATATTCCAGCAGAAACTGGGTCAGACCGAAGCGGAACTGCTTATCGGGCTCACATTCTGCAGCGTTCATAAAGATCAAGCTGGTAGCAGCGCCCTTCTGGGATATGGGAAGCGTATTATAGTTTTCACTGAGGGTCTGCCAGTCGGCATCGGTATAAACCGTGAGGCAGCGATGACCGCAGTTGACACCCAGCGTCACGAAAAAGTCGCCGCCCAACTCCTCACGAAGCTTTGCAGGGACGAACAAACGGTTCTTATCGTCCAGCTTTGCAGGGTACTTACCGATCATTTTTACCTCACCTCCTCCATTTTGCTCCACTTTACTACCATTTTGCTCCACTTAATGACAGTATACATCCACCTTTCGAAAAAATCAATCTTTTTTTCAAATTTTTTTGGATTTTTCTTCAAAAAGCCGCAAATTTCTAATTTTAGAACACTTGTTCTATATCTTTGCATTTAACCTTTTACTGAAATTGTACAGTGCCGTCCCGAAGTATACCTTTGATCCTTCCGGTCTTTTTAATGGTGCGAAGGAGAAACTCTGACAAAGGGCCCTCGACCTTATCCTGCACCAAGCGCCGCAGATGTCTGGCACCGTCTTTCCCCCGGCACTGGGACGCAAGACAGCCGGCAAGCTCCCCCGGAAGGATCAGCTGTATGCCCAGCAATGTCATTCGTTCCTGCAGCTGATGCAGATACTTTTCTGCGATTTTCTCTAAGGAATGATCCTGCAGCGGTGAAAACGCAACGATCCTATCCAGTCTGCCTAAAAACTCCGGCGGGAATGCCTGCCGCAAGGCCTCTGTCCGTTCCTGCACGCTTCCTGCCGGCCGAAACCCAAGGCCATCGCCCTTCCGATCTCCGCCCACATTGGAAGTCATAACCACGACGGCATTCTTAAAACTGACCTTCCGTCCACCGGAATCTGTCAGCTCTCCCTCTTCCATGATCTGCAGCAGGATCCCGCTCACATCCGGGTGTGCTTTCTCCAATTCATCCAGAAGCACCAGGCAATAGGGTCTTCTGCGAACCGCCTCAGTCAGCTTGCCGCCCTCTTCATAGCCCACATATCCGGGAGGCGCACCGATCAAGCGGGAGACCGACTGTTTTTCCATATACTCCGTCATATCCAGCCGGATCATCGCGTCCCTACTGCCGTACACTTCCTCCGACAGCACTCTGCACAGCTCCGTCTTGCCCACACCGGTGGGCCCTGTGAACATCAGGCACGCAACAGGACGGTGCTCATCACGGACACCGGAGGATCCCCGCCGCACAGCTTCTGCCACCGCCTTGACTGCCTCCTCCTGACCGATCACCCGTTCCGAAAGGATATGCTCCAGATCCAGAAGGCGCTCCCGCTCGTCCGCCGAGAGCCTACCTACAGGGATGCCTGTTCTGGCGGAAACCGCCCAAGTGATATCGGCAGCTGTTACGGAACGGGGATGCCGGTTTTCCGATGTTTTTCCAACCATTTTCTGCATTTTATCCCGCAGCTCGGCAGCTTTTTCAAACCGGCTCTCCCGAACCGCCTCATGAAGCTCCAGTTCCAGATCCTGCCGCGCACCATTCCCTTTCCCCAGGCGAAGCTCCTCCATCCGGGCATGGGACGCCCCCTCATCCAGAAGATCTATGGCTTTATCCGGCAGAAACAGATCCGGCAAATACCGCACGGAGAGCCGCAGCGCTTCTTTGAGCGCATCCTCCGTAATACGCATATGGTGATGCCGCTCAAGCCCGGGTTTCAGCCCCTGCAGGATCTGCATAGCAGCATCCTTATCCGGTTCTTCTACCATCACAGGCCGGAATCTACGGTCCAGAGCAGGATCTTTTTCGATGAATTTGCGGTACTCCGTCAATGTGGTCGCTCCAAGGATCTGAAGCTCTCCCCTGCCCAGCGCCGGCTTAAAAATATTGGCTGCATCTATGGCACCTTCTGCTGCGCCTGCGCCGACGATGGTGTGCATTTCATCGACAAACAGGATCACATCGCCGCTTCTGCGGATCTCTGACAGAACATCCCGCAGCCGCTCTTCAAATTCTCCCCTGTACTTGGTTCCGGCAACCAGATTCGCCATATTCAGACTGATTAGCCGTTTCTCCTTCAGCTGCGGCGGTACATTTCCAACAGCCATCCGCTGTGCAAGACCTTCGGCGATCGCCGTTTTGCCCACACCGGGTTCCCCGATCAATGCCGGATTGTTTTTATTCTTGCGGCTCAGGATCCCGATGACCATATCGATCTCCTTTTCTCTGCCGATCACAGGATCCATGGTTGCCGCTTTCATCACCATATCCTCGCTGAACTGCTCCAACAGCTTCGTAGTAACCGCCTCCTTCTTGGAATTGACCAACTCCCGCGTTTCCCATTGCAGGTAGTCTATCGATCTTGTAAATACTTCATTCCGATCCACTGCGGCAATGCTGAGTATTTCCTGCGCCGCACAGTGCTCACAGCGCAGCAGGGACAACAGGATGTGAATGCACAGAATATCCTTGCAGCCGCTGGCTCTGGCCTCCAGAGCCGCAGTGTGCAGAATTCTTTTGGCAGCTCTCGTCAACCCCTGCGGCAGAGGAATATCCGGTGTTCCAGTACCGTAGAGCGCTGCCGTCAGCATCTTCAGAAATTCCCCGTCTGCACCTGCGCTTTGCAGAAGCAAACCGCTCCAGCCGCTCTCTGCTGCCAGTGCCATCAGAATATGCTGGCTGCCCACATAGCTGTGGCCCATGCTGCGGGCATAATTTGCAGCCGAAACCACCAGCTGCGCTGCCTGCGCGGTATAACGCATCCCCACCCCTCCTTTATCCGCAAAGTTTCACCACATCCGGCAAAAAATATACAGAGCAATTCGAAAAAAGGAATTGCTTTTTCGGAATTTAGTGTTAGAATAGAGATGCACGGTAGTCTTGACCGCTCCCGTGTCCGAAAAACATATTGGAGGGAATATCATGGCTTACAACATTACTGACGCTTGTGTCAAGTGCGGCGCTTGTGCCGACCAGTGCCCCGTCGAGGCTATCTCCGAGGGCGAAGACAAGTACGTCATCGATGCCGACGTTTGTGTCAGCTGCGGCTCCTGCGCCGATCAGTGCCCCACTGAGGCTATCGTGGAAGGCTGATTCTTCCACATCCGTAATCAGTCTGCGCGGCGCGAATCAGCTGCGCAGGCTGATTTTTCTTTTCAGATACCAGGAGGCTATTATGGAGCTGCTGCACAACGGTTTTACACTGGATACACCTCCGGGCACATTCCCCCTCAGTACCGATTCCATGGTGCTCTGTGATTTTGTCAGGCTGCCTAAAAACGCCCGCGTTCTGGACTTAGGCTCCGGCTGCGGCACCCTCGGTCTCCTGCTTTGCGCACAGGATCTCCGTTGCTCAGTTACCGGTATCGAGCTGGATGAAAACGCACATTATGCCGCATTGCGCAATATCGGGAACAATGGTCTTTGCGACCGCATGAAAAGTATATGCATGGATCTTCGTTCCTTTTCCCCGGGCTCGGATGCAGAGCTTTATACCGCCTGTGTATCCAATCCCCCATACTTTTCCGGAGGGCCTGCCAGCGCTGTATCTCCCCTTGCCCGCCGGGATGACTGCTGCAGCGCGGATGATCTTTTTTCGACCGCAGGCCGCTGTCTTCGGTATGGCAGTGATTTCTTTCTGGTTCATAAGCCGGACAAGCTGGCACAGCTTTGTGCCTGCGCTGCCAAGCACAATTTGGAGCCCAAGCGGCTCAGGCTGGTTCGCCATCATACCGGCGCCGAGATCTCGATGATCCTGCTGCAGTGCAGAAAGGGCGCCAAACCCGGTCTTTTGTGGGAGGAAATTTACTTGTTTGACCAAAACGGTGTCCCCACTGAAGACTTTAAGAGAATCTATCACCTTTAGGAGGTACAAAATGACCGGAATGCTTTACCTGGTGCCAACACCCATCGGGAACCTTGGAGATATTTCGATCCGCTGCAGAGAAACTCTGGAGCAGGTGGATTTTATTGCCGCTGAAGATACCAGAGTCACACTGAAGCTTCTAAATCACATGGGCATCAAAAAAAGCCTTGTCAGCTACTACGAGCATAACAAGACAAGTAAAGGCAATGTGATACTGGACCGGATCCTTGCGGGAGAAACCTGTGCGCTGGTTTCGGATGCGGGAAGCCCCGCCATCTCCGATCCGGGTGAAGATCTCGTAAAGCAGTGCGCGGAAGCGGGTATCACAGTCTGCGCCATTCCCGGTCCATGCGCTGTGATCACCGCGCTGAGCATTTCCGGTCAAAGCACCGGAAGATTCTGCTTTGAGGGTTTTCTTTCCACAGCAAAGAAAAGCCGCCGGGAGCATCTGGAAGCCCTGATCGGCGAGCAAAGGACCATGATCTTCTACGAAGCTCCCCATAAGCTGCTGTCCACATTGGAGGACATGGCCGCCGTTTTCGGCGGTGACCGGCCCATCAGCCTGTGCCGGGAGCTGACAAAGCTCCACGAGGAGGTCGATCGCACAACATTGGATCAGGCAATCGAGAAGTACCGTGCCAACACGCCCAAGGGCGAATTCGTTCTTGTGCTGGCAGGCGCTCCGGAAACTGTTAAGGAGGAGCCTTCCGCTGATGACGCTGCCCATTATCTTTCCCGGCTGATCGAATCCGGACTCAGCCGAAAGGACGCAATCAAGCAGACAGCAAAGGATCTGGACGTTCCCAAAAATGTAGTATATGATCTGGCGCTGCAACTGGATAGTGAATAAAAACACGGCGGTCCACACGGGCCGCCGTTTCTTTTTTAAAATTTTCCGATATTGCGAATGCACTGCTGGCATAGATTTTTTCCGCGGTAGGAAACCAGCCCTTGGGAGGAAGAACAGAAAATGCAGGAGGGCTCGAACTTTTGGAGAACGATCTGATCGTTGTCCATAAAGATCTCAAGCTCATCACGCTCTGCAATGTCCAGCGTTCTGCGGATCTCAATCGGCAAAACGATCCTTCCCAACTCATCGACCTTACGAATGATGCCCGTGGACTTCATGCGCAAACCAACCCCTTTCGCATTCATAACGCATTAAGAAATTTATCATGATTATACTGCGTCTTGCGAATTATGTCAATCATTTTTGAATTTTCAGCGATTTTGGCAGTAATCCGCAGGGCTTTTTTCGTTTTATACTGCATATTGTACAACACAGGAGGGTTGTACAATGGTTATGAGCTGGATTTGGACCGGGATACTGGCAATTTCACTGATTTTTGCGTTATTGGAAGGACGCGGCAGCGAATTATCCGCCGCTGTCGCACAGGGAGCGCAGGCAGGTTTTACGCTGGCAATTTCCATAGCTGGTTCCATTTGTCTGTGGACCGGCGCGGGAAAGCTGATGGATCACGCAGGTATGACGCAGCGCCTTTCCGATCTGCTGCGCCCCGTTCTGAAGCGCGTATTTCCGTCTACCAAAAGCAATGAACAGCTAGCAAAAAGTCTGAGCGCAAATATCTGCGCAAACTTTCTGGGACTTGGCAACGCCGCAACTCCCATGGGCATTCAGGCTGTCCGGCTGATGTCTGACCCCCGCACCCCTTCCCTTGCAACCGATGAAATGTGCCGGCTGATCGTTCTGAACACCGCCTCAATCCAACTGATCCCAGCGAATGTGGCAGCCGTGCGGGCTTCCCTGGGCTGCCCAGCTCCTTTTGATATTCTTCCTGCCGTATGGGTCACCAGCATATGCTCCGCAGGTCTCGGGCTATTTTCAGCGTGGCTTATGGGAAAGCTGTGGCGCCATGACTGACTACATTGTCCCCATCCTGCTGCTGGCCGCTGCGGCAGCAGCCCTTCGCAAGCGGGAAAATGCCTATGACCTTCTGCTTTCCGGTGCTTCCGACGGCTTAAAACTTTTGGTATCCATCGTTCCGGCACTGATATTGCTACTGACTGCTGTTACCATGCTCCGTGCTTCCGGTGCCATGGAGATCATCAGCGCCGTGCTGGCACCGGTCTTCCGTTTCTTTGGCATCCCACCGGAAACGGCACTGCTGGTTCTCGTTCGCCCTATCAGCGGCAGCGCGGCACTGGCCGTGGGAGCAGATCTGATGTCGCAGTACGGTGTGGACTCCCAAATCGGCAGAACCGTAGCTGTGATGCTGGGTTCTACAGAGACAACCTTTTACACCATCAGCGTCTATTTCGGCGCTGCCGGGATCCAGAAAACCCGATATACGATCCCGGCAGCACTGATTGCAGACTTTACCGGCTTTTTCGTTGCCTCCGTGACAGTCAGACTGTTCTTTTGATACAAAAAAACTCGCAGACACAATGGTGTCTGCGAGTTTACAGTTAGATGGGATTATTCTTCGTCCTCGTCGTCCTCAAAGGTGAACTCCAGAGTCTCTCCGCAGTTGGAGCAGACGATGGAACCTGCTTCTAGAGTCTCCTCGTCGAAGTCGATGATGTTGCCGCAGGCGCACTCTACCTCATAAATGGTAGAGTCCTCGTCGCCAAAGTCGAAGCCTTCTTCGTACTCCTCATCATCGTCCCACTCGTCGTCATCGTCATCATAGTACTCATCGTCATCGTCCTCGTCCATGATGAAATCCTCGATGGCATCCAGATCCTCTTCGATCTCGTCCAGCTCATCGGAAATGGCAATGGTGGTATCCTCAATGTCGGTAACCTTTTTGGTCACGTCGCTCAGCAGGTCAACGATGGCACTGATCATCTTGCCCTCAGCGGCCTCGGTGTCCAGTTTCAGCCCGTCCATCAAGCCCTTGAGGTATGCAGCCTTTTCAGAAATGGTCATAATGATTACTCCTTTGCCGGTTCGGCTATTCAAGCCTTGGAACGGCCCAGATATTCGCCGGTACGGGTGTCGATCTGGATCTTGTCGCCCTCGTTGATAAAGAGGGGCACCTTGACCTCAGCACCGGTCTCCACGGTTGCGGGCTTGGTGACGTTGGTAGCGGTGTTGCCGGCAAAACCGGGCTCGGTCTCGGTAACGACCAGATCCACAAAGTTGGGAACTTCAACGCCGAAAACCTTGCCCTTGTAGCTCATAACGGTGCAGATATCATTTTCCTTGACGAACTTGAAGCTGTCGTCCAGAACGCTGGCATCCAGAGGCTCCAGCTCGTAGGTCTCCTGATCCATGAAGTAGTACAGCTGACCGTCGTTGTAGGAATACTCCATCTTCTTGCGCTCAACAAAAGCGGTGGGGAACTTGGCGGAAGGGTTAAGGCTGGTTTCGGTCACGCCGCCGGTGATGACATTGCGCATCTTGACGCGAACGAAAGCAGCGCCCTTGCCGGGCTTAACATGCTGGAATTCAACGACCTGCATAACCTTGCCGTCCAGCTCAAAGGTAATACCGTTTCTAATATCGCCTGCAGAAATCATAGTTTATTTCCTCCTAGATTGTCCCCTTGCGGGGCATAATTTTTCACATAGCTTTAGCTAATACAGTATAACCCAAAACATTCCTTTTTTCAAGAGGAAAACGCAACTTTTTTAGACAATCATCAAATTTTTGGGGCTCCCCGTAATATTCTCGTGGCCATCTTCGCGATAGATCACCACATCCTCGATGCGCACACCGAATTTTCCGGGCAGATAGATACCGGGCTCGGCAGAAGCCACAGCGCCTGCAGGCATCCCCTCAGCATTGGCGCCGTTGGGGCTGGGGCTTTCGTGGACCTCCAGGCCAAGGCTGTGGCCGTAGCCATGACCGAAATATTCGCCATAGCCGGCATCGGTGATCACCTTGCGGGCTGCTCCGTCAATATCCTTACCGGGAGTACCGGCCTTGGAGATGGCAAGTGCCGCCAGCTGCGCCTGCAGAACCGTATTATAAACCTTCTCCATCTCCTCGGTGGCATAGCCGACCGCGACAGTACGGGTCATATCAGAGCAGTAGCCCATGTAAGAAGCGCCAAAGTCCATGGTAATGAAGTCACCCTTTTGAATCACACGCTCCCCTGCTACGCCATGAGGCAGGCTGGTATTGGGGCCTGAAACCACGATGGGATCGAATGCAAGACCGGTAGCACCGTTTTTATACAGGCAGTAGATCAGCTCCGCCTGCAGCTGCAGCTCCGTCATGCCGGGCTGGATACGGGTGACGACTTCCGCGAAAGCCTTATCGGTAATTGCCTGTGCCCTGCGCATCAGATCCAGTTCCCAGTCCTCTTTAACACCGCGGAAACCGTTGATCTGCTTGTTGTAGGGGATCAGCTGAGCATTCAGCTTTTCCTTATAGTAATTGTACTCCGCAACAGTCAGGTAAGTCTCTTCAAAACCGAGCTTGGAAACGCCAAAATCCGCAATGGCATCATTCAAACGGACGATGTAGTTATTCTGCCGGTTCATTTCCAGAACCTCAAAGCCTTTCAGATTATTCTGAGCGGACTCAATATAACGGCTGTCTGTAAAGTAGCGGCAACCGGCCTTGGTGACAATAGCAACACCCTCGGCAATGTCAAATTCGGCGCCATAATGGCGGCTGTAACGGGAGGTCAGCAGCAGGCCGTCAACCTCACCGTTCAAAAGAGTCAGGTATTTGTTGAGATTTTTCATTTTGCGATTCTCCTTTTCTTGGCAGCATAGATAAACGGCAGTTCGGCCACATGACGCAGCTTCAGCCAGAAATTATGATTGTGGATGGCTTTCACCAATATCGAGGCAACACCGGCACAGTTGGCTCCCAACGTATCCGTATATATCTGATCGCCAACCAGTGCGGCATTCACAGCGGGCACACCAAACCGCACAAGGCACTGCCGAATTCCCTTCGAAAAAGGCTTTTGGGCATGAGTAATACAGGGAATCCCATACTTTTCGCAGAAAATCCGCACCCGGTCACGCTTGCTGTTGGAAACCACACACAGTTGAATATCCGACTGCTGCATCATCTTCAGCCAGTCAAGCATTTTCTGTGTTGGCTCATTCGTGGTATAGGGAACGATGGTATTATCAAAATCCAGCATCAAGAGCCGTATATCCTTCGCAGCAAGCAGCTCCGGTGTTACATCCGGAAGTTCTTTGGCGATCATTCGCGGAAGCAGAGAAAATGGCATAAAACAAGCCTGCGCTTTCATAAGATATGAAAGATTATAACACGACTGGGGGCGTTTGTCCATGGCAATTCCTTTATATCTTGCCAAGACGGCTGCGGAATTTGCTTCCACCGCAGACCAACCGGAGAAACTGGCATGGATGGCCTGCCATTTTTCCCCATACGGAACGGGGCTGACCAATCTTCCTGCAAGTCTTCCCGAAAACGCACTGCTGATCTTAAACGACAGAACACCGGTTCACGGGCATGATCCAAAGCGAATTAAGGAAATTATCGACGAACTTATTACCCAGAACAACTGCTGCGGTGTTCTTCTGGATTTCCAAAGGCCGGACTGCTCTGAAACAGCAAAGATCATTCAAGAACTGCTGACTCTTCCCTGGTCAGTTTGTGTTTCCGATCTATATGCAAAAGAACTGGATTGTCCGGTTTTTTTGCCGCCGGTCCCGCTGCTCGTTCCGGTTGAGGAACACATCGCTCCATGGCAGGGACGGGAGATCTGGCTGGAAGCAGCGGCAGATAGCGCAAGCTTTACCGTCACAGGAGCCGGCTGTACCCATTCCCAATACCAAACCGAAGGCAGCCACCCTTTCTACGACGAACAGCTGCACTGCCACTATCAGGTGGAACTGCTGGATGATTCCGTACGGTTCTGCCTAAACAGGAACAAAGCTGACATTGCCAAGCTTCTGGAGGAAGCTGATTCTTTTGGTGTGACACGGGCAGTAGGCTTGTGGCAGGAACTAAAAGAGGAGTAACGCAAAAACCGCCTTGCATACGCAAGGCGGTTTTGAGCATAAATCAAGAGGGATATTTCATTAATAGAACTTTCTCTTGTTCTTACGGGCAGCTTCGGACTTCTGCTTACGCTTCAGGCTGGGGCTGACGTAATGCTCGCGCTTCTTAACTTCAGCGATAACGCCCTCCTTGGCACAGCTGCGCTTAAAACGACGCAGAGCGCTTTCCAGAGACTCGTTCTCCTTAACGCGAATTTCAGACATGGTTTTCCCTCCCTCCGATGGCATCCGGCTATGTCCAGGATGCTTTCAGGGCTTGATATTCAAGCTAGAATATTATATAAGCTATTTCCCCAAATGTCAAGAAATAATTCCAAATTTTTCGAAATTACTTCACGATCAAATTGACCAGCTTATTCTTGACCACGATCGTCTTAATGATACTGCCACCCTGCTTCTCAAGGAACTTGGCGATCTTCTCGTCGGCTACCACATTGGCAACAACCGTATCGTTATCCAGATCCGCAGCCATCAGCACGGTGCCGCGCATCTTGCCGTTGACTTGGACTGCGATATTGATCTCACTGTCCTTGCACTTGGCTTCGTCATAAACAGGCCAGCTTTCATAGGCGATGGTATTGTCATGACCCAGGATCTGCCAAAGTTCCTCGCCCACATGGGGAGTGATGCAGGAGAGCATCTTGATAAAGCCCTCGGCATATGCTCTGGGACAGCTGCCGTTCTTGTAAACTTCGTTTACAAAGACCATCATCTGGGCAATGGCGGTATTGAAGCCCAACACTTCAAAGTCAGAAGTTACCTTCTTGACGGTCTGATGATAGATCTTGGTCAGCTTTCCGTCATCGGCATCGGTGATGTTGGCGCTTTCTGTGAAGAAGTTCCAGACACGGTTGATAAACTTCTTAGCACCGGCAACACCGGTGGTGCTCCAAGGCTTGGAAACCTCCAGCGGGCCCATGAACATTTCATAAAGACGCAGGGTATCCGCGCCGTACTCCCGGACAACATCGCTGGGATTGACCACGAATTCAGGGAAACGCTTGCCCATCTTAATGCCGTTCTCGCCAAGGATCATGCCCTGATGCACCAGTTTCTTGAAAGGCTCCTTCACAGGGGAAACGCCCTGATCGTACAGGAAACGGTTCCAGATACGCGAATAGATCAGATGGCCCACAGCGTGCTCCGGGCCGCCCACATAGCGGTCAACAGGCAGCCAGTGCTTCAGCAGCTCGGGATCGCACAAAGCCTTGTCGTTCTTGGGATCAATATAGCGCATGTAGTACCAGGAAGAACCGGCACTACCGGGCATAGTAGAGGTTTCGCGTTTACCCTTCAGGCCGTTCTGATCGTAGAACTTCCACTCTTCAGCGTTCTCCAGAGGAGCCTGACCGCCGCGACCCTTGTAATCCTCCAGAACCGGCAGGACAACAGGCAGCTCCTCGTCGGGCAGGAATACAGTCTCGCCGGACTCGGTGTAGACACAGGGAACGGGCTCGCCCCAGTAACGCTGACGGGCAAAGATCCACTCACGGAAATGGTAGTTGCTCTTCCGGCGGGCAACACCCAGCTTCTCCAGCTTGCCGGTAATGGCCTCCTTGGCCTCTTCCACAGTCAAACCGGTGAATTCCTCGGAATTGATGAGCTTGCAGCCCTTGCCCAGATAATCTTGCTTTTCGAAAGCGCATTCAGAAACATCCCGGCCCTCGATGACCTGGATCATGGGAATATTATGTGCGACAGCATACTCAAAGTCACGCTGATCGTGGCTGGGGACCGCCATAACGGCACCGGTGCCGTAGTTGCCCAGAACGAAGTCGCCAATAAACACAGGGACTTCCTTACCGTTGACAGGATTGATGGCGTAAACGCCCTTCAGCGGGCAGCCGGTCTTGGTCTTGCTGGCATCGGTACGGTCGATCTCGCTCTTCTTGGCGGCTTCCGCGATGTAAGCTTCCACTTCCTCCCGGTTTTCCACCCGGTCCAGCAGGCTTTGGGCGATCTTGCCGTCGGGAGCCAGAACCATGAAGGTGATGCCGTAGATCGTCTCAATACAGGTGGTATAGATAGAGAATTCGCCGCCGCCAACCAGCTTGAAATCCACCTCAACGCCGGTGGACTTGCCGATCCAGTTGCGCTGGATCTCCTTAGTGGATTCGGGCCAGTCGATCTCATTCAGACCTTCCAGCAGGGCTTCCGCAAAGGCAGGCTGGTCGATGACCCACTGCATCATCATTTTCTTCACAACGGGATGGCCGCCCCGCTCGGACTTGCCGTCGATAACTTCATCATTTGCAAGGACCGTGCCCAGTGCCTCACACCAGTTCACGGGCATCTCAATGCGCTTGGCATAGCCGGCTTCCCACAGTTTTTTGAAGATCCACTGCGTCCACTTGTAGAACTCAGGATCGGATGTAGCAATAACTTTCGACCAGTCATAGTCAAAGCCCAGTTCCTTCAGCTGTTTGGAGAAGGTCTCAATATTTTTCTGGGTAAAGCCGTTGGGATGGTTACCGGTATCCACCGCATACTGCTCAGCAGGCAGACCGAAAGAGTCATAGCCCATGGGGTGTAAAACATTATAGCCCTGCATGCGCTTCATGCGGGACATGATGTCCGTAGCCGTATAGCCCTCAGGGTGACCTGCGTGCAGACCGACGCCAGAAGGATACGGGCACATATCCAGCACATAGTACTTGGGCTTGGAGAAATCCCACACATCGGTGGCAAAGGTATTGTTCTCCTCCCAGTATTTGTGCCACTTGGCTTCAATGGCAGAAAAATCGTAATTCATATTGACACACCTCTTACTCTTCGATGATGATATCCTTCAGATCAACCGTTTCCGCATCCGCCCACAGGCGTTCCAGAGAATAGAATTCTCTTGCTTCCTCGGTAAACACATGGACCACAATAGAGCCAAAATCCAGCAGCTCCCAGCTGTTGCCACGGTGACCCTCACGCCCCAGCATAGGCTCGCCCAGCTGCTCCAGCGTGTACTCGGCGTAGTCGCAGAGGGTCTTAACGTGGGTGCTGGAGGTACCGGTGCAGATCAGAAAATAATCCGCAAGGCTGGAGACCTTATCGATCTTCAGCAGCTTGATATTCATACCTTTCTTTGCATCCAGCGCTTTGGTTACTTCGTACGCCACTTCTTTTGCACTTAACATATCGTCTGTTCCTTTCTTGTAAGCCAGTTGAGGGCTTCCTGAGATTCGGGAGAAATCTCCCTGCCCTGCTTTCTGAGCAGTTCCAGCGTCATCTCCAGACCCAGCTTTAAAGCCTCGTCAATATTTGAAAACGCCAGAGACCGGAGCCTTTCCACGCCGGGAAAATCCCGGTTTGGTTCCATGTAATCTGCAACATAAATGATCTTTTCCAAAAGGTTCATATCCGCTTTTCCGGTGGTGTGATGGCGGATGGCATTTACCACCGCCGCATTCTCTCCAAAGACCTTCCGGGCAGCCAGACTTCCGGTCAGCGCGTGGAGGGTTTTTGGATTTTTTCTGGAAAAAGCGTCTAACATGATACCATATTCTTCACACAATGTCAATTGAAGCTGCGGCGGTAGCGCCTTTGTTACATCATGCAGAAGCGCCGCTCTGGCGGCATCCGTTTCGTTTGCCCCCCAGCGTCTTGCCAGCTCCACAGCCGTATCCCGGCAGCCCAGCACATGACCCACCCGGCTGGGCTTAAGCAGGCTCACAACGACCGCTTCCAGCTGTTCCATAGAAAGCTGCTGATAGCTGCGGTTTGTCCCATACAAGCCGTTTGTGCGGATGTATTTTCCCACGCCATCCGGCAGATACGGTTCAGCGCAGTCAAAAATCAGCATCCGCCGCAGGTCTGTGGAAGAAATGGGCAGGATCTGATTTTCCACAAGGTAAATCCTTCTGCCATCCGCTTCCATTTCCTGCTTCTTCCTTGATATAGCAGAAGCTTCGTCTTTTTCGCCCCGGTAGAGGATGCCCAAAGAAGCGTTTTTCAGAATGATGTCCGGATTCTTCCATGTATCAAAGGACAGGAACATATCGGTTCCCATAAGGAATATCAGTTCATCCTCCGGATACTGCTCCTTCAGCTGCAGGATCGTCTGGTATGTGTAGCTTGGCCCTTCTCTGCGAAGCTCCATATCCGACACTTCCAGTTTGGGGTCGCAATTGGCAGCGATCATCAGCATCCGGAGCCGCTGGTCGGGGCTTGGAGAGCCCTCCGGCAGCTGCTTGTGGGGGGCGATCCGGTCGGGAATCAGCAAAAGCTTATCCAGGCGCAAAAGCTCCGCCGCCTGTTTGGCAGCTTTCATATGCCCGATATGCGGCGGGTTAAAAGTACCACCGTAGATACCGATCCGCGCCAACCCAAATCCCCCCTGTCAGAATTAATTAGTCTTCGCCCCGGAGCTGCTTTTCCCTTGCCTTTTCGATGGCTTTGTCAATGGCCATCTGGCGGAAATACTGATTCCGCTGTTCGCGAACCTTCTTTTCCGCTGCCCGCCGGGCACGAATGCCCTTGCGCACAGGGTCTGCTTTACTGACGGGTGTTGCCTTCCGTTTGGCACGACCGGACTGGTTCCGCTCTTCCTGGCACTTCTCGCTAAAGCGGTAGATCACAAATTTGGTGCCGATGACTGCAACCCCGTCGGCACCGGTAGCCTCGCACAGCTCGTCACAGACCTCTCTGGCAGACATCAGTGCGCCCTCGAGCACCTTGCCCTTGACCAATTCTCTGGCTGTCAGCAGATTTTCCGCTTCCGCGATGACGGTTTCCGTCACGCCATTCTTACCCACCATCAGTGTGGTTTCCAAAGTATTTGCCTGAGCGCGCAGCTCTGCCCGTTCTTTACTTGTCAGCATAGCCTGCCTCCTTTAATTTATCATAAAATACACGCAGTGCGTTTCCCCGATGGGAAACCGCATTCTTTTCCTCCGGATCCATTTCCGCCGTGGATTTGCCAAAGGGCGGATAATAAAAGATTGGATCATAGCCAAAGCCGTTCTCGCCACGGGGTTCCCGCAAAAGCTCGCCGTGGATCTCTCCCCGAGCCTGAATGGTCTGGCCCTCCGGTGTGACCATGGTAATGACGCAAACGAACTGAGCCTGACGCTGCCCGTCGGGAACATGCTCGGTGTTCTTCAGCAGAAGCAGCAGCCGTCCCCAGTCATCCAGAGACTCGTCAAAGCCGTAACGGGCCGAGTAAATCCCGGGTTCACCGTTCAGTGCATCCACCGCGATACCGGAATCATCCGCCAGAGCGGGAAGGCCTGTGGCTTTCATAACCGCTTCCGCCTTAATGAAAGAATTCTCCTCAAAGGTAGTTCCGGTTTCTTCTACATCGATATCCACACCAAGCTCCGACTGCAAAACCAGCTCCATGCCGAATTTCTCGGTGATTTTGCTGATCTCCACCAGCTTATGCTTATTTTTACTTGCCAATACGACTTTCATACCCATTCCTCACAGCAACGCATCCACAAAGTCTCTTGCCACAAAGGGCATTAGATCCTCCGCCTGCTCGCCTACACCGATGAATTTGACCGGGATCTGCAGCGCGTCAGATACCGCAATGACAATACCGCCCTTGGCGGTGCCATCCAGCTTCGTCACCGCCATACAGGTAACGCCTGCGATCTCCTTAAACTGCTTTGCCTGGATCAGTCCGTTCTGACCGGTGGTACCGTCCAGCACCAGCAGTACTTCCCGGCTTGCTTCCGGCAGCTCCCGCTCCACGATGCGGCTGATCTTATTCAGCTCGTTCATCAGATTTTGTTTATTGTGCAGCCGGCCTGCGGTATCCACAAGGATCACATCCACATCCCGGGATCTGGCAGCCTGAATGCCGTCAAACACAACGGAAGCAGGATCCGCACCCTCATGCTGCCGGACGATATCCGCGCCTGCCCGGCCTGCCCAGATTTCCAGCTGGTCAGCCGCTGCCGCACGGAAGGTGTCGCCTGCGATCAGAAGCACCTTTTTCCCCTGCTTGACAAGCTGAGAAGCGATCTTGCCGATGGTGGTAGTCTTGCCGACACCATTGACGCCGATGACCAGCACCACAGCAGGCTTTGTATCCAGCTTCAGCTCGGTTTCTCCAACGGAAAGCATTTCCACGAGGATATCCTTCAGCGCCTGCTTGGCTTCCTCCGGCGTTTTCAGATGCTGCTCCCGGATCACTTTACGCAATGTATCCGTAGCTTTTGTAGAGGTCTCAACGCCCAGATCCGCAAGGATCAGGCTTTCCTCCAGCTCGTCGTAGAAATCATCGTCCAGCTGACTGAAGCCGGAAAACACACTGCCCAGCGTACTGCCCAAGGCATCCCGTGTTTTGGCAAGGCCCGCCTTGATCTTATCAAAAAAGCCCATAGTAACTCCTTTATTCCATAATTCCCAGCTGCTGCTCCATCTGGTTCAAGTCCAGCCGCAGCAGCTTGGAAACACCCTGCTCCTGCATGGTCACACCATAAAGCACATCGCTGGCTTCCATGGTGCCGCGGCGGTGGGTGATGATAATGAACTGCGTCTTCTGGCTGAGATTGCGCAAATAGCTGGCAAAACGCTCCACATTCCGGTCGTCCAGCGCAGCGTCGATCTCATCAAGCATACAGAACGGCGTGGGGCGAACCTTGAGGATCGCAAAGTACAGCGCGATCGCAACAAAGGCCTTCTCGCCGCCGCTGAGCAGTGTGATGGTCTTCAACTGCTTTCCGGGGGGCTGCACACGGATCTCAATACCGCAGGTCAAAGGCTCCTCGGGATTTTCCAGAACAAGCTGACCCTTACCGCCGCCGAACATTTCTTCAAATACCGTACCGAAATACTGATTGATCTTCTTGAATTCCTCCACAAAGATCACAGTCATTTCCTTGGTAATGTCCCGGATGATGCTTTCCAGCTCCCGCTTGGAAGTCAGCACATCCTGCTGCTGCTCGGAAAGATAAGTATAGCGCTCATTAACACGGGCGTATTCTTCGATGGCACCCAGGTTGGGGGTACCAAGCAGCGTGATCTTACGCTTCAGCTCGCTGATGCGCCTCGTTCCGGCTGTCACGGACTCGATCTGGGCCCTATGCGCACCGGCTGTGCCGGGGGTCAAACCGTAGGAGTCCCACAGCTTGTCCACGATCTGCTTTTCTTCCATGGTGGAAGTGATCTTCTTCTGCTCCAGCAGCGCACAGGCGCGCTCCATGTTCAGAATATCTTTATTCTTTTCCTGCGCATCCCGCTCGGCACGGGTCTTGGAAGCCTCGGCATCCGCCCGGGCAGTGATCACATTCTGCATTTGCAGCTGCTGTTCGGCAGTCTGGGCATCGTTCTCCGACTGCCGCTGCTGCAATTGACGGATCTCATCCTCCAGCCGTGCGATATCCGCGCGGAAGGAATCTATCAGAAGCTGTTTCTTTTCCCGGTCGCCTTCCATGGCAGTGCGCAGATCCTTCAGATCAGCAATGTGGGCAAGGGCAGTGGTGCGCTCCGCCTCCAAAGCTGCCGCTTCCGTTTTCAGAGCCGTCATTTGCTCTGTGATCCGGGAGGTTGCCTCCGCAGACTCGGTCTGGCTGCCATCCAGTTCTTCCAGGGCGCTGCGCACCTGCTCCAGCTGAGCGGTGAAAATCTGGATCTTCGTCTCATTGGCGGTAATACGCTCCAGATCGGTGCGCTGACGCTGCTGCAGGGAATCCAGTTCCTTCTGGGCAGCATCCATGGCACTGGCCACAGCCTCCGCAAGGATCTGGTACTGCTTTTCCTCGCCCTGCAGGCGCAGAACCTGATCCTCCGCTTCGCGCAGCTGCTCCTTGGCAGTATTAATCTGGTACTCTACCTGATCGGCAAGACGACGGGCTTCCTGCGATTCCGTTTCCGCAGCGGTCACAGACTCCCTCAGCTTTGCTTCTTCAGCAGTCAGCTTTTCCAGTTCATTGGCGCGGGAAAGAATGCCCGCTTCTTTATTGACAGAACCGCCGGTCATGGAACCGCCGGGATTCATGACCTGACCGTCCAAAGTGACGATCTTAAAGCGATTGCGGAATTTGTTTGCCATAGCGATGGCCGCGTCAATATCCTGCGTGATCACCGTTCTGCCCAACAGATTTTCAATGACACCGCGATACTTGGCATCACAGCTCACCAACTCCGATGCGATACCAACAAATCCGCGGCAGCTTTCCACGCCGGATTCTTCTAACCGTCTGGCACTAACGGTGGAAATCGGCAGAAAGGTGGCCCGACCGCCGCCGGTACGCTTCAGGAAAGAGATACCGGCCTTGCCGTCATTTTCTGTGCCGACAATGATCTGCTGCATGGCTGCGCCCAGCGCGATCTCAATTGCGACCGTGTATTCATTATCCGTACGGATCAGCCGGGATACAGGACCATGGATACCCCGGAGGCTTCCCTTCTGGGCCTCCTGCATCACAAGCCGTACAGACTTATTATAACTCTCAAAATCCCGCTCCATAGCCCGGAAGACCCGCGCCTTTGCGGACACAGCATCCAGCTTTGCCGTCAATTCCCGCAGCTTCTGATCCGCTTCCTCTTTGCGCTTCAGGCGTGTTGCCTGCCGCAGCGTATAGCCCGCGATCATGTTATTGGCAGCGGTTACATCCTCCTGTGCCTTTCGCAGATCGCTGCGGCAGCGCTGAAGATCAGCCAGTACTTCCTCATGCCGCTGCTTTCCCGCAGAAATATCCGCATCAAGCTGTCCAGCGCGCTCATTGGATTGCTCCGCGCCGGCCTTCAGACCGCGAATATCCGCTTCCCAGCCGGCAAGATCGGATGCAATATTGGTCTCCTTTGCGCGAAGCTCCAGATACTGTCGGGTAAGTCCCTGGGCGTTGGCTGTCATGACTGCCAGCTCTTGCTGCAGCCGCTCCAAAACAGTCTGCTTTTCAGACAGAATGCCCTCGATTTCTGCAACGCGCTGATCTGCCTGACCGATCTGGGCAACAATGCCGCCGCTGCGGTCCTGCGCACCCTTCATTTCTTCCTCGATGCGCTGGATGTTGGTCTGATCGTTAGCGATATTGCCGCGAAGCACTGCTATCTGGCCATCCAGCTGCTGGTGGTTTGCTTCCAGCATATTTACTTTCAGGCGAACTGTCTCCAGCTCTCCATCCTTTGTTCTGAGGGTCTGGCTCAATTCCTCTGCCTGTGCATAAAGACGCTCCAGATCCCCATGAGCCTGCTGCAGCACAAAAGATGCGGATGCATAATCCTCCTCTGCCTTCTTGGCAGCGGCAGACAGCTTGTCCAGCGTTTCCAGCCAAACCGCGACCTCGACTCCCTGCAGCTCGTCCTTCAGTTCCAGGTATTTTCTAGCCTTTTCAGACTGTACCTTCAGCGGTTCCAGCTGCAGCTCCAGCTCCGAAACCTTATCACCGATCCGGAGCAGATTATCTTCCGTGTGCTGGAGCTTCCGCTCGGTTTCTTCCTTGCGGTGGCGGTATTTGGAGATGCCGGCTGCTTCTTCAAAGATCTCCCGGCGGTCGGCACTCTTAAGGGACAGGATCTCGTCAATACGGCCCTGACCGATGTTGGAGTAGCCCTCCCGGCCCAAACCGGTATCCATAAACATTTCATAGATGTCCCGCAGTCTTGCGGACTGGCGGTTGATATAGTATTCGCTGTCACCGCTGCGGTAGTAGCGGCGGGTGACCATCACCTCGTCCGCGTCATAACATAGCGCCCGGTCAGAGTTATCCAGCGTCAGTGTTGCCTCGGCAAAGCCCACGGAAGCACGCTTCTGGGTTCCGCCAAAAATCACATCTTCCATCTTGGCACCGCGCAGTGTCTTGGTGCTCTGCTCACCCATGACCCACAGGATCGCATCGGAAATATTCGATTTTCCGGATCCGTTGGGACCCACGATCGCAGTGATATCATCGCCAAAACGGATCAGTGTCTTATCCGGAAAGGACTTGAATCCCTGCACTTCCAAACTTTTCAGATACACAGCAAAACCTCTTGTACAAATATGTAAAATGAATCAGTTTATTATACCCTTTATTTCCCGAAAAAGCAAGGATTTCTTTCCCTATGCTTTTACCGGAATATTCCATTTTCTCTTTCTCGTATTTTTACTTGCTTTTTCTATCCCCGTCCGTTAGAATTGTTGAAAAGGAGGTTTTGATTATGACACGACGCATTACATCTTTGATTCTGGCGATCCTTATGGCTGCCAGTATTCTGCTGCTTTCCGGCTGTGATCCCGAAGATCCTCCGGTCAGTACGCCGCCGGTTACCACCGTTACACCCACAACCACGGCACCCACTACGACGGTTCCGCCCACCACAGTGCCGCCTACTACCGTGCCGCCTACCACTGTGCCGCCTACCACTGTGCCCCCAACAACGGTTCCGCCCACAACGGTTCCGCCTGTTACGGTGCCCCCAACGACTCCTCCGGTTAGCAACACCGAGATGATCGGTTCCATTTACACCCGCGGACAGCTGATGGCAATGGAGAATGAGAACAAAGGCTACGGCCCCGGCACCGCCAAGGACGGCAAGCGCGCACCTTATGCCGAAGGCAATCAAGCAGCGTACGGCAAATACGGTGCAAACTTCATCGCTCCGGACAATGGCAAGATCTATCTGACCTTTGACTGCGGCTACGAGTATACGATCAAAGAAAACGGCAAGGATGTCCGGCTGACCGAAAAGATCCTGGATGTTTTGAAGGAAAAGAATGTAAAAGCGGTTTTCTTCGTCACGATGTATTACTGCAAGCAAAGTCCCGATCTGGTCCAGAGAATGGTCGACGAAGGCCATGCCGTCGGCAATCACACGAATAACCATCCGGCTATGCCTAAGCTGGATCTGGACAAAATGGTTTACGAGGTCATGAGCCTGCATGAGTATGTCGAAGATCATTTTGACTATACCATGACGCTGTTCCGTCCCCCGGAAGGCGCATTCTCCACCAGAACGCTGGCCTTGGTCCAGAGTCTTGGCTATAAGACAGTGCACTGGAGCTTCGCACATGCCGACTGGGATACATCTAAGCAGCCCAATGAAGCCAGCGCCTTGAATCATGTTCTTGGCTGCGCCCACAGCGGTGCCATTTATCTGCTCCACGCCGTTTCTTCCACCAACGCAAACATTCTCGGCGATGCCATCGACGGCTTTATCGCCAAGGGGTACAAGCTGGAGCTTTTCCAATAACCGATCATGACAACAGCCGCAAGGAAACTTCCTTGCGGCTGTCTTTTTCGTTTGTATTCCTAATTCGGCTGCCTGCGTCAGTCTTCAACATCCATATCCAGTCCCAGCTCTCTGGGACGAAAACGGGGACAGACATTTTCGGATGTCACGATCACAGAAGCTGCCAAGTGGGATCCGATCTGGCAGGCTTCCATCAGTCCCTTTCCATAGGTCAAACCGATGGCCGCGCCGGCGCAAAATGCATCTCCGGCGCCTGTGGTATCGTTTACGGCCACCTTGCGTGCCGGGCAGTGACCCTGCTGACCGTCTAAACTTGCAAACACAGCGCCCTCTCCGCCCATGGTTACGATCATGCTGGGAATTCGGGCATTCTCCACGCGCTGGGCAATGATCGGGATCATCTGTTGGGGGGATAACCCGGAATAATCTTCTGAAAACAGGATCCCCGCCTCCTGCACATTGCACACAAAGCAATCGATGGACTGCAGAAAATCCCTACGCTCCAACGCAATGCTCATATTGGAAACTACAGCAAATACCTGCTTCCGATACTTTTCCGCCAAGCGAAATACCCGCTTGACCACTTCCTTATCGATATCAATTTCGATGATCACACTGTCTGCACTTTGAAAGATCTCATCACCGAATTCATCCAGTATATCTGCAACCGGCAGTAGATTCGGCCGTTTGGAAACAGACGCATACACATCGCCGCCATTATCAAATACCGCCAGCCACGTGCCTAAGCCATCCGGCGTGACCCGAATATAGTCGGTGTTGACCTTATGATTTTTCAGTTTCCTGACCACGTCGGAACTGATACCGGAATGATCAACAACGCTGATAAAAGTAGGACGAAGCTCACAGTTGGCCACATCTTCCACAACATTTCGCCCAACGCCGCCATGGATCTGCTCGATCCTTCCTGCATTTCTGCCGGTTGGAATAAACGCCGCATCGGGATAACCTTTGATATCCACAAAGACTGCGCCGATCACTACAATTCCCATGGTATCCCCCCCTTGTATTTGGCATGTATTATACCACATTCTCGCCATTTTGCAACAATTGTCGGGCCGCATTTTCTCACCTTCTTGTGACATTGACAAAATTATAAAGTTGCAAAAAGGAAATGTTGCATTATGAAAAAACATTGTTTATAATAATTTCAGTGTTTTCATTCCTACATTTTACTGGAGGTTAATTTATGGCTAATAACGTTCGTCCCGAATCCATGGTGCGAATCACTACCCCCGAACTGGCAAAAGCTTTCATTGATGAGCAGGTCGCAGAAGTTCGTGCGCAGGTCGGTGACAAGAAGGTTCTCCTTGCGCTCAGCGGAGGCGTTGATTCCTCTGTTGTTGCCGCGCTGCTGATCAAGGCCATCGGCAAGCAGCTGGTTTGCGTCCATGTCAACCACGGTCTGATGCGCAAGGACGAGTCCGAGGGCGTTGTCAAAACGTTCCGTGACGGACTGGATGCCAATCTGATCTATGTGGATGCCACTGACCGTTTCCTGAATTTGCTGGCCGGTGTTTCCGATCCGGAGCGCAAGCGCAAGATCATCGGTGCCGAATTTATCAATGTGTTTGCTGATGAGGCTCGAAAGCTGGAGGGCATCTCTTATTTGGCACAGGGTACCATTTACCCCGACATTCTGGAGTCCATCAAGCAAGCAGAAGGCAAGAAGGCTGTTAAGTCCCACCACAATGTGGGAGGCCTGCCCGAGGATCTGCAGTTTGAACTGGTTGAACCCATTAAGCTGCTGTTCAAAGACGAAGTTCGTGTTGTGGGCGAAGCACTGGGTCTTCCCCATGCCATGGTCTACCGTCAGCCCTTCCCCGGCCCCGGCCTGGGTGTCAGATGTCTGGGTGCCATTACCCGCGACCGTCTGCATGCTTTGCGGGAGGCCGATGCCATCCTTCGGGAGGAATTCGAAAAGAACGGTCTGAACGAAAAGGTTTGGCAGTATTTCATCGCTGTGCCGGACATTAAGAGTGTCGGTGTTAAAGACGAAAGCCGCTACGAAGGCTGGCCTGCCATTATCCGCGCTGTCAACACCAAGGACGCTATGTCTGCCACCATTGAGGAGATCCCCTATTCCATCTTGCACCATATCACTTACCGGATCACCCACGAGGTCGAGGGCATCAACCGTGTCCTTCTGGATCTGACCCCCAAGCCCATCGGCACCATCGAGTGGGAATGATCCTGTTGTTTCAGCAAATTTGATTTATCCTCTTCGGGGCAATTTCTTTTATTCTTTCGCAATTGGATGAATCGAGCAATATAGTAATTTTGAAGACCTTGTGTCATCGGAAACGATGACCAAGGTCTTCTTTTTTGTCGCAAGAGAGACCTTGACCACTAACTTTTCGCAAGATTAGTTCTATCCTTGCCAAAATCCTTTATTTTTCGACATTTTTCGACCTTTTCTT
>JAZNGJ010000010.1:0-11112 GCA_045576415.1 Faecousia sp. | reverse complement strand
GACCTCCTCATTATTGTAGTTGTATGGTCGGCAAACCACTTCTACTATAATGGGGAGTTTTTTCTTTGTCTACTTTACTCCTCGCTGGAAGCTATTTTTTTGCCCCCGGTATAACCGGGGGTTGACTTTGATGAATCAATACAAACTCCCCATCCAAATGGATGGGGAGTTTGAATGGCGGAGTGAGAGGGATTTGAATTTGGCTGGATAATTACTTTCTTTAACCAAAGTTAACTGTTTACTAGTAAATACTGGCCAATTCCAAACATTTACCTACCAATTTTAACCACTATTAACCATCGTTTACCATCCCCGTAAGGGAAAATTTAAGGGAAAATATTGCCCATAGCAGGTACAATAATGCTCAGCAGAATATCGAGAATTTCAGCAATATCAGCTAATTAACCACCGCTCTTTTCAAAGTACGCAGTTATTGCTGCGCTTGCAACCCCATTTGCAATTGCGCTTATTGCATCAAGGGAATAATTACGAACTGCTTCCGCGGCTGCTTTTACCTTGCTCCATGACTGGTCGCTGCGTATTTTCTCTAAAAATTCGTGTCCCTGGAAAGTAATACAATTTACGAAGCAAAGATAAAAACTATTGTCTGCCCCCTTTACGGTCATATTAATATATCCAGCTTGATTGAGATTAGATAGTGTGTAAAAAATATCTTCCTTAGTATAACGGATTAGTATACAATCCAAATCATGCAAAGAGACGGTGTTCTTTTCCAAGCGTCCTTCTTCATCGGTACGATATATCAAGCTTTTTTCAAGCTCTAATAATACATCCCGAATGCAATCAGCATTTAATTTCATTAGGTCAGTCCCTTCTATTTATTTAATTACCCGTATGCAAGTACATTCACAGCAATAGGCATCATTTCTCTGTTCCTTTTTTTATGTGGCAGGATATTTCGTTTCTGTTGCAAAAATCGCGAACCGTTTCAGCACATTCATTATAAAATGCCACATTATCAGCATAAGCCGAAACTAATTTACTGTAATGCAACTGACCAAAAATAATCTTATTCACAAAAGACAACGCTTTGAGTAGCTCATTAAGATCTTGGTCTATAATATTGGGTGTAGGATATGGCTCAATACTGACCCAGGTTTTGCAGCCGCATTCGCTAAGTAACCGCAATGCTTCAATTCGGTCTTTTACACACGCAGCTCCCGGTTCAAACTGTTTAGAAAAATTCTCGTCCAGAGAAACCACGGTTATTCCGTATTCGTTTTCAGGGGACAATGTGGCTAACTCTGCGGGGAGAATTCCCTTGGTCAATACTGTACACTTAATTCCAGCATCGTTCAGTTTTTTAATTGCCGCAATGCTCATTTGGGAGATTTCGTCATATTCGTACATAAACGGGTCTGTAGTAAAACAAAGATGTACAGAATTGATCTTTTCTCTGAGTTTTGGTATTTCCATATCCAGCAAGTCTAAAGTGTTGGATACAAGGTATGGTTCCAACCACTTCTCATACGTTTCAACCTGTCCAAAACGCTTTTTCATTAAAAACGCATAACAAGGATATTTGCATCCATGCGAGCAGCCTTGAACGTGGTTCATTGTGTAGTCGCCGTACTCTACACCGGTAACGTAAAGCATAGATTTACGTTGTATATATCCTTTAACCGGCTTCATTGTTAAACACTCCTATTTGTAAAACTAATCGTGCTGCGAGATACTTTAGCTCCATACAGACTTTTAAGTTCGCTCTTAATCATCTTACAATAACCGTCCGATGGAAAAACCGGATGTTCATCCAGAAGATCCCACAGTTCTGAAAACGGAACATCAACCTGCCCTGCAAATTGATGTTGGAGATAGTCAACGATATCCTTCACATAGTAACAATTCTCGTCGGCATGTGTTGTAAGCGAAGAGCCGCCGTCCATATCCAACATAAACTGATTTTCAATACCATGTGTGTTTTTTAGCGATGACTTACCTCCAAACGTTTTCCACGCAGTATGTTTGTAGAGCTTAAAACCGGCAATATTACTAGTGCAGTGCACAAGATCATATACAAGCGAGTTTTTTCCATTAAAGAACGGAAACGCCGCAATGTAGTATCTTCTGTTTGCAGAACCTTTTAATTTGGTAATGATTTGCTCTACTCGCTTTTCATAGGCTTTTTTATCGCTTCCACAGGGGAGAAGATCCTCAAAATCAGAAAGATAGGTTCCTTCGTATTTCTCTATGGCTTTCTGGGACTTTGCCTGCTTTATTGCACGTACAGAATCAGACACCATATGATTAATAAGTACTTCTCCCCAATTCCGGAAGAATGGAGCAAGCGCAATCCAATCAATTGTTGCATCGTATGGATCATACAACAAAAAGAAATTAAGGCTTTTCTTTTTGTGAAGATTTGGTCCAATCTGCTTAAGACGTTCATTGGCATCAATTGCGGTAATGCTATAGTGGAAGTTTCTGCACTCCTTGGGCAACTGAAGCTCCAGAAGCTCAGTTTTCTCCGGATTGTTATCATTCAAATAAATGTAAATCTGCTTACCGGGATACTGACCTGCAGCGTCTCGAAGCTTACGCGCAACACGAACCGGTGTTCCATATACAGTCTCACCCTTGTCGTTTTTATAGACTCCACTGTTACACATACAGTCGATGAAAACAATTCCTTCGCACTTAGGCGTATTCAAAAGCTTTTGTGCCCAGGTCTCCACATAACTTTCAATAAGTTCAAATTTTTTAACTGTGTGTGGCCTAACCAAACTAATTACCTGTTCGTTATTACTGCTTGCCATAGATAATCACCTCCAAAATAGTACGCAGTCACTTTCTCCGTTATTATATCATAATATTTTTGTTGAGGCAACGAGAAATAGAACAAATATTCGATGTGCCTATCTAACTATCTTTGGACTATTTCAGTTTCAAGCATTGCCGCGATATCCTGCTTAAAAACTGAGTATCTCGTTCTTCCTCTATACTCAAAGTTGTTAAGTCCACCGGTAAACCAATTATGCTTTCCAAGGAAACCAATATGCGGTTAATTTCCTGTTGTATGACATCTGAATATGAGGTATAAATTAGTAATAAATCGATATCGTTTGGAACTTTATTTTCATCTAGTACAGAACCAAAGAAGTACACTTTTTCAAACTTTTCAAATAATGTTATATTTTCAAGAAGTAACGCAACAATATTACTTTTGCTTAATCCGATTAATGTACGCATAGAAGTCCTCCATAGTTAATAACGATACATTTATGCTATCCGCAAACTCATATGCTTTTGCGGAGATGCATCTTTTACCGTTCCAATTATGAAGATTAACAACAACTGTTTTTTCGTCAGGCAACATTTGTTTTAAGTCAGCCTCACTTAAGCAATACTTATAAACAAACACCATTTTCGTACCATTAATAAGAATTTCTCTAAAGTTGTGTTTTTGAACGAATGTATATCCAACTTTTCGAGATCTTATATAGCTAAGTGCAAAATTCAGACTTTCAAAGCGAACCACGGCTCCCTTAAAACAGCCATAATTATAATATAGCTGCCTTAATCTGGGAATATCGGTCAAAAACACTTTGACATACTGTTCGTTTTCGCGGATTTGGATATACGGATTTTGAACACCTAAAACTGCAGTTATAAATTTACCTTCGGCATCTAGTTTTCCAACCAACATTTCTAATGCCTCTGTCATTGGAAGAAGAGAATCTTCTACCGGAGATACACCAAAGATAGAGTTGACTTCCTTAGGAAAGAGAACGTGACGGATCTTTTCGTCATTTCCTCTGGTTGTCTCAAACTCTTCGATGTGAATGAACAACTGCTGAATAATTGCTAAATTAGAATAGTCTTCGTCAGGATGTCTCTGGATCAAACTCAAGTTGTTTTCAAGAATTGTTTTTAACTTCCTGTTATTTGCTAAGATTCTTCCTTCAAAGTTGTCCCAAAGAGCCTTTTGATCACGAAGATAATAGTTTTCGTAAATAGTCTTGTTCTCGGAAAGAATTGGTGCAATGTATTTTTGTAATTCCTCAAAGGTTGAATACTTTTTGCTGAAAAGCTTTTCTAACTCCACTTTGCGTATCTGCTTCCATTGTTTAACTTGTTCAGGATCAAACGCATCATTCTTATCAAAATCAGTATGGTTCGTAGGACATAAGATTACCAGATTCTCATAATCATTGTCCGCCGTCTTGCAATACGGAGTTATATGTGCTTTTTCAAACACATTGCCTTTCTTTCTGAACAGTTCAGCCTGGCAGCCTGGATTCATACATCTACCCATCGATTCGGCATACAGTTTTCTTTCGACATCTATCGGTATAACTTTCCTTGCCATAATTACGTCCTCCTATTCCCCAGACAATTATTTAGTAAGATATCCTAAAGTAATCCAAATAAGCCTTAAAGCGGTCTTGGGCGGCGAGGCAGGTGTCCATCAGATAGCCTTTCTCGCGATCCCATTCTTTAAGACCCCGGTAGTAGAATAGTTTCAGATTGTCCTCGATGATAAAGGGAACGATATTGTTCTTCAGGCACTCTTTGAAGAGGATCAGGCGGCCTACACGGCCGTTTCCGTCCTGGAAGGGATGGATGCGTTCAAAAGCCACATGGAAGGCCACGATGTCCTCAAAGGTCTTGGAAGGCAGCGCATTATAGTTTGCTAGCAGTTTGCGAATCTCACCGGCAACATTTTCGGGGAGTGTGGTATCATTACCGCCCACCTCGTTGGGGAGCTTCTTGTACTCACCCACAGCGAACCATTCCTTGCGGCTATCGCTGGTGCCGGTCTTTAGGACGAAATGCAGCTCCTTGATGAACTTCTCACTCAGCGTAGCACCAGCCTGGTCGATCACCATATCGATGCAGCGGAAATGGTTGGATGTTTCAATCACATCGTCCACATTCACAGACTCATTTTCGAAACCGATGGTATTGGTCTCAAAGATAAACCGGGTTTGATCGTGGGTAAGGCGGCTGCCCTCAATATGGTTAGAGTTATACGTTAGGTCAATCTGAATTTTATGGTAGATACCTCCGGTCATCTTAGATGCCTTCTGCTCCCGCAGGATTTGCAGCAATGAGGGGGTATCTTTCTTTTTGTTGACACGATCCGGCTTCTGTGCATTTTCCGGAATGTACCAAGTTTTGCCGATAAGCTTGGCATCGGCAATTCTTCCATTGGCACAGTAATTCCGCACACTTCGTTCAGAAAGTCCCCATTTTTCAGCCATTTTTGCAACAGATACGTATTCCATAGTTACCTCCCGGCAAGTTTTCTTGCCAGTATTATATCACATTACCGGCAAAATAGCAATCATCTTCCGGTAGAATAATTTGTATTATTTGCCGATACAGGCGGTTAATTATTGGATAAATGAGACTAAAAACCGCTTCCATCTCCTACATATGCGGTAAGAGAAGGGAGCGGTTTGTATTATTTTATGTTAGTGAGAAACATCTCTGCCTGTCTGCGATTGTTGAAGACAACAATTTGGGCATGAGATGCCTTTGACAGAAGGTTGTAATAATCTTTACGGTGCTGTTTATTAAAAGTCATTACATTACGGTAGAGTGAGATCTTTTGCGCATCAAAAAACTCTTTGCAGTTACCTCCCATATCCTCTCGGGATTTTCCGTAGTTGGTGAAGACTCTTTTTGTAATACCGGCCAAACAAGTGATGGTAGGCAAGTCAAAGAAAAATACGGTGTCACAGTATTGTAGCCGATGAGGGATCGTTCGGTTAAAGTTGCCATCGATGATCCATTGTGGCTTCTTCAGTTCAGTTTGTAGAATTACATCAAATTCATCACGAGATAAATGTTCCCAGTTGCCACACCAATAAAGTCTATCCAAATGAATCAAAGGGAGATTCAGTTTCTCTGCCAATTGCTTGGCGAAAGTGGTTTTTCCAGAACCGGCATTGCCAATGATCAGAATTCTTTGCATTACAGATTCCTCCTACCCTTATGATTTATACACATTTTATCCTACAAACTGCCTATAATCAAGATGTTTCTGCACCTTGAAGTGATATTAAAAAGATAGAGTTCATTCAATTGTCTCAATATGCGGAGCTAACCTATACGGGGTGGGGATTATTGCATCTTTGACGGATTGTGCTATAATGAGTCTGGAAAGAAGGTGAACGCATGGCCTATCGGGTTGCGATTGTAGATGACAGTAACATTGATGCAGAATATGTACAGGGTATTTTGAACGGCTGGGCCGAACAGCGGCGGGCATACATTCAGGCCGAGATGTTCCCTTCGGCGGAGAGTTTTCTGTTTCGATATGCCGAGGATAAGGATTGGGACATCCTGCTTCTGGATATCGAAATGGGTGCCATGGACGGTGTTTTCCTTGCCAAAAAAATCCGACAAGATAATGAGTCTGTGCAGATTGTATTCATCACCGGCTTTGCGGATTACATATCGGAAGGCTATGAGGTATCCGCACTTCATTATTTGATGAAGCCTGTGAAACAGGACAAGCTGTTTGTTGTACTTGACCGGGCAATTGCTGCCATCCAGAAGACGGAGCGAGTGATTTTACTTCCTGTTGATGGCGAAATGCTTCGCCTGCCGGTAGGCCAGGTGCAGTATGTGGAAGCCTTTTCTCACACAGTTGCCATTGTCACCGGAACAGATACGATCCAAGTGAAGATGCCGATTTCCGAAATTGAAAAGCTGCTGGGTGACGGATTTATCCGCTGCCACCGCTCCTATCTTGCTGGACTGAAGCACATTGCCCGTCTTTCTAAGACAGAGGTGATTCTGGATAACGGCAAAACGCTGCCCCTTTCCAGAAGCGCCACCGTATCCGTGCACAAGGCATTCATTTCTTATTACACAGGTGAGAAAGATGAAATTGTTTGATAAGCTCTTCGGCAAGGCCATTGACCGCCGCATTGCCGCCTATCAGAATGACCTGATCACTAAGCATTGCGATGAAGTAGACAATATCTATCGGCAGATGCGTGGTTGGCGGCACGATTATCACAATCATATCCAAGCCATGCTTGCTATGACGGATAACCCGGAGGAGCTGCGGAAGTACCTCTGGATGCTCAATGACGATCTGACCACTGTAGACACGGTTCTGAAGACCGGCAATGTGATGGTAGATGCCATCTTGAACAGCAAACTGTCGCTGATCAAGTCTAAGAATATTGCTGTCAACGCCAAGGCTACGGTTCCTGCCGAACTGCGGATATCTGAGATCGACCTGTGCGCCATCATTGGTAATTTGCTGGATAATGCCATGGAAGCCTGCCTGCGTCAAAACGAAGCCGAAGAACGCTTCATCCGGGTCTATATTGGTATTTTGAAGCAACAGCTTTATATCTGCGTAACCAACTCCGTTGGCGGCAAAGTTAAGAAAGTGGGCAAGACCTATCTTTCCACCAAGGATGACCATACCCACGGTTTTGGACTCATGCGTATCGATCGTCTGGCGGACAAATATGACGGCTATGTGAACCGGCAGAATGAGGATGGTGCTTTCGCGACAGAAGTTATGCTGCCGCTGTGATGCAACTCGTGCTGAAATTTGAACCATTCGCGTCAAAAATCGCGAATGGTTCTTTTACCTTTGCTATAATCGGAACGGAGGTGGAAGAATGAAAGAGAAACCAAAATACAACATACTGCAGAACGTTGGATTTATGCTGAAAATGGGTTGGCGGGCTCAAAAGAGTGTGATATTCATTTGCCTGCTTTTGGCGATTCTCAATGTGGCTGTAAATATGCTGCAGTTATTTATCGCGCCGACCATTTTAGTGGATCTGGAGCAATCCGTCCCATTGAATGAGTTGATTAAAACGATTGTGACATTTTCCCTTGCTCTATTCTTTGTCAAGATGATTCGGGATTATTTTGATCATATGTCCTATGGCGGCCGAAACGAAACCCGCTTTTTGATCAGGGACGCAATCATACGGAAGGCTTGTACAACGGCATATTCCAATGCAACAAATCCTGAGTTTATTAAGGCACAGGAGGATGCCATTGCCAATACCAGTAGCAAATCACAAGCCACTGGAATCATTTGGGTTACAATCACTGCATTTCTCACGCATGCCGCAGATTTTGTGATATATCTGCTGATGCTGGGCAATCTGAATACATTCTTGGCAATTGTTGTCTTGATTACCTCTGTCATTGGCTACTATGTAACAAAGCGAATGCGACAGTGGGGATATGTACATCGTCAGGAACGGGGCAAGTACCTCAGGCAGTTCAATTATATCAGTGACAAAACAGAGTCCGCTGCACTGGCTAAGGATATTCGTATCTTTGGCTTGGAATCTTGGCTTGCGGACATTCAAGAGAGTGCGCTTCGGGCATATGATTCTTTTGTTACCCGCAGAGAACGCAACCATCGTATTGCCAGCATAGTTGATGTTGCACTTACATTTGCAAGAAACGGAGTTGCGTATGCTTATTTGATTTATTCCGCGCTGAGTAATGATTTGTCAGCAGCAGAATTCGTTTTGTATCTCAATACTGTCACGGCATTTTCGGCGAAGGTGTCCGGCATTCTTAGCGACCTGTCTACTTTGTACACACAGAATTTGGAACTCTCTGCTATACAGGAATTTCTAAACACACCAGAACCGTTTTGCCATAGTGGTGGAAAAGATATACCCCAAAGCGATACTTACGAGTTACGCTTGGACAATGTGACATTCCGCTACCCCGGTGCGGATTTAGCGCTGTTTGATCATCTGAATTTAACGATTCATCCGGGAGAAAAACTTGCAATAGTCGGCCTTAACGGAGCGGGCAAAACAACTTTGGTCAAGCTTTTGTGTGGTTTTCTGGATCCGGATGAGGGAAGCGTTCTTTTGAATGGCACAGATATCCGGCAATTCAACCGTCAGGAATATTACCACCTGTTTTCTGCTGTTTTTCAAGAATACTCACTGCTGGATGTAACCCTAAAAGAGAATGTTGCCCACAGTTCTTCGAATATTGATGAGGAACTGGTATGGGATTGTTTGGCAAAAGCCGGATTGAATGACATGGTTAGAAGCCTACCCAATCAGCTGGAAACGCATATCGGCCGCGATGTATTTGCTGATGGTATTTTGCTATCCGGTGGTCAAACACAGCGTCTGATGCTTGCGCGGGCCTTGTATAAACGCGGTTCCGTTCTGGTATTGGATGAGCCAACAGCGGCATTAGACCCGATTGCGGAAAATGATATTTACTTAAGATACAACAGTATGACTGCTGGGAAAACATCCCTGTTTATTTCGCATCGGCTGGCATCCACAAGATTTTGTGACAGAATTATTTTCCTTGCTAACGGAACTATCACAGAAGAAGGGACGCATGAACAACTGCTTTTGTTAGGCGGCGAGTACGCCAAACTGTTCGCTGTGCAGAGCCGCTATTATCAGGAAGGGGAGGTTGACAGTTATGAAGAAATCTAATGTTCCGACACTTGGTGAAACAGTTCGCTTAACTGCCAGATGTGTTAAAGATCTAAACGCTGTCTGTCCCGGCCTGGTATCGTCCTATTTGCTGTGCAGTGTATTTTCATCTTTATCGCCCTGTGTGATTGCTTGGTTTTCCGCCCAAATTATCAATGAACTAGCAGGAGCAAGAAGACCGGAAGTCCTGTGGAAGTGGGGTATCCTTACGATAGTCGTCAATGCAGCGATTGAATTAATGATTGCGATGCTCCGTCACTGGAAAGCGGCGCGTCAGGAAGTGCAAAGGACGGCGAAACGGCGCATATTCTCCAAGAAAATTCTTGCTATGGATTATGTAGAAGTAGACAAGCAGAAGAATCGGGATGACCTGAGTCAGGTTTTGCAAAATGAGTTTACCACCGGCTGGGGTATGGGTGAGACAGTCAACTGGTTAGACTCTCTTCTTTCAGCAACCACACGCATTATTTCTGCAAGTGTTCTTTTAATTACTCTGTTTACGCAGAAAGTACCAGAAAGCGGCGGAAGATTGGTAATATTAAACCATCCCATCTTTGTTCCGGTGTTGATTGGCCTGATGGCTCTTTCTGTTTTGATCAACAAGATCGATATGATCAATCTTGCCAAGCGTTGGGCAGAAACGGAAGAAAAAGACCGGCTTGCAAACCGGCAGTTGAATGTATTTGGTGAACGGTTTGTACGGCAGCAGAACGCACTGGATATGCGTATGTATCGTTTATATGATCTGGCATCCTCATACAGCAAACGGGCATACCACCATTTTGGCGTGAACGGTATCGCTAACAGATGGCACCGTGGCATCAATGGTGTTACTTTTGCGATCTGTACCAGCTCACCGGCAATTATCATTGGTGCGGTCTATGTGTTTGTCTGCCTGAAAGCTTTGGGTGGTGCATTTGGCGTAGGCTCTGTAACACAGTACATCACTGCAGCAACACTATTATCCAGCGGTATGGTTTCTGTTTTACATGCCTCAGGCTTCCTAAGGAACAGTGCAATCTTTCTTCGCAACGCATACGCGTTTCTGGATATCCCCAATACCATGTATCAAGGCTCTTTACCTACCGAAAAACGCATGGACAGAGATTATGTTGTAGAATTCAAGGATGTTTCCTTTAAATATCCTGGCAGTGATCTTTGGGCGCTTCGCCATGTAAATATGAAGTTTAAGGTTGGTAAGCGGCTGGCAATCGTTGGAGAAAACGGCAGCGGTAAGACTACTTTCATTAAGCTTCTGTGCCGCCTGTACGATCCTCAGGGGGGACAAATCCTACTAAACGGCATTGATATTCGCAAGTACAATTACCGGGATTATATGAACGTATTCTCCGTTGTATTTCAGGACTTCCAGTTGCTTTCTCAGCCATTGGGTGCCAATGTGGCAGGTGCATCCGAGTATGATGCAGAGCGTGTGATCCAGGCGCTTACAGATGCCGGTTTTGGTGATCGTTTGGCGGAACTGCCGGAAGGTCTGGAGACTATGCTTTATAAGGATTTCGGTGAAAACGGTGTGGATGTCTCCGGCGGTGAAGCACAGAAGATTGCCATTGCCAGAGCTCTGTATAAGGATGCACCATTTATCATTCTGGATGAGCCTACCGCGTCTCTAGACCCCATAGCAGAGGCGGAGATCTACGCCAAGTTTAACGACATCTCCGGC
>JAZNGJ010000009.1:0-27783 GCA_045576415.1 Faecousia sp. | reverse complement strand
ACTTGCATCTCCGCCTACACGCCCTTTACACCCAGTAAATCCGGACAACGCTTGCAACCTACGTATTACCGCGGCTGCTGGCACGTAGTTAGCCGTTGCTTTTTCTCCAGGTACCGTCACGTTCTTCGTCCCTGGTAAAAGAAGTTTACAACCCGAAGGCCTTCTTCCTTCACGCGGCGTTGCTGGGTCAGGGTTTCCCCCATTGCCCAATATTCCCCACTGCTGCCTCCCGTAGGAGTCTGGGCCGTATCTCAGTCCCAATGTGGCCGTTCATCCTCTCAGACCGGCTACTGATCGTCGCCATGGTGGGCCGTTACCCCGCCATCTAGCTAATCAGACGCGAGACCATCTTTCAGCACATTAAGCTTTGGTATTATAGGGATGCCCCTAAAATACATTATGCGGTATTAGCAGTCGTTTCCAACTGTTGTCCCCCACTGAAAGGCAGGTTTCTCACGCGTTACTCACCCGTTCGCCACTAAACTTAATTTCCTTTGGCCGAAACCGCATTCCATTAAGTCCCGTTCGACTTGCATGTGTTAGGCACGCCGCCAGCGTGCGTCCTGTGCCAGGATCAAACTCTCAAAATGTTGTATCTTAAAGCTTGAAGCTCTAAAATCTTGTTTTGATCAATTTGTCTAGCAAATTTTACTCAAGAATTTTCGTTGGCTGTTATTCGTTCTTAAACGCTTAAACAATCCATTTTAATTGTCCAAGGTGTTATAGTTTGTCTCACATTATTCAATTTACAAGGTACACACTCCCCGCAAAACGGTGAGCTTGCTTATTCTAACATAGCTCTTTTCCATTGTCAAGAACTTTTTTCAAATTCCGGCAATTTATTTTGCTACATTTTCTTGACGCGCTGCCCTTGCAGACAGCTTGCCTATAATATCAAAATCAAGTCGATTTGTCAATAGAATTTCCGCACTTTTTCTCATCATTTTTTCCCCGTCAACATCTAGTTGCAAAACTCGCCAAAACTCCCTAAATATGCCCATTATCTCCCATTGTTTTTACATATTGCACAACACCTATTTCTGTCTGCGCTTATCCAAAGGATTCAAGCGGAAATTTCTAAATTTCTCATTCTTTAATCGCCTGCGAAGCAACGATGGCGCAAAGAATACAACATACGGCACACCAAGACTTTTCAAGGTAAGCAGATGCCATAGCAAAAGTACAATGCCTAAGATCACACCGACAATTCCAAAACAGGCCGCCAATATTGCCAGCGCAAATCGACACACGCGAATGGCCGCGGCGAAATCACGGTTAGGAATCACAAAACCGCAAATTCCGGCAACACTCACAATTATCAATGCCATAGGCGAAATCAATCCAGCCTCCACAGCAGCCGTTCCCACTACAATGCCACCGATAATGGAAACCGATTGCCCGATGCTTTGAGGAAGATGAATGCCGGACTCCTGCAACAGTTCGAACGCAACCAGTAGTCCCAATACCTCCCACACCGATGACCACGGCACCTGATCCCTGCCCTCTTCAATAATCTTCATAAGAACCGGTGGTATCCACGCTCCGTGATGAACAGTCATTGCAACATAAATTGCCGGAAGCAGCAGGCCAACAAATAACGAAATATAACGTAGAATCCGCACCCACGAAGCGGAAATATAATCCCGACTTAAATCCTCCGCAGAATTCATTAAATAGCCAATATCCACCGGTGCAAGATACCCCAAAGGAAGTCCGTCTACAAAAAGACCCACTCTCCCGTCCAACAGTCCATGGCAAAAGCGATCGGTACGTTCTGTATATTGCAACAAAGGAAACGGGGTCGCTCGCGAGCCTGTCACATATTCCTCCACTGCTGTGGGGGAAAGCAGTCCATCAATATCCATTTCATTCAATCTCTGTTTAATTGCATCTATAAGCTCAGGATTAGCAATACCTTCGACCCAGACAACCGATATGTTTGTATAACTTCTCCTGCCTACTTGCGTCTCAAAAATCCTCAAATCCGGAGTTCTTAAATGACGGCGCACAAGACTGGTATTGGAGCGAATTGTCTCAACAAAGGCATCTTTGGGACCTTTCGCTGTATTTTCAACCGCAGGTGGCTCGGGTCCGCGTTTATCCGATGTCCTTGCTTCAAAAGCGATTGCGCCAATTCCCGGAAATAAAATTACGCAAAACCCGTTAACGAGGCGCAATGCAACTGTCTCCAAATCGTCACAAACACCCGCAACGGAATTATAAATCATGCCACGCAAAGCACGAGCATAAAGCCCCTGCATAGAATCAGCGGTCAGATGCTCTGTAATAGGCTTTACGATATAATGAGAAATGTCCCCTCCGGATGTCAGTCCGTCTATGGCATAGGCAAACAATTTTTTACCATCGCAACAAAGTTCCCGTCGGTAAAAATCAGCTGCGCCGGCGAAAATTTGACGGATATTCTCATCGGTTATTTCCCCTGAATAGGCAGGCTGGTCCACACAATCACCTCTACCGATTTAGGGTACCGGAAAATGGGGAAATTATACATTTCACAATTAGGAAGATTGCATTTTACAACATAAAATGATATAGTAAGGGAAAACTCATGAAGGAGGGTCAAAATGTCACACACCATTGCCGCCGTTTCCACAGGCTTAACTGTCAGTGCCATTGGCATTTTGCGCCTGACCGGTGACGATTGTATCACCATCGCCGATAAGGTCTTTACATTAAATAATCGCGCATCCCTATGGGAAGCGCAAGACAAAAAATTGCACCTTGGTACACTCCACGACAAAACCGGAAGAATCATCGATCAATGTTGCGTGATTTGCTCTCATGCTCCCCACTCCTATACGGGAGAAGATACGGTGGAGTTTCACTGCCACGGCTCGCCCGCTGTTTTAGCAGCAGGCTTGCATGCTCTCTATGCCGCCGGCGCGCTTCCCGCCAAACGCGGCGAGTTTACCAAACGGGCATTTCTAAACGGCAAACTTGCGCTTACAGAGGCAGAAGCCGTGATTGATTTAATTGAAGCGGAAACCGCAGATGCTGCCGCCAATGCCGCCGGACAAGTTGCGGGCGTTCTGCAAAAAAAGCTTGCGCCTATTTATGATGATTTCACCAATCTTTGCAGTCATTTCCACGCTGTGCTGGATTATCCCGATGAGGACATTGAGGATTTTGGTCTTCGCAGCTACGAAAAATTGCTGAAAAACAACGCGAAAGCGCTTTATGCTCTGCTTCAAAGCTACGGTCAAGGCAGAATTCTGCGCAACGGTGTTTCTGCCGCCATCGTGGGAAAACCCAATGTAGGAAAAAGCAGTTTGCTTAACGCACTGGCTGGTTTTGAGCGTGTCATCGTCACAGAGGTTGCCGGCACTACCCGCGATACAGTAGAAGAAGTGATTATGCTGGGCAACACCCGCTTGCGACTGATTGATACCGCCGGCATACGCCAAACAGGCGACAGAGTAGAAGCCATCGGAGTTGAGCGTTCTAAAAAGGCCGCGGAAGCTGCTGATTTGATCCTGTTTGTTTGCGATGGTTCTGAGCCATTAGACGATGAAGACAAAGAGGTAATCAACCTTTGTCTTGACCATGAAAACGCCATTGCTCTGATCAACAAAACCGATTTGGGGCAAAAGGTAGTTCCCAGCGATCTGCCGTTTATGAACGTCATTGAAATCTGCGCGCAGACAGGCCAAGGTCTTGATCAGCTTGCGCAGCTTGTGGACATCATGTTTACCGGCAACACACCTTGCGACGGCTCTATTTTGACCAATCCCCGTCAGTTTGATGCCATCCGCCGCAGTTACGAGGCCATACTTTCTGCTCTGCAAGGATTAAAGCTGGGCTTGACACCCGACGCTGTACTGACAGATGTGGAAACCGCCATGGAAGCCATGGGTGAAGTCACCGGTGCAACAGTACGCGATGACATCACCGCCAGAATTTTTGAACGTTTTTGTGTAGGAAAGTAACACTATGATTTATTTAGACAATTCCGCCACCACCAAGCCCTGCCCACAGGCAGTTGATGCGGTCAATGCCGCTATGACGGAGCATTGGGGAAACCCCAGCTCCTTATATACCTTCGGTATTGACACTGCCAAGCAGCTTCGCACTGCCCGCCAGCAAGTGGCGCAGGCTATGGGCGCAGAGCCGGATCGGGTTTACTTCACTTCCGGTGGTACAGAAGCAGACAACTGGGCAATTTACGGCACTGTCAAGCGCTTGGGCAAACGCGGCAAGCATATCATTACCACCGCAATAGAACACCCCGCTGTTTTAAACTGCATGAGAGATTTAGAAGCGCAAGGCTTTGCGGTCACTTATTTACAGCCGGACGAATTGGGAAACATCACCATTGACATGCTGAAAGGCGCCCTTCGCAGTAATACCATCTTGGTCTCGATTATGATGGTCAACAACGAAGTTGGCTCTGTGATGCCCATTTCCGCAATGGCGAAGCTCACCCACAAACTCTGCCCCAATGCCATTTTTCACACAGATGCGGTACAAGGTTTTATGAAAATCCCGTTCAGCGCCAAAACGCTGGGTGCGGATTTAATTGCCGTTTCCTCTCACAAAATCCATGGACCTAAGGGCGCCGGTGCATTATACATCAGCCCTCGATTCAAATCCTTCCCTGCCCTACTGCAAGGCGGCGGTCAGGAAAGCGGAATTCGCAGCGGCACAGAAGCCACTCCTGTCATATTCGGCTTTGCTGCGGCCTGTCAGGAAATATCCGCAAGCTTTCAAAATGACATTGCCAAGGAAGGACAGCTGCTTGAATATGCTGTCACGGAGCTGAGTCGCTTTGACGAAGTAACCATCAACGGTGCACATGATGCGCCCCACATTCTCAGCCTGTCCATTCCCGGTGTCCCCACCCAGAACAGTCTGAACATTTTACAGGATGCCGGTATTTGCGTATCTGCGGGATCCGCCTGCGCCAAAGGTCATCGCAGCCATGTGCTGAGCGCAATGAAGCTGCCTGGGGAAATTATTGACAGCTCCTTCCGCATTTCCTTGTGCCGCGATACCACAAAAGAAGAAATCGACAGATTTCTAGCCGGTATCCAAAGCATTTTGCAATGGAAAAACCGCTAAAAATCTGCCGACATGTTTTAAATTTTATACCTGTGCGTGACCTTGTCTGCAAATGACATCCACAACGCTGTCCACACATTCTTGACACAGCTGCTGGCTGGGGGCTTCCACCATAACGCGAATCACCGGCTCCGTGCCAGATTCCCGCACCAAAATCCGTCCGGTATCACCAAGCTTCTCGGCAACTTCCGCAACAGCTTGCTGCACCTTGGGGTCATTTTGCGCCTCAGGCTTGGAGCGAACCCGCACATTTTTCAGAACCTGAGGATAGATCTTCAACCCCTCAGTTAGCTGACTCATCTTCTGTTTCTTTGCCAGCATAACTTCCATAAGCTTCAAGCTGGTTAAAATGCCGTCACCGGTGGTTGCGTATTTGGAAATGATGATATGACCGGATTGCTCACCGCCTAAACGGCAACCATTTTCCACCATGTATTCATACACATACTTATCGCCTACCGCAGTTTTTGCGTAGGCGATATTCTTTTCGTCCAATGCCTTATATAGGCCGAAATTAGACATCACCGTGGTAACAACTGTATTGTTATCCAGCAGACCTCGCGTCTGCATATACTGACCCAAGATATACAAAATATGGTCGCCGGTAATCACATTACCCTTTTCGTCCACGCACAGGCAGCGGTCAGCATCGCCATCATAGGCAAAGCCTACATCCAATCCATGCTCCACCACAAATTCCTGCAACACCTCAATGTGGGTAGAACCGGCATTCTTATTGATATTCGTGCCGTCAGGGTCAGCGTTAATGAGATATGTTTTCGCGCCAAGGGCGTCAAACACATTCTTTGCAATATTCCATGCAGCGCCGTTGGCGCAGTCAAGACCGACCTTAACACCCTTGAAAGAATACATGCCCAAGCTTATCAGATACCCAATATAACGGTTTCTGCCTGATGCATAGTCCACACTGACGCCTAAGTTTTCCCGCGTTCCGTAGGGCAGCTGTGTCCACTTTTTACCAAAGAGCTCTACTTCCCCGTCGATAAAATCTTCCACCAATCCAATGGTATTCTCATCCATTTTCTCACCGGCGGAATTTAAAAGCTTAATGCCATTATCATAATAAGGATTATGGCTGGCGGAAATCATAATGCCGCAATCAAACTCGTCTGTTTTTGTCACATAAGCCACCGACGGAGTGGTGGTAACGTGGAGCAAATAAGCATCTGCACCGGAGGCTGTAATGCCTGCCGCGAGGGTGTATTCAAACATATAGCTGCTGCGGCGGGTATCCTTACCGATGACAATGCGGGCAGCTTCCTTGCTTCCCTTGCGTCGTTTTAATTCCCCGTAATACCAGCCCAAAAACCGACCAATCTTATATGCATGGTCCGCAGTCAAATTCACATTGGCTTCCCCGCGAAAGCCATCTGTTCCGAAATATTTACCCATATTAATTCTCCTTTTTGACAATTACACCGCCCGTTTTATAAATGCAGTTTTCCAAAATCACACCACGGACACAGGACAAAGGATATACATTGGAATTTCTTCCAATTACCGTTCCAGGATTGAGGACACTGTTGCAGCCAACCTCTACGAAATCACCTAAAAAAGCGCCAACCTTTTTCAGATTAGTCGGAATTTCTTCCTCCCCGTGAATGACAACATTGGTTTTATCCGATTTTACATTTGAAGTCAGCGAACCAGCACCCATGTGTGACTTGTAACCCAAAATGCTGTCGCCTACATAGTTGTAGTGGGGCACCTGAACATTGTCAAACAATATCACATTTTTCAGCTCCACGGAGTTGCCAACCACACAATTTTCACCCACCAATGCAGGACCGCGGACGAATGCGCCGTGGCGCACTTCCGTACCGGCACCGATAATGGTCGGACCTGCTATGAATGCGCTGGGGGCAACCTTCGCACTTTTATGGATCCATACATTTTCCGATACGTTATTATATTCCTTCGCATCCAGAGCTGCGCCCAGCTTAATAATTATATCCCGGATCCCTTTCAGTGCCTCCCAAGGATAACGAAACCCAGAAAGGTACTCCCCTGCCAATGTATGAGACACATCAAACAGCGTATTAATTTCCATCATAAACCTTGCTCCTAAAATTGATTTTGGTAAAGATTTTGCTGTTTTTTATACTCAATTTTATATCACATTCGCTTACCATTGTCAACTGAAAGATTGTGCCAATCCCCTTTCAGTATATAAAAAACGGGTCTGCAAATGCAGACCTGTTTCTAAAATTTTCATTAGTATGCGATGCCCCAGTAAATCATCTTATGGGCAGGTTTTCCGCAGCATGCACAAGTGTCGCCCAAATGCTCCTGCGCAAAGGGAATACAGCGAGAGGACATTCCCGCCTTTTCCTTCATGGCAAGCTCACAATCCAGCTCACCGCACCACATTGTTTTAACAAAGCCGCCGTTGGCATCCTGCAAAGCCTTGGCCTCTTCAATGGAATGTGCCTCGTAAATATGCTCGTCAAGATTCTTCTTCGCCCGCGCATACATACCCTGATGCACCAGTTCCAACTGCTGCGCCACCGCTGCTTCCAAATCTTCCAATTTGACAACGACCTTTTCGCCATCATTGCGGCGTACCAAAACAACCTGACCGTTCTCTAAATCCCGAGGGCCGCATTCCAAACGAAGCGGAACGCCCTTCATTTCATACTCAGCGCACTTCCAACCCATGGAGTTATCGGAAGCATCCATCTTCACGCGAAGACCTGCGGCAATCAGACGGTCACGAATGGCGCTGGCACCCTCCAAAACGCCCTCCTTGTGCTGAGCAATGGGAATCACCGCCACCTGTATGGGCGCAACCTTAGGCGGAAGAACAAGTCCGTTGTTGTCGCCATGGGTCATGATGATACCGCCAATGAGTCGGGTAGACACACCCCAAGAGGTTTCATGGGGGTTGGTCTTCTGGTTATTCTTATCGGTAAATTCAATCTCAAACGCCTTGGCAAAACCATCTCCAAAATAGTGAGAAGTACCTGCCTGCAACGCCTTGCGGTCGTGCATCATACACTCAATGGTGTAGGTAGCCTCAGCGCCATTAAACTTTTCTTTTTCAGTCTTCTGACCGCGGGTAACAGGCATGGCCAGCACATTCTCGCAGAAATCGGCATACACATTTAGCATCGTCTCAGTAAAGCTCTTCGCTTCCTCTGCGGTAGCATGAATGGTATGACCCTCCTGCCACAAGAATTCTCTGTGGCGAAGGAACGGACGGGAAGTCTTTTCCCAGCGCAGAACACTGCACCACTGATTGTATTTCATGGGCAAATCCCGATGGGATTGCAAAACATTTGCAAAATGCTCACAGAACAAGGTCTCAGAAGTGGGACGAATAGCATAACGCTCTTCCAGCTTATCCACACCGCCGTAGGTTACCCATGCGCACTCAGGGGCAAAGCCCTCCACATGGTCCTTTTCCTTTTGGAGCAGGCTTTCAGGAATCAAAAGGGGCATATACACATTTTCTACCCCCTGCTTCTTAAATTCCTTATCCATAATCTGCTGAATATTTTCCCAAATGGCATAACCGTAGGGACGGTAGATAAATACGCCCTTAATAGAAGAATAATCAATCAGCTGTGCTTTGGTGCAAACATCCGTAAACCATTGAGCAAAGTCGACCTCCATGTCGGTAATTTGCTCAACCTTTTTCTCTTTTGCCATAGCTTTTCATCCTCTCAGGTCTTTCCTTTTCGTACAATATATTGTAGCACACCTGTCAAGGCTTTGCATAGAATGAGATGACTTTTCCTCATAAAGGAGTTTATCTATGAAGCAAGTAACGCTGACCTTAGAACCATCGGTGGTTCTTTTCTATACGCGAATAGCCGAAAAAGCAGGTCTCAGCCTAGAACAAGTGCTTCGCGACGCATTGTTTAAGCTGGCAGGAGAACTAAGTCTGGAAGCATTAAAGGTAGTAAAATAAACCTACATAAATAACTAGAATCACCTCGTTCCTACACTTCCTATGTAAGAATGAGGTGATTTCTTCTTTTTCCTTTCCGCGTCCGCTATTACTTCTGTTTTGACCGATATTGCGTTGGGCTCAATCCCCATTTTCTTTTAAAGGATGTGGAAAAATAATACACATTGGAATAGCCTAATAAGAGCGCAATATTCCCTATGGACATATCGGTATTTCGCAACATTTCTTTTGCTCTAACCATGCGCAAATTGTTCAAATAAAGAATAATACTGGTTCCGGTTTCTTCCTTAAAAATGCGCTTGATACTGGAAAGAGAATAAGAAAAACTGTTAGAAATACTGTCTAATGTCACAGCCTTATCAATATTGTCATTTAAATACTCTTTAATCTTTTTCGTTAAGGTCTGCCGTTGTGTCACATGCTCATAAATCGTAATGCGGCTCTGCTTTTCCGTCATATCTGCCCCTATAAGGGAAAGCAGCAGAAGCTGAATGGCATCTTTGATGTATTGCAGCTTCAAGGTCGATACATCAGGAGCAATATCCATTTGCCCATCCCGAACAATATCCAAGGGCTCTTTTGGCAAAAACACCATTTTCCCCATATTGGCAATATCGTTTAAATATTGCTTCTGCCTTTGGTTAACCGATACGATTTTGTTGTTAAAGTACTCCATATATTCATTAGAGGCTTCAAAGCAGATGATAATGACAGCAGCTTTTCCTTCGAAAGGCTTTATTGTATGAAATTCAAAGGGTTTATGGCATGCCATCTCCCCCTTTTTCAAAATGTATGTGGTATTATCGGCACCAACGCTCACCTTTCCTTTTTCCACATACACAAATTCCCAGCCGGAATGGATTTCTCCGGCGTAATCGAAATCGTCGGGAAATTCATAATAGAAATCGCTGACCAATCTGGTAACTTCAATTTCGCTTTTCAGCGCAACGCCCTTTTCGTTTGTCATATGTCGCTACTCCAAAATAAGTCCATTTAGATGTATTTGCAAAGATAAGCTTATTTTATAAATTTTGTACCACTTTGTCAATCCAAAGGTTGCTGCAAATATATTATACTTATTATATATTTAAATAAGGAGTGTGATTTCATGAATGTTCTAGCAATCGGTTGTCATCCCGATGATGTAGAAATTGCCTGCGCCGGAACGCTGGCAAAATGCGTTCAGCGGGGCGACAAGGTCATTGTCTGCCATGTATCCAGCGGCAATCTTGGCCACGTGATCATTCCCCCGGACGAGCTGCGAGTCATCCGGGCAAATGAAGCCAAGCGAGCAGGTGCATTAGCAGGTATTGAGGTCATCAGCGCCGGATTTGATGATTTGGAAATTTTTGACAATGGTAAGGAAGCGCGGGATGTCTTGGTAGATATTATCCGTTACGCCGACCCCGATGTCATTATCACCCACAATCCGGACGACTATATGCCCGATCACACCGCAGTTTCCCGACTTGTATTTGATGCCAGTTTTACCTCCACTCTCCCCAACTACACCAGCTACAAGCATGTTTACAGCAACCCCGACGGCAAGCCGGCAAAGCTGGTTCCCATCTATTACATGGATACCCTTGCCGGTGTTAATTTCCAACCCACAGAATATGTTGACATCAGCGATGTCATCGACCTGAAAATTAACATGTTGGAATGCCATGAAAGCCAATTGGTATGGATGCGTGAACACGACGGCATTGATTTTGCCGACATGGTCAAGACTTGTTCCCGATGCCGTGGCTACCAGTGCGGTGCCGATTACGCCGAAGGCTTCCGTATGTGTCAGGTTTACCTCAAAGGCACAACTAAAAGGCTTCTGCCTTAAATTATAAAATGAAAACAAAGGAGCTGTCATTATGAATTTCATGAGCACTGTAAAAGGATCTCTGTTGGAGAATTTCTATCCCAAAGGCTGGGATATGCAGAAAATTGACGAATGCTGCGACAAGGGCGTTGCGCGGGAATCTTTTTGGAACGATAAGTTCCAGCCTGTGGAATGCGAATCCTTGGGCGATTTTGACACCCTGATGGGTCATGAAATCGCGATGCAGATTAAACTGAGTCGCGAAGATGGCAAAAAGCTGGCTATGATCCTTCCTGTTGGCCCCATGGGTATGTACCGCTGGGCAGCTTACTTCCTCAATGAGTGGAAGGTAAACTGCGATCATGTCTACACCTTCAATATGGACGAGTGGGCAGACGCCGAGGGCAATACTTTGGATAGCAGCAATCCCGCTTCCTTCGAATTCTCTATGAAGCAGGCTTTCTTTGGCAAACTGAATCAAACTGTTCCCGAATCACAGCGCAATTTCGCAACCCGCGATAACCTGCCCACCTACCCCGAGAAAATCGCTGCATTGAAGGCAGAGGGCGCAAAGCTGGTACTGGTCTACGGCATCGGCCGTATGTGCCACATTGCCTTCTGGGAGCCCCATTTTGCTGAGGATTACAAGACTGTGGAGGAATGGAAGTCTGCACCTTATCGCATTGGCGCAAAGCTGCACCCCCTGACCATCGAGCAGAACGCTCTGACCAGCTTCAAGAGCCGTACAACTCTGGTTCCCTGCACGGCCAACACCATCGGACCCGGCCTGTTCCTGCAAGCCGACTACGCCATCGGCGGTGCTGACGGAGCATTAGGCAGAGGCATGGGCTGGCAAGGCATGAGCTTCCTGACCACCCTTCACTACGGCCCCAACCCTGCCATTACTTCCACCTTTATCCCCACTCTCCCCGGAAGACTCTTCTACTTAAAGGAACTGGCCGGCCCGCTGGTTGCTGAGTGTAACTAAGCCTATGGTACAGGATAAAAACGGCATTACCCTGGTGGGCAGCATGATTGTGGATGTGGTGAAAAACATCGACTGTTATCCCCAACTGGGCATGCTCTCTCATATTACAAGTGTCAGCCGTGCCGTGGGCGGCTGTGTTCCCAACACTGCCATTGACCTTGCTAAGATTGATGGCAGCGTCCCCCTTTCCGTTGTGGGAAAGGTGGGTAATGATGAATACGGTCAATATGTCATTTCCCAACTCCGTGCGCACAATATTGACTGCAAGGGTGTGATTGTCTCCCCCGATACCCCAACCTCTTTCTCTGATGTCATGAATTTGCCCTCCGGTGAGCGGACCTTCTTCCACTGCTCCGGAGCAAACGCTGAGTTTTCACCGGAGGAGGTAGACATATCCTCCATTCCCGGCCGCATCGTCCATGCTGGCTATCTTCTGCTTCTGGAACTATTTGATAAGGAAGACGCCCAGTATGGTACCGCCATGGCGCGTTTTCTCCATGATGTTCAAAAGGCAGGCATTCAGACATCCGTTGACGTTGTCAGCAGCAGCACACTGGATTTTACTGCGATTATTAAGCCAGCTCTGCGCTACTGCGACTACATCATTTTCAACGAAATTGAATGTTGCAGTATTTGGGGCATTGAGCCATACACAGGCGATACACCGAATATTGAAAATATTCGAAAAGCCATGGAACTGACCATGAACGAAGGCGTTCGGGAAAAGGTCATTGTCCACTGCAAGCAAGCAGGATTTTGTCTGAGTGCTAACGGCGAATTCACCGTTGTGCCCTCCTTGAAAATACCCAGCGAGTGCATTAAGGGCAGTGTAGGCGCGGGTGATGCCTTCTGCGCAGGCAGTCTATATGGCATCTACAACGGACTGACGGACAAGGATATTTTGTCCTTTGCCTCTGCTGCCGCGGCCTGCAATCTGTTCTCCGAAAACTCCATTGACGGAATGTTGGATAAAGCCGGTATACTGGAAACCGCAAGAAAATATAACCGCATCACGCTCTAAGGAAAATTTAATTGAAAGCAAAGAAGGAATACCTATGAAACAAGCTGTTATGTACGGCGGTGGTAATATCGGCCGTGGCTTTATTGGCGCTTTGCTGAGCCAATCCGGATACGAGGTTACCTTTATCGACGTGGCAGAACCTGTGGTGAATACATTGCAGAAAGAACGTCAGTACCCTGTTCGTTATGTATCAAATGACGGCTGCGAGGACGTTTGGATTCAAAATGTCACCGCGGTAAACGGAAATGATGCTACTGCCGTAGATACCATTGCCAACTGCGACATTATGGCAACAGCCGTTGGCGCAAGAATCCTGAAATTCATTGTACCCAATATCGTTGCGGCTCTGCGCAAGCGTTGGGCTGCGAAAAAAGGCCCGCTGAACATCATCATCTGCGAAAACCTGAATGATGCCAACAAGATTTTAGAAGGCATGCTCAAAGAGCATCTTACTGAGCAAGAGCAGGCAATCTTTGACGAATCCGTTGGTTTAGTGGAAGCCTCTATTGGCCGCATGGTCCCTGTGCAGACAGAGGATATGAAAGACGGCGAACCTCTGCGGGTTTGCGTTGAGCGCTACGGTTTTCTTCCCGTAGACAAGGATGCATTCAAAGGTGAAATCCCCGAAATACGGAACATGGTGCCCTTTGCGCCCTTTGATTTTTACATCAAACGCAAGCTCTTTGTTCATAACATGGGACATGCAACCTGTGCATACTTAGGTGACATTCTTGGTCTAGGCTATATCTACGAATCCATTGCCGTCCCTGAGGTGCGTATTTTGGTTCAGAATGCCATGTTGGAAAGTGCTATGGCGCTGTCTAAGAAGTACGGCACGGATCTTTATGCGTTACAAACCCATATTTACGATCTGCTGTTCCGCTTTACCAATGCAGCGCTGAAAGATACCTGTCAGCGAGTAGGCGGTGATCCTGCCAGAAAACTCAGCCCCGCAGACCGCATGATCGGTTCCTCTTTATTGGCGCAAGAGGTTGGCGTTGTTCCCGCCTATATTACCGTTGGTGCAGCAGCCGGTGTGCTTCGTTACATCAACGAAGCAGGCATGGAACAAACCTGCAAGAACGCACAAAAAGTGCTGTTGGAGGTCTCCTCCCTTCCGGTAGATGCCCCCCTAACCGCAATGATTCTGGACTATTACAATATGTTCAGGCAGGGTTGCACCTTGTCTCAAATCTGTGAGAAAGCCGAGAAATTACGACACCTCGGCTTCGGTGATGTCGTATAAAAACCTATGCAAAAAGCCTGAGATTGACACCAAGTCAATCTCAGGCTTTCATTATCGAAAATCTAAAATCTAATTACAAAACACCTAATGCAATCAGCACCTGCAATGCAACAAACGCCCCGTAAATGCCAAGCAATGTCACACCTTGCCAACGGCTCAGTTTTCCTTTCCAAATTGCAGGCAGGGTCATCAGTGCCATTACGCAAACCATCAAAGGAATCTCAACCAGCAGAGAGGTATTAAATCCAAACAGTTGACTGCCGTCCGGAACAACAAAAGGAGAAATTGTTACTGCCGCGCCGGAAACCAACACCAGATTGAAGATGTTTGCGCCAATAATATTGCCGAGGGAAAGCGCGCCATGGCCCTTGGCAAGAGCTGTGACAGCCGTTACCAGCTCCGGCAAGGATGTGCAAAGCGCAACCACCGTAACACCAACAACCTCCGTAGGAATACCCGCCATGGTGGCCAGAGAAACAGAAGAGCCTTCCAGCATATCGGCTCCCACTGCAATCAATGCCGCGCTGACAATAAGCACCACAACATCTTTCAGAAGCAAGCCGCTGGGCGCATCCTCTTCTTCTGTCTCCTGCTTCGCAGGATTTTTAAAACCTTTGTAAATCGTCATTGACATATACGCGCCAAGGACAAGCAGCATCACAATACCCAACCATCTGTCAAAGCGGCCGAATATGTATGCTGCAACCACATAAATAGCGGCAGAAATAAAGAAAAACAGCACCGGAGTGACTACCGCTTTCCGATCCACAGGTGCGGGGCGGATGGCAATTGTCAACGCTGCAATCAGCGCGGTATTACAAATAATAGATCCAATGGCGTTGCCGTAGGCAATCGCTCCGTTCTGATTCACCGCAGCCGTCACAGACACCATCACCTCGGGAAGTGTTGTACCGATAGAAACAACCGTCGCGCCGATGATAATTTCCGGAACGCGAAAACGCTTGGCGATTCCCACCGCGCTGTCTACAAACCAGTCACCGCCCCTAATCAGCAGCACAACGCCAACTGCAAACAGCAGCAATGACCCCCATAATCCGTCAGTCAATCCATTGTACCATGCGAAAAATTGATCAAGCATCGCAAAATGCTCCTTACTTTTTAATCCCGTGTATTATATGACACAAAACGTCAGAAATCAAGGCTTGTTTCTATTATATGCAGATATATTGCGCTGTTTTCTTTGCAATCGGCTTTTTTAGAGTTCGCAGAAAGAAAAAATGAAAGGATATAATATTAGAACCTTTGCACCGTCTTGCTCAACCAAATTATTCACATACCCTAGTACCTGTTTGATGCTTATGCCAGATCGTTCTAAATCTTCTAAAATAATTAGTTTGTCGGACAGATCAATGGATGTATATAATTTCTCTAAATCCTCTTCCTTTACCGAAAGATCAATTCCTACAGCACTTAAACCATTTTTCAATAGTGTTTTAGCAACAATTTTCCCGGCTTCAAATTTCTCGTTCTTGCTACCTATTTTCTTAACGCGCAATTCAAAGTAAATAGCTTTACTAATTTCTTTAATATCATTTAAACCATATAAGGTATCGTTGCGCAGAGACCTTTTTTCATAACTCCTTATAAATCCATAAAATCCCGATAAAGCCTTATGGCACAAGGACTTTCGGGATTCGGACGAAAATGTATCTTCATATAATTCCATGCACCTCAATGCCAAAAAGGTGTACAAAAGGTGTATAAAAGGTGTGTGGAAAAAGTGAAACTACCGAGAAAAATCCAATGCAACAAAGACGATAACGACACCCCGCTTTCGTACGGTCTCGTACAAAAGCGGGGTGTATTATATCCTACTATTCAGAAGTAAACTCCGGAAATCTTTCTCTTTGCAAATCAGTATTCATTCGAATATATTGAATGTTTCCAGTGCCGTCCACATCTACCGCAATACAATATGCTTGAATTTGATCATCCTTATTCTTGCAGATTGCCGCCCCTTCTAATTTCAAAATCTCATGTGCTATCTCTGGTCTAAAGCACACATTATATTTGCTCTTATCTTGTACGGATGAATATGCCCACGCATCTTGCACGGCCCTTGGCGGCAAATCGAAATAGTTTTTTGCAATCATTTCCGAAACAGTATACAGATGCTCAAGTCCCGGAGCTACATCCCGACTGAATTCATCCTTTAAGAAACTATTATAAAGTTCGTGAATCAGTATTGCCTTCTCATCAGATATGCCAAGTTGATCATAATTATACTGACCGCCTATAATATTCACTTTTACCGGCTGAGTAGCAACATATTTTATCAAGGCATAATACTCGTCCTCCGAGATATGCAGTTCTCTTGTCGGAACTAAAGGATCTCCTGGTGTCACGTATAGCATCGATTCTCCCACTTTATTCAGTCTTTGGCGCTTTGTTACGAACTGTGCAGGCGGTTCCCAAAAGCCGCTTATCCTTTCCAACTCTGAAAATGGGGTCTTACTACCTTCTAAGCGTCGAACTCTATAAAAAACCGTTCCTTCTGAGTACGTTGCGCAATTTGTGAAATAAATAAATTTTCCATTATAGCATAATGTATCGTGAATTGATGTAAATATCTCCTGTTCAGTCATTTCACGTATGTTGAGCGCTCGGAATAGTTTAATTTTATCAAGAACAACCAATGGATCAATATTTTTCAAGAAATCAATTGATTCGTCGTTAATCATACTCTTATCTCCTTCCATAGTTAAATTACCGCCTACTCCTGCATGAACATATCAATATGTGATTCTGAAATAATCCAAATAAGCTTTAAAGCGGTCTTGGGCGGTGAGGCAGGTGTCCTTGAGGAAGCCTTTTTCGTGGTCCCATTCTTTGAGTCCACGGTAGTAGAACAGCTTCAGATTGTCCTCGATAATAAATGGCACGATATTGTACTTCAGGCACTCTTTGAAGAGGATTAGACGACCTACACGACCATTTCCGTCCTGGAAGGGATGGATGCGTTCAAAAGCTACATGAAAGGCCACGATGTCCTCAAAGGACTTAGACGGTATCGAATTATAGTCTGCCAGCAGTTTGCGAATCTCATCGGCAACATTCTCTGGCAGCGTCGTGTCATTACCACCAACTTCGTTAGGTAATTTCTTGTACTCCCCTACTGCAAACCAATCCTTTCGGCTGTCGCTAGTTCCGGTCTTCAGAACTGCGTGTAGATCTTTGATGAATTTTTCCGAGAGTGTAGCCCCTGCTCCGTCAATCACCATATCGATGCAGCGGAAGTGGTTAGAGGTTTCGATCACATCATCCACATTCACAGACTCATTTTCGAAACCGATGGTGTTGGTCTCAAAAATGTACCGGGTCTGATCGTGAGTCAAACGGCTACCCTCAATGTGGTTGGAGTTATAGGTCAGATCGATCTGCACCTTATGATAAATACCACCGGTCATCTTGGCAGCTTTCTGCTCTCGCAAGATCTGAAGCAATGTAGGTGTATCGTTTTTCTTATTTGCACGCTCCGGCTTCTGTGCGTCCTCCGGAATGTACCAAGTTTTGCCGATAAGCTTGGCTTCACGAATTCTGCCGTGGGCACAGTAATTACGCACACTTCGTTCGGAAAGCCCCCATTTTTCAGCTATTTTTGCCACAGATATATATTCCATAACTACCTCCCGGCTAATTTTCTTGATCCTATTATACCACACCATCGGCAAAATATCAACATCATCTTCCCATCTTTTATTCCATTATTTGCCGATGAGTAATGCCACATATTTGCCAACAGCCCACAAAAACATGCTCCTATCATTATCTCTAACTATAGTGTGTATCATAAAAAGCCATGGAACTTTTGGGTTTCATGGCCTTTTTTGGTCATACTAAGGAGGATGGATCCCAAAAACCTTACATCGATTTTACACCGGTGTGGTTTCGGACTTTACATCGAATTGTTATGATGGGGATGTAACCTGAAGTCAATCAAAAAAAGAAAACACGAAAGGATGATGTTTTTATGAAAAAGTACATTTGCATGATTTTGGCTGTGGTGATGATCGCAGCAACCCTGGCCGCTTGCGGCAGCAACGAAACGAAAAAGGTTGCAACCGATGGTTCTACCTCCATGGAAAAGATGATTGGCGCTCTAGGCGAGGCCTTCATGGAAAACACCGGCGCAACCTTCACTTACAACCCCACCGGCTCCGGTACCGGCATCAAGGCTGTCAAGGACGGCACCTGCGACATCGGCCTGAGCTCCCGCTACCTGAAGGACTCTGTAAAAGCTGAGGGTCTGAAGGAGACCGTGGTTGCCATCGACGGCATCGCAGTGATCGTCAACCCCAGCAATACGGTTGCAAACCTGACGCTGGAACAGATCGCAGGCATCTACAAGGGTGAGATCACCAACTGGAAGGATGTAGGCGGCAATGACAGCGAGATCGTCCTGATCGGCCGTGAAGAGAACTCTGGCACCCGCGACGGCTTCGAGTCCATCACTGATACCGAGGATGCCTGCAAGTACCGCCAGGAGCTGACCTCCAACGGCGCAGTGCTCACCGCAGTGGCAGAGAACGCCAACGCCATCGGCTATATCTCCTTGTCCTCTGTCAAGGACACCGTGAAGGCCATCAGTGTTAATGGTGTGGCTCCCAGCGAAGCTACCATCAAGGACGGCAGCTACCCCGTACAGCGCCCCTTTGTCCTGGTTACCAAAGAGGGCGTAGCACTCAGCAAGACTGCTCAGGAATTCTTCGACTTCGTGACTTCCGATAAGGCAAACGAAATCATCAGTGCAGCCGGTGTGGTTCCTGCCAACTAAAAAATAAGGAAGCAATGCGGCGGTGCAAATCGCCGCTTGTTCCGCGTCAATGGTGAAAAGTATGAAAAAGAACAAACAATTTGAGCGGGCCGTACACGGACTCTTCCTAATCCTGGGCCTTGTTACTGTTGCCAGTGTGTTGGTCATCACCGTCTATCTGGTGATCTCCGGTATCCCGGCGATCCTGGAGATCGGTCTGTGGGATTTCCTCTTCGGAGATACCTGGGATCCTGCAATCTCTGAACCGAAGTTCGGTATCCTTCCGTTCATTCTGTCCAGCATTTACGGTACCGCCGGTGCGCTGGTCCTGGGCGTGCCCATCGGTTTTCTGACGGCGGTATTTCTGTCCAAGAAGGCATCTCCTAAGGTAAAAGAGATCATGTCCGGTGCAGTTAGTCTGCTGGCAGGTATTCCTTCTGTGGTCTACGGCCTTGTTGGTATGATGGTGCTGGTACCCGGTATCCGGGATTTGTTCGGTCTGCCGGATGGCGCAAGCCTGATGGCTGCCATCGTGGTGCTGGCCATCATGATCCTGCCCTCCATTATTAAGGTTTCCATTACCGCTTTGGATGCTGTTCCTAAGGAATATGAGGATGCATCCCTGGCATTGGGCGCAACCCCTACCGAAACATGGTTCCGGGTGTCCGTTCCTGCGGCTAAGAGCGGTATCGCTACCGCTGTGGTACTGGGTGTAGGCCGTGCCATCGGTGAGGCGATGGCAGTCATGATGGTCTCCGGTAATGTGGCCAATATGCCCAGCCTCTTCCAAAGTGTCCGCTTCCTGACCACCGCGGTTTCCAGTGGTATGGGTTATGCCGACGGATTGTACCGGGAGGCGCTGTTTTCCATCGCACTGGTGCTGTTCCTGTTTATCATGATGATCAACGCAGTACTGAACTTCTTCCTGAAAGGAGAAAAGAAATGAGAATCAAACCGAGAAAGCAATTGTTTCTGTGGACACTTCGTGGGAAACCCTATGCGCTGTTGAGTCTGGGATCTCTTGCTGTGCTGATTCTTATGATTGAAATACTGTTATGAAAAAAAGAAGTATCTACAATTGGACTATGCAAGCGCTTATGTGGCTTGCCGCTGGGATCACAGCCGGTTTGACCCTGTTTCTTCTGAGTTATGTTCTCTATAAGGGCCTTCCCAATATCACCTGGGAGCTTCTTTCCACCAAACCCAGTTACCTGACAGACCGGATCGGTATCCTTCCGGATATCCTTAACACAGTCTACATTATTCTGACCACGCTGGTTTTCGTGATTCCTTTGGGTGTGGGAGCAGCCATCTATCTTACCGAGTATGCTTCCAACAAGCGTGTTGTGGCTATGATCGAATACGCAGCAGAGACCCTGTCCGGCATCCCTTCCATTATCTACGGCCTGTTCGGCTCGCTGTTCTTCTGCCAGTTCATGGATTTGGATAAAAGCCTGCTGGCAGGTGCCCTGACCCTGGTGATTATGAATCTGCCTACGGTGATGCGAACCACCCAGGAGAGCTTAAAGACCGTGCCCCAATCCTACAGAGAGGGCGCATTCGGTCTGGGTGCAGGCAAATGGCGTGTGATCCGCACGGTGGTACTGCCCGGTTGTGTAGATGGTGTGGTCACCGGCTGCATCCTGTCCATCGGCAGAATCGTAGGCGAATCTGCTGCACTGCTGTTCACTGCAGGCTTTGCCCATGCACTCAACGGTTTTGTGGACGCACTGTTCACTTCCGGCTCTACCTTGACGGTTGCTTTGTATATGTACGCCACAGAAGGCGGCGAGTTTGGTGTGGCCTTTGCCATTGCCGCTATCCTGATGATCCTGACGCTGATCATTAACCTCAGCGCCAGCCTGATCGGAAAATATTTTGAAAGGAAAAAGAATGCATGAGTATCATTACCGCGAAAGCCCTGTGTTTGTGGTACGGCGCTACCCAGGCACTGAAAAATATCAATATTGAGATCCCCGAGCGCAGCAACACCGCCCTCATCGGCCCTTCCGGCTGCGGCAAGTCTACCTTCCTGAAGACACTGAACCGGATGAATGACCTGATCCCTACCGTTCGGATCGAAGGAACGGTAACCTACGGCGGGCAGGACATCTTTGCCCCCGGTGTTGATGTGAATGATCTTCGTAAGGAGATCGGTATGGTGTTCCAGAAGCCCAATCCTTTCCCCATGAGCATCTACGACAACATTGCCTACGGTCCCCGCACCCACGGTATCAAGAACAAGATCCAGTTGGATGATATTGTGGAGGAAGCACTGCAGGGTGCTGCTATCTGGGACGAAGTAAAGGATCGACTGAAGAAATCGGCACTGGGCTTGTCTGGTGGCCAGCAGCAAAGACTTTGCATTGCAAGAGCCCTGGCGGTTAAGCCTAAGGTATTGCTGATGGACGAACCCACCTCCGCGCTGGATCCTATTTCCACATCCAAAATCGAGGACTTGACGCAGCAGCTGAAGAAGGATTATACTATTATCATGGTCACCCATAATATGCAGCAGGCTGTCCGAATTTCTGACAACACCGCTTTCTTCCTTCTCGGTGAGCTGGTCGAGTTTGGCGATACAGAGCAAATGTTCTCTCAGCCGCAGGATAAGCGTACAGAAGATTACATCACCGGGAGGTTCGGATAATGCGTAATTTGTTTGATAGCCAGCTGAACACGCTGCATAGAAAACTTATTGAGATGGGCTCCGCTTGTGAGACCGCCATCGATCTTGCTGTAAAGGCACTGCTGGAGGGCAATGCGGATATTGCCCACGAAGCCGCTTCCCATGACCGGGAGATCGACCAGATGGAACGGGATATCGAGGCGATTTGCCTGAAAATGCTCCTGCAACAGCAGCCCGTAGCCCGGGATCTGCGTCAGATTTCCGCTGCCATGAAGATCATTACCGATATGGAACGAATCGGCGACCAGGCTGAGGATATCGGCGAGATCGTGCCGTTCCTGAACGGCCGCACCGGCGTGGAGTGCGAGGATATCCGTCTGATGGCAGAAACCGCACAGCAGATGGTTCGCTCTTCCATTGATGCCTACGTCAACCAGGATATGTCTCTGGTGAAAAAGGTGATCTCCATGGATGATATCGTGGACGATGCTTTCGACCGCACCAAGGAGACCCTGATCCACATGATCAGCAGCAATCGAGAGGACGGTCAATACTGCCTGGATCTTCTGATGATCGCAAAGTACCTGGAGCGGATCGGTGACCATGCCACCAATATTGCCGAGTGGGTAGCGTTTTCTATCACAGGACAGCATGCGAAAGAGGAATAAATTATGATTTGGATCGTCGATGACGACAGCACAATCCGGGATATTGAGGTGTATACCCTCAATTCCACAGGGTTCGAGGCAAAGAGCTTTGCCAGCGGCGCACCCATGTTTGAAGCTCTGAAGACGGAGCGTCCGGACCTGATCGTGCTGGACATTATGATGCCGGGAGATGACGGCATTACCATACTGAAAAAGCTGAGAGGGAATCCCACTACAAAGGATATCCCAATCATCATGGCAACTGCCAAGGGTACCGAAATGGATATGATTACCGGTTTGGATACCGGTGCAGATGACTATCTGGTCAAGCCCTTTGGTATTATGACCCTGGTTTCCAGAATCAAGGCTGTGCTGCGAAGATGCGGCAAACAGGATGATGGGAATCTCCTTTCCGCCCACGGCATCACCATGGATGTAGAGAACCACGAGGTTCGCGTTTTGGGCGAGGATGTGGAGCTGACAAAAAAGGAATTTTCGATCCTGCGGCTGTTTCTGCAGAACCCCGGAAAGGTGTTTAATCGGGAAACCCTGATGCATGAGGTCTGGGGCGAGGAATTCATCGGAGAAAGCCGTACCGTGGATATGCACATTAAGACCCTGCGCCAAAAGCTGGGGGATACCGCCGGCTGCGTCAAAACAGTGGTTGGCATTGGCTACCGGATGGAGGTGGTCGGATGACCAAACGAATCTTTCGTTCCATTGTCATCGTGGCGACCCTGGTGCTCTTTGTCTGCTTCGGTGTTACGCTGGGTGTCCTTTACAGCCACTATTCTGACCTGCAGTGGCAGCAGCTGGGTAACGAACTGACCATTGCCCAGAATGGCTTGGAGCAATATGGTGAGGATTATCTGGATGCACTGTCTAAGGGAAATTTCCGGTTCACCTGGATTGAAAAATCCGGTATGGTACTCCATGATACCCAGACTTCCTACGAGACCATGGATAACCACGCAGACAGGGAAGAGATCAAGGAAGCCTTTGCCTATGGCACCGGCGAAAGCCAGCGTTATTCCAACACTTTAACTACCAAAATGCTGTACAAGGCGGTAAAGCTCCAAGACGGGTCTGTTCTGAGAATTTCCGCAGCACAGGATTCCGTATTTGCACTGCTTTTGGAGATTCTGCTGCCCCTGGTTCTGATCTATGTTATTGCTATTGCAACTTCTTTGATGCTGGCGCGGAGAATGGCCAAGCGGATCGTCAATCCCCTCAATGACCTGGATCTGGATAATCCCTTATCCTGCAATACATACGATGAGATCTCGCCGCTTCTGCACCGCATTGAAAAGCAGAACAAGCAGATCAGCTCTCAGGTTGCTCTTCTGAAGGAGAAGACTGACCAGTTCGAGCAGACCACCTCTTCCATGAGCGAAGGTCTTGTCTTGCTGGATAGCGAAGGCAAGATCCTGAGCATCAACCCGGCAGCTGCCAGACTCTTTGAAACCAGCAAGGCCTGTGTAGGATTGGACCTCCTGGTGGTAGACAGAAGCCAGGCAATGTCCAAGGGTGTCAAGCAGGCTCTTTCAAAAGAACACTGCGATTTCCGCATCACAAAGCACGGTTCTGAGTATCAGATTGGGATAAGCCCTATTGTATCGGAGAATCGGCTTTTGGGCGCGGTAGTCCTGGCCTTTGATGTAACCGAGCAGGTCAACGCCCAGAGAAACCGGCAGGAATTCACCGCCAATGTGTCTCATGAGCTAAAAACCCCGCTGCAGTCCATTCTCAATAGCGCCCAACTTCTGCAGTCCGGCTTAGTAAAGCTTGAGGATATGCCGAAATTTACCGGTTACATCTGCAGTGAGGCAGAGCGGCTGTTGCAGCTGATCAATGACATTATCCGCCTGTCCCAGTTGGATGAAGGCGGGGAGTATCCCAAGGAAAATGTGGAACTGTATCAGGTTTGCTCCCAGGTCCTGCAGACATTGCTCCCTGCGGCAGATCAGCGAAATATCACAGTGGAACTGCTTGGCGATGAAGTTGTGATCCCCGGCATTCGGCAACTGGCTTATGAACTGATCTACAACCTTTGCGATAATGCCATTCGGTACAATAAAGACAGTGGCAAGGTAACCGTGACCGTGAAGGGGCGCAGCGTCATTGTTCAGGATACCGGCATTGGTATTCCCAAGGAGCACCACGCAAGAATCTTTGAACGGTTCTACCGTGTGGACAAGAGCCATTCCCGGGAAACTGGTGGTACCGGTCTGGGCCTTTCCATTGTGAAGCATGCAGCCCAGCAGTTAGGCGCCAAGATTCATTTGGACAGCACACCCGATGTAGGAACGACAATAACTATTTCTTTTTAAAGCAAAGTAATTTTCTCAAAATCTGCCCACAGGCGTGAATGCCTGTGGGCAGATTTTTTTTGCAATCATTTCTCAAAGAAGCCCTTGCAGCCGTCATTAAACCATGCGTCGAAAGAGTCCTTCCGAACGCGCAGACTTTTACCAATGCGCATCACCACAAACGGTTCACCCGTTTCGGCGGCACGGCTTAACAACTCATAGGTATAAGTTCTGCCAAGTTTGAGCATATCCATAACCTCTTTCGCTGTGTATACCCGTTGTTCCATAGGACAATTCTCCTTTCTTTATATTTTGTATTTATAATTTAGGTGAACTCAAAATTGAGTTTCAAGAAAACATCATCAAAAGGAGAAAATTATGAAACATCCATCCCAGTACCACATCCAAAAACGAAAAGGCGGCAGATATACAGTTACCGTCATGCACAGAGGCAAGCAGCAAACTGTTTACGGAAGAACAAAAAAGGAAACACTCGAAAAACTAACCAAAGTAGTAAAAGAAATTCAATATGCCAAAATTCACAATCTGCAAAACTTTTCTGCCTCCTCCACTACCCTGTCCGCCTGGGCTACCGAATGTGTGGAAAAATACTCCAAGGAATATGTTCGCGGCAGCACCTATTACGGCTACAAGAATATCATCAATCGGCATCTTGGCGAGTTGGGTAACAAACGCCTTGCAGACATCACCAATCTAATGATTCAAAGCCATCTCTTATCACTGAAGAATGTAGAAACCGGAGAAAAGCTCAGTCCAAAAATGCTAACATGCGTCCGCAACTTTATCTCCCTGGTTTTTAACTACTCCATACAAAACCGTATGCTAAACTACAATCCCGTACAGGGCGTGAAACTGCCAAAACAAAGCCGCCGTCCTGCACGCGCACTGACTGTGACAGAGCAAAAACGGTTAGAGACTGCCGCAAGAGAATCTGAGCGACTTCTGATGTTTGCCGTGATTCTGGATCTGTATACCGGCATTCGCAAAGGCGAGCTCCTGGCACTTCAGTGGAAGGATATTGATTTCAAAAAAGGCTGTATCAGTGTCTCAAAACAACTGACTCGACATCACAGTAAATACGACAGCTCACACCCATCCATACTGGATATCGCCCCACCCAAAACGGAGGCCTCTATCCGCAAGGTCTATATATTTGATGCTTTAAAAACGGAACTTCAAGCTTACAAAGAGAAAGCAATTTCCTGGAAGGAGGAACATGGATATCAGCACAGCGAGGACGATTTCCTGTTCTTCAGTCGCAAGAACACGCCAATTGAACCCAGAAGATTTTATCAGTATTATCGGGAGCTGCTGGATGTTGCCGACATTGAAGATGCCACCTTTCACACCCTGCGGCACACCTTTGCCACAAGATGTTTGGAAGCCGGAATCGATATTGTAACAGTATCGAAACTCTTAGGGCATGCAGATTCCAAAGTGACCGCAAATACATATTCCCACCTTCTACCCGAGTATCAGAAGAAGGAAATCAGGAAGATTTCAAAGCTTTTTCGAGCATAAAAATGGGCACCGAGCTTGTTGAATCTCGGTGCCCATTTTATTTCTAAAATTTACATCAAATTTACGGTCAAGCTCAAACCCTACATTGCCAAAATGTTCGCTTTTTTCGCTATTTTCTTGCAAAACCGGACAATTTGGTCCCAAATGATACGCGTTGGTACCGCTTGGTACCGACGACCACGCGGTTAACAGTTAACTAAATTTTTCTTCCATTAACTTTATAGCGTCCATTATTACAGTTTTTCCTTGAAATAATGGAAATATTTGAACGAATGGACGCTATGCAATTCCATTATTTTTACAGCGTCCAAAAAATTTTCGGTCAAGCTTTACAGTCAAAAATCCCGAAAATCGCCGAAAAAGGCCAAAAAGAACCAACGAACGAACCAACGACATAAAGATAATTGTTACACGGCTCCTCCCCATTTCTCCCCTTTCCCGTGCTTAAAAAAGACATTTGAAGGAGGACATCGCAAAAGCAACATCCCTTCAAAGTGTTTTATTAGATGAATTCCAAAACGTATCTTTTATATAATTATTAATATACCCCTCCCCTTACACAGTTTTTGCATAGAGGGAGGGGATAATATATTTAAATTATTTATCCGAGAACTCCCAGAGGACTTCACGGACGATCTCACTAACGGTGGGATGGGGGAAGATGATCTGACGGGCATCATTGACACGTAGCTGGGTTTCCAGCATCTGTGCGCCGCCCCAAATCATCTCGCCTGCGTAGGCACCAATCAGGTGGATGCCCAAAATCAAGCGGGTCTTTTTGTCCACGATGATTTTGCACAGACCATCTGCGCCCTCATTCTCCGCCACAAAGCGGCCGGAGTACATCATAGACAGCTTTTTGATTTCGACTTCTCTACCCTTTTCCTTGCACTCCTGCTCGGTCAAGCCAACAGATGCGACTTCAGGCATCGTGTAGATCACAGAGGGATTTGCGTGGTAGCGCATATAATCCTTCTTGCCAAGGATGGTATTAACGGCAACCTCTGCCTCACGGTATGCGGTATGGGCCAGCATATGGTGACCGTTTACATCGCCGATAGCATACACATCAGGCACATTCGTCCGGCACATAGCATCCGTAACAATACCAGGTCGATCGGTCTTTACACCTATGGTTTCCAAGCCGATGTTCATGTAGTTGGCACGGCGACCAATAGACAGCAACACCTTATTTGCCTCAATAACCTTTTGTGCTCCGTCAGGTGCTTTTACATATACCTTACCGGGTTCAACCTTCTCACAAGCGTGACCCAGCAGGAAAGTAATGCCCATGGCTTCCAGTTCTTTCTGCAGCCGGGTGCTGATCTCACGGTCGGTAGGACCGGCAATATGATCCAGCATTTCCACCACAGTGACCTTGGAACCCACAGCAGCATAGTAGGCAGCCATCTCAAGACCGATAACACCGCCGCCAATAACTGTGAATTGCTCGGGAATCTGGGTAAGTTCAAGCACTTCGCGGTTGGTACATACGAAATCGCCAAGGTTTTCCTTTACACCGGGGATGGGAGGCACAGCGGCAGAAGAGCCGGTAGCGATGATCAGTTTCTTACCTGTGTAAGTTCCGGAAGCAGATTTGATCTTAAACCCATCAGCACACTTGCCATCAATCGTTGCCTCTTCTTTAACAACGACAACTTTGTGCTGCCGCATTTTTGCGCCAACACCAGACACCAAAGTCTTGACGACTTTACGCTTGCGTTCAATGACCTTTGCCTGATCAACAGTCACATTCTCGGTGTTGACACCATACATTGACGCATGCTTGGCATGAAGATAG
>JAZNGJ010000008.1:0-14162 GCA_045576415.1 Faecousia sp. | reverse complement strand
CTTCGCCTTTCGGCGAAGCCACCTCCCTCGTCAGAGGGAGGCTTGGATGCACGCCTTTCATAAGATAAACGATCATTTATGCGTTAAAAATTCCGGCAGCGGAAGCTGCCGGAGAAAGCTGTGTTTACATCACAAATCCGCAGATCACATACAGCGCGAAGCTGACCACAGCAAGCGCAATGCAGTAGGGCGCTTGGGTCTTGATATGGTCGATGATATCGCAGCCGGTGGTGGAGCAGGTCATGATGGTGGTGTCGGAAATAGGGGAGCAGTGATCGCCGAAGATGGAGCCGCCAAACATAGCGCCGGCCACCAGAGCGATGTTTGCGCCCATATCATAGGCCATGGGCAGGGAAATAACTGCCATGATTGCCATGGTGCCCATGGAGGTGCCGGTGGCGAAGGAGATCAGCAGAGCGATCAGGAAGGTCAGAGCCGGCAGCAGCGCAGGGCTGAGCAGCTGCTGGAACAGGCTGCTGAGGTAAGAACCGGTATCCAGACTCTTGACGATGCCGCCCATGGTGAAGCCAAATAGCAAAACGAAGGCGATGGGAAGCATATTGCCCATGCCCTTGAACATCTCGTCGATGACTTGGGTCACGGTAAACTGCTTCTGCGCCACGGTCATGACCATGATGGTGAGCAGTGCGGAAACCACAGCCCAGATCAGCGCCTGGGTGCCGGCACCGTTCATAATATTACCCTTGCCGGTGTACAGCAGCATGCCAAACATGACGGCGATCAGCACGCCGATGGGAACCAGCAGATTGGCAGCCCGGGGAGCCGCGCCGGAAGTGGCAGCGTCGGCTGCTTCCTTGGCAGCATGCTTGGGGTCATCCAGCGCGCCGGTCTCGGCGGCACGCTTCTCGGCCTTGGCCATGGGGCCAAAGTCCTTCTGAAGAAGTGCCAGAACCAGAACCATCAGAATCGCCAGAATGCAGTAGAAATTCAGGAAAATGGACTGGAACAGCATGGATACGCTTTCCGCCTCGGGCACACCGCCGGAGACCAGATAGCCTGCCATGGCAGCCAGCCAGCCACTAAAGGGAAACAGCACACACCAGGGGGTGGAGGTGGTATGGACGATGAATGCAGACTTTTCATGGGGCACCTTCAGCGCGTCGTTGACAGGGCGGGACACCGCACCGGTGACCATGCAGCTTAAGGTGCCGGAGGTGAAGACCGCCAGACCCAGCAGCCAAGTGAAGATATTGGCACCGCGCTTGGACTTGATGAGCTTCATTTTCCGGACGACAACATTGACAAAGCCTTCGATGCCGCCGGATTTTTCCATCAGATAGATCACCGCGCCGGTGATGAGGATGGAGCCGATGATCAGCGTGTTGCCCTGACTCATGGAGCCTGCGATGGAATAGATGGCGTCGTTGATGCCGTCGATGGGGTTGCCGCCGCACAGGACCAGTGAGCCTGTGAGAATGCCGATGAGCAGGGAAATAAAGACGTTCTTGGTAGTCAGCGCGAGGATGATGGTAAGCAGCGGGGGAACGAGTGACCAGAATCCGAGTTCCATATAGTTTCCTCCTAAAAATTATTTCCGGACTGCTTTTCCGCAGTCATTTCTGATGATCTGACAGTTTCGCGCGGCGATCTGACCGCCAATGAATACATAATCGATGCCCTCCGGCGGCAGCACGGGGGATGCAAAGGTGGCGTTGTCCTTGATCTTTTCAAAATCAAAGATGGTAATATCCGCGTCCGCGCCGGCGTTCAGGCGGCCTTTGTTGGAAAGGCCAAGGCGGGCGGCAGGCATGGCGGTCATTTTTTCGACAGCATCATATAGATTTAAGTCACCGCTGCGAACAAATTCGGCAATAAAACGGGGGAACGAGCCGGATGCCCGGGGATGTCCCTGCCCGTCATTGAGAAGTCCGTCGCTGCCCACCATCACGGCGGGGTGGCGGTAGGCCTTCCGCACATCGCTTTCCTGCATCACATAGCAGACGGTGATGCACTCGGGAAAATCGCGGCGCATTTCGTCGAAGGTTTCTTTGGTCGCCCGCTGGCCCTTGTATTTGCCCTCGCAGAATTCCAGCACGCCGTAATCGCAGTGGTAGCGCTCCAGCCAGCCGGGATCATAGGTTGGTGTGCCCAGCCGTGTGGAGAAGGCAAAGTAGGGGTAGCAGTCCATGGCGATGTCCAGTCCGTTCATCCGGTAGGCGTCGATTTGCTGCAGCACCGCCTCCATCTGACCGAAGCCGCCCATGGAACCAATATGGGAGATCTGTACCGGAATGCCGAAGGCAACACCGGCGGCGCAGAATTCGTCGATGGCATCGAAAATGCCGTCGGCATCGTTGCGCACATGGGATGCGATCAGCTTGGTTTCCTTCTGGCAGCAGGCTGCCGCGCGGAAAAATTCGTCCTTATTGGCACCGGGAACATACCGCAGGCCGAAGGAAACACCCACGCAGCCACCTTCCAGCGCGGTGCGGATGGCGCCTTCCATGGCCCGCTTTTGCGTTTCCGTTGCTTCGGTATAGATATCCTCCGCGCCGGCGGCTTTGCGGAAATATTCGTGTCCTGCGAACATGGCAATATTCACAGGCGCGCCGTGGGTATCCACGATCTTCAGATATTCCACCGGATCATAGACATTGATACCGCAGTTGCCGCCCACAGCGGTGGTGACACCCATCCGGAGCATGGAATTGAAAATATCAAAGCGGATCTTTCCGGTTTCATCCACCTTATCCTCATGCATGTGGATATCGATGAAGCCGGGGGTCACGATCTTGCCGGTGGCGTCGATCATTTCGTCCGCTTCGGGCATTTCTTTGCCCGCCCACGCGATCTTGCGGTCTTCGATCAGCAGATTCAGCTTAGAGTCTACATGATTGGCAGGATCGATGACCCGACCGCCGTAAATTAGTGTTTTCAAGGTCAGCGACCTCCTTTTACAGTGTTTTCAAAAAGGCTTCCAGCCGGTCAAGACCCTCGGCAAGGGCCTCGTCGGAGCAGCAGTAGGAGATGCGGATGTAGCCCTCGCAGCCAAAGCAGCTGCCGGGCACGGCGGCCACCTTGCCTTCGAGGATCATGCGGGTGCAGAATTCTTCGCTGGAAAGGCCGAACCGGGAGATATCGGGAAATACATAGAATGCGCCTTCCGGCTCGGGAAACACAAGCCCCATTTCCGACAAGCGGCAGCAGACGAATTCCCTGCGGCGCTCATAGGTATCCGCCATTTCCTTGGGACTGACGGACAAAGCGGTGATGCAGGCATCCTGCAGGAAAGTGGGGATCGCCGCCACTTCCGCCGCGTGCAGCAGCAGGAGCCTTGCCATTACAGCTTCAGGGCCGATGAGATAGCCCACACGCCAGCCGGTCATGGCATAGGGCTTGCTGAAGCTCTGGCACAGGAACAGCTGATCCTTCAACTCCGGATCGGTGCTCAGGTCGGGGCAGTTTTTGCTTAGCCGGCCGTAAACATTGTCGCAAAGGACGAAAATGGGCTTTCCCAGCACCGCCTGCTTCACAGCGGCCAGAGATTCCTCCGACAGCACCGTGCCGGTGGGATTGTGGGGAGAATTGAGAATGATTGCCTTGGTTTTCGGGGTGATCACCTTGGCAAGAGCCTCTTTGGTGATCTGGAATCCGTTTTCCGGCAGGTCATAGGCTACAGCCTTGCCGCCGGCAATGGTGGTGATGGTTTCGTAAAGAGAAAAGGCGGGGGTGGGGATGACCACTTCCTCGCCGGGGTTCAGAATTCCCAGCAAGGCGGTAAACAGGGCACCGGTAGCGCCGGCAGTGATCAGCACCTGCTCCGGGGTACATTCCATGCCGCGGAAGCTTTCATACACCGCGATCTCTTTGCGCAGATCTTCCACGCCCTGATTGGGGGCATAGTGGGTGCGGTTTTGGAAAAGGGAGGTCAGGGCCGCGGCCTTGATCTGCTCGGGAGTATCAAAATCCGGCTCTCCTATGGTTAACATAACACATCCGGGGACGGTTTTTGCCAGATTGGTAAACCGGCGGATGCCGCTGCGCTGCAGGGAGTCCAGATTGGCGTTCAGTGGGATCATAGGAATTTTTCCGCCAATTTCTCAAAGAAATCGGCACCTTTCGAAAGAATGGCTTCGTTAAAGTCGAAATGGTCGGTATGCAGCGCCGGAACATCTCCCAATCCAAGGAAGAAAAACAGACCCGGAACTCTTTTCTGGTAACAGGAGAAATCCTCCGCTGTCATACAGGGCTCCTCCAGCGGGCAGAAGTCTGCCAAAGCACGAACCTTGCGGTAGAGCTCCGGCGGATTCATCACAGCGGGGTAGCCGTCGCTCAAATGGATCTGCACGCGGCAGCCGGTTCCTTTTTCCACATCCGTGCCGATGGCGTACAGGCCGCTGCGAAGCTGCTCAAATACTTCGTCCTGAAATGCCCGGAGGGATCCTTCCATATGGGCGTGGTCGGAAAGGGCGTTTCTGGCGGTTCCGGCGTGAAGTTTGCCGAAATTCAGCAGGCGGAAAACATTTTTCGGAAGGCTGCGCTCCAGCACCCGTACCCGGGTGTAGAAGGCCGTGGCGGCTGCCAGGGCGTCCAGACCCTTGTCCGGCCGGGCAATGTGGGCGGATTTTCCGTAAATATCCACGGTTACTTCGCTGGCCCGGGCCATTTGCTCCATTTCCCGGCAGAAAACCTGCCCTTCCGCCAGACCTGGCCAAAGATGCAGACCGAAAATGGCTTTGACTCCGTATTCTTCCAGCACGCCGGTGTCGCACAGAAGCTTGGCACCGCCGGGGCTTTCTTCCCCGGGCTGGAAGATCAAAAGCACGTTGTGAGGAAGCTCCTTTTTGTCGCTTAGCCGCCGGGCAAGCTCCAAAAGGATCGCCATGTGCCCATCGTGTCCGCAAGCGTGCATGTTTCCCTCGTGGATGGAGGCGTAGGGCGCGTTGCTATTTTCATGGATCGGCAGCGCGTCGCAGTCTGCCCGGAAGGCAATGGCGCTTTCTTTTCCAAAATCAAAAAAAGCACACAGGCTGCTTTCCATGGGGGAAAAGACGCGGCAATTCAGCGGGGATAAGCTGTTTTTCAGATATACCATGGTCTTGGGCAGACAAAGCTCCAGCTCCGGGATCCGATGCAGCTGGCGGCGGTCTTCTGCGATCTGCATATTTGGGCGCCTCCTGTTGGGTTCAGTGGAATTATTATAGACGATTTTTGCCAATGTGTCAATTTCCGCTCTTGTGTTTTTGGGCGAATGGTGGTAGGATGTACAAAAAGAACAACAAAGGAGAAAAAACAATGGACGCTCAGCAGATCATTGAATACATCCGCACCTCGGAAAAGAAGACCCCTGTGAAGGTCTATGTCTGGGAAAAAACACCGGTGGCTTTCCCCAATTGCCATGAATTTCCCGCAGGCGACGGCTGCAAGATCGTTTTTGGCGACTGGAAGGATATTGCTCCCGTGCTGCAGACAAATGAATTTACCCATGTGGAGATCGAAAACAACTGCCGTAATTCCGCCATTCCCATGCTGGATATGAAGGATATCCCCGCCCGTATCGAGCCGGGTGCCATTATCCGGGAGCAGGTGCAGATCGGTAAAAACGCGGTCATCATGATGGGCGCTATCATCAATATCGGCGCAGTGATCGGTGAAGGAACCATGATCGATATGGGTGCCGTGTTGGGCGGCCGGGCAACGGTAGGCAAAAACTGCCATGTGGGTGCCGGCGCTGTTTTGGCAGGCGTTATTGAGCCTGCTTCCGCAACACCTGTTATCGTGGAGGACAATGTCATGATCGGTGCCAACGCTGTGGTCATCGAGGGCTGCCGCATCGGCGAAAACAGCGTTGTGGCAGCCGGTGCTATCGTAGTTTCCGATGTGCCTGCCAATGCGGTGGTAGCAGGCTGCCCCGCGAAGATCATCAAGATGAAGGATGATAAAACTGCCGGCAAGACCGCCCTTGTGGACGCTTTGAGAGAACTGTAAAAGCATACGCACCTTTTTTGCCCTGCGGAATACCATGGAATGAGCGGTGAAGCGCTCGAAAAAATCTCTTGGAGGTATTCTTTATGTGTGGTAACGGTTTTGGTGGCAATAACTGCTGGTGGATCATCATTCTGGTTCTGCTGTTCTGCTGCTGCGGCAACGGCAACAACGGTAACTGGGGCAACAACTGCGGCTGCGACAACAACTGCGGCTGCTGCTAAGGGTTAAAAAAGGGGCGCCCCAATCGGGGCGCCCTGTTTCTTTTCTGGAAAATCTTGATGCTATACGAAATGAACAAAACCGGATGCCTCAAATTGTGACATCTTACAAAGTTGGCTTTTTAAAAAAGTTTTTTGAAAAAATTTGTCCTAGACTTGTCCTCTTAGGGGTTATAGGGTTAGATGGTTAATTCAGGCATCTGCCCAAAATCCGAAAGGAGAAAGTAAAATGAAAAAGAAGATTGTTTTGATCGTACTGGCTGTTGTGCTTTTGCTTAGCTGTGGCATTGGCGCTTGGCTGCATTTCCGGCAGCCGGAGCAAACGGCGGATACCGGCTGGAGACTGACATCATTTATGGGGTCGTCATTCCTGCCGGGCGCTCTCAGCGACCACGGGTATTATTACATTCCGAAAATCGGTAAGATGTCCTTACACTACATGGATTTCCATGCGGGGGAAAGTGTGGTTCTGTGCTCACAGCCGGACTGTGAGCACGATTCCCGGGAGTGCGAAGCATATATAGATACATTTAATTGCGAAATGTTCTATTATCGTGACCGCTTGTATTATGTTATGGGACAGGAATCGATTCTGTACAGAAGGGATTCCATCGGATTGTCGCTGGCGAAGGTAGGCACAATTGGCAAGCGGTTTATTGAGCAGCAAAAATCGGTAAACGTTGGCAATATGGTTCCGGTAGACGGATGGGCGTATTATCAGGCAACTGTCAGCACGGAAGATGAAGATGGCGTCAATCTTACGGAGATGAAGTATATCGGAAGGATCAATCTGTCCACCGGTAAGGACGAGATTCTGGTAGAAGAGACCGGCAACAATAAGCTGATGCTTTACGCGGCCCGATCCGGCAGTGTTTTGTACGCCCGGTGGGACAACGGCAATTTGGATCCTTCAGATCCGGATTACATCGAGAAGTTCCGCCAGTTAAAAGTGAAGCTGGAGTGCTATGATCCGGATTCGAAAAGCGCTACGGTGCTGTTTGAAAAGGAGCGCACGGAGTGTCAGGAGATCCATATGGTCTGGGACGATAAGGTCTACTGCGCCAACTATCCCATCGATGGCTTTACCAACACCTTTGTTTACGATCTAAAAACCGGCGAATACACGTTGCAGTATGAAAACGCTATGTTAAGGCATATTGGCGGCGGCTACGCGTTTTACAGGGAAGGACAGGAGGGAGAATACGAGGTCCTCGATATGAAAACCGGAAAACTACTGGAAATTGATTGCGGGGGACAAACACCGCTGGTGCACACCCGGTCAGACAAGGGGGTTATCCTCAGGCTTTCTGGTAAGGAGTTGGAGGACGGCTCCTCAAGTATCACATATTATTATACTCCCTTTGAAGCGTTGGCAGATGGTCTGCAGGAAACAGACCTGATCGAGGCCTATTCCATGCAGACAAGCCCCTCCAAGCCTCAGGTTCCCACAACGCCCACAGAGCCTGAGATACAGGGGGTGGTTGAGGGTGCGAACTGGAGTTTCTTTGGCATTAATTTTACCCTTTGTCCCCAGCCGCCTGAGGAGAACATAGAAAAAAATATCCAGTACCTGCCGGAAACAGTGGAGAATCCGGGCAACCTGCCGGTTTTAAAATGGGTATTTGCTATGCCTGACATGGATAGAACATGGACGGAGGATGCTGTCCATGAGTTAAATCAGATGCTGGCAGATCGGAAAATGCCATTCTGTGTGCAGTTTGTGATCCTTATGAGCAAGAACACCGGTGAACCTTTGCATCGGGTAAGTGGGGGAAACGTTATCCCCTATGATGATTATGCACTGCTGGCATCGGAGGAAGGAAAGGAACTGCTGGAGGATGCGGATCTGATCTTCGGTTATATGACTCCGGCGGAAATGCAGACCCTTCTGGCACCCATTACCCAATATGTGAACGCAGATGGGGAGACTTCTCTTCAAAATTCAGTAGCCCACCGTCTGGATTGGCTTACTACCACTGTGGACGGAGAGATCTACGGAATCAAACAGTGTTCGCCTGGTTATAACAAGGGATATTATGGTTGGAGTGTCGATAAAGAGCTGATGGAAAAAGCAGGATTGCGTCCTGCGGATTTTCAAAAGGAATTCTGGGAGATGGATACTGTCCTTGCCAAGCTTTATACTGCAAACGGAAATTGCCCGCTCATGAATACAGGCAGCTTGAAAAGTGTTGGATGGTATTTCAATTTTCGGGGAAGGCCGGGGGCGTGTCTCCCGGGACCGATTCTAGACATAGCGGCCAGCAAGCATCAGCTGATAGGTGCTGTCTTCGCCATTGATGACAGGGGAGAAAAGCCGACTGTTGTAAATGTGCTGGAAACAGCCCGAATCGCGCAGGAAGCCATACTCCGTTACAGAGATGCAGGCTATATTGGTGCGGATGGTACGAAAGTCGGCTACTTTGACCTTGGATTCTCTCCGGAGCCTTCTTATCGGGAAGTAACCAAGACCATGCTGATCCCTGTTACTATGGGTGGATTTGAAACACTTTTTGGCGAGGCGGGGTACGGGATCAATGGCATTGCCGCTGTATCCCAGCATAAGGAGGAAGCGGCCATGCTGCTGAATCTTCTTGCGGAGGATGAAGCTTTCAGAAATCAGTTTCTTAATGGTAAGGAGGGCAGAGATTACCAGGTCAAAGACGGCCAGATCGTACCTGTTGAAAAGGCTGAAAATGCCTGCTATACCATGGCGGAGGCCTTCGGGGGCTATGGCGTATTGAGCAACAAGAAAATGCTGCAAAACTACCGCGATAAAGCGGAAAAAACAGAGTCTGTTGCTTACCCTGTAGTCTTTGATTACACCGGTTATGAAAAGGAACTGGAACAGATCGCAGGAATTCTCAATGAGATCTATCCTGTTTTCTTTAATAATGAAGAGCGTGAGTATAAAGTTAGCATTGCGCTCGGACTTACGGTGAGGGAACCCAAAATGGACGAGGCACTTTATGACCGGATGCTTAAAAAACTAAATGAAGCCGGGGCTCAGACGATCATTGAAGAACTGCAGCGGCAATTGGACGAATGGCTTGCCAATAACCCTGACTGGCAGTAAGTCAAAAATAAAGCGATGCGCATTGCGCATCGCTTTATTTTTCAAGGGCATCGGCTATGGTTCTGCCCAGAGTATAGTAGAACAAATTGTCCCGGGCGGGAGCCAGCTCCGTCACAAGACCACGGGTGGCATACACCGCATAGCTGCGGGTAAGGATCGGGCAAAGCTGGGCATCTTCCATCACCATCTCATGGAGATTGTAGTAGTTGCCCCGGTTGGTCAGGGCCTCCAGCGCCATGGTGTAGATGGTGGTATCCGGCAGGCCGCCGTAGCTTAAGCCGCCGCCGGTGCGGAAAAAGGCGGTCAGATCCATGTTGGGTGACAGCTTGGTCTGACCCAGATACAGGTCATAGGTTCCCCAGAGCAGGTGTTCTTTGAATTTTGCGCCGTTCAATTCCTGAATGGTGACCTCCAGACCGCACTCCGTCAGCATTTTGGCAATGCGGCGGCCCACGCGAACCCGCAGGGAATCATCGGCGTTCAGCAGCATGGTCACAGGCGCGCCCTGCATATCCGCTTCCGTCAGCGCATCGGTGAATTTTTGACTGTCAAATCCGTAGCGCTCAGCCAGGGTGGCATCATAGAAGGGGGATGCGGGAGAGGCGGGGAGGGTCGCGCTGCTGGCAAAACCGCGGTAGTATTCCTCCACCAAAAGATTCCGGTCAATGGCATGGGTCAGTGCCTGCCGTACGGTGTCATTGGAGAACACCTCGCTTTTACTGCTGCACACAAGGTACAAAAACAGCCCGTTTTCGCAGTCCCAGATCTCGTAGTCGCAACGGTAGTCCGCATAGGTATCGGAGCCGGGGTCGGCACAGACGATGCCCACATCTGCGAATTCAAATTGATCCCGGATCTGGCTGGGAGATTCGGCTTCTACCAGGGGGATATAGGCGGCGGTGACCACAAGGGATGCTTTGTTTCGGCACCACCAGGCGGCCTGCCGGCGCAATCTCTTGCCGCTGATGGAGTTGTCCAGCACATAGGGGCCTGTGCCAATGGGGTTGGCTGCGGCAACTTCTTGGGCCTTGACAATGGGGATGTCCAGCAGCAGCGGCAGATCTTCGCAGGCGGTATCCAGCTGGATGATAACAGCGCCGCCTTCCGCGGTGATGGAAGTGATATGCAGAAACCGGCCGCTGTAGTAAGAATCATCTTCCTTGGCGGCGTTCAGACTGGCGGCCACATCTGCGGCGGTCAAGGTGGTGCCGTCGGAAAACAGAGCCTTTGCCGGGAAAATGGTATAGGTTTTCATATCCTGCGATACCCGATAGCTTTCACACAGGATGGGGGTCACATTATAGTTCCGGTCCACACTGAACAGGCTCTGGTAAAGCAGGGGGAACAGTGCCCGGTTGGTATAATCGGAAGCGGTATAAGGATTCAGGGAACGGTCAGCGTAATAGACCAAGGAGAAATTCTGCTCCGCAGGGGTCGGGGGCGCGGCGGTTATGTTGCTGTCTTCCATTTCCAGTGCGTCGCCGGTGGGAATATAGGGGCCTTCTTCTTCGCTGCAGCCGAAAAACAGGCTCAGCATCAATAAGACGCACAGCAGCAGTGCGAATATGCGCTTCACAGTATTCCTCCTTTGCATACGATGATGGCTCCCTGAGAGCCCCGCTGGCCGCCGGTGATCCGGTGGGACCAGAACCGGTCATGGCTGCACATGGTGCAGTGGCGGCTGATCTCGATTTGCGCAACACCTGCCCGGCGGAGCGCATGGGCGTTGATCTCTTTTAAGTTTACATAATATTTAACTCCGGAAGGGCGGATCCATTCTTTTGCGGCATCGCCGAAGGCGCGGATCATAGCCTCCGGCACCTCGCTGCCGGTTTCAAAGCAGCAGAAGCCGATATTTGGTCCAATGGCGGCGCGGATGTTCCGGGGGTCGCAGCCAAAGGCGCTTTGCATTGCCTGCACAGTCTTGCCGGCAATGTCTGCCGCAGTGCCCCGCCAGCCGGCATGGGCAGCGCCCACGGCGCCGGTGACAGGATCGTGGAGCAGAATGGGAGTGCAGTCGGCGGTGAAGATCACCAGCGCCGTGCCGGGGTCGCCCGTGATCAGCGCATCACATTCGGGATACAGATGATGGTCAAGCCCCTGGGCATCCTTACGGCTGACGGCGCGGACAATATCTGTATGCACCTGCCGGGTCAGCACCAGATTCTGGGGATCAAAGCCAAGGGCATCCGAAAGGATGCGGTAGTTCTGTGCCACATTTTCGGGATCGTCCCCCCGGTGCATTCCGATATTCAGACTGGAAAGATACCCTTCGCTGGCACCGCCTAAGCGGGTGGTGAAGCAATGGGGAACACCGATCCCCTCGGCGGTCAGATATTCAAGGTTACCTTGTTTTTTGGTAATGATGGACATAGAAAAAACTCCGGGTAATGGTATGGTAAATGATAGCAGAACCAACTTCCGATTTCCGTGTCATTCCGAGGCCCCAGCGGGGCCGTGGGAATCTCCCGGTACGATCTCCGGTTTTGCACAGCACTTTTATAGGTGGTACCAGGAGATTGCCACGGACGGCACAGCCGTCCTCGCAATGACAAGATTTTCTTCAGTGCTTGGTAAGATAAACGATCATTTACACATCTGCAATTTTGTCCTTCTGCATGCAGCATTTTTTATACTTCTTGCCGCTGCCGCAGGGACAGGGATCGTTGGGGCCGACCCTCTTGGCGGCGTTGCGGATGGGCTGCTTCTTCACGGCAGTCTGGGAAGCGGCTGCGGTGCCGGTCTCCTTGGCCACCTTTTCCCGCTTGACCTCCTGCTGGGGACGCAGCTGCACAAGGAACATCCGGCGGATGGTCTCTTCCCGGATGGCGTTGACCATGTTCTGGAACATCTCATAGCCCTCTTCCTTGTAGGCGATGACGGGATCGTGCTGGCCGTAGGCCCGCAGACCGATGCCCTGCTTCAGGTCGTCCATGGCGTCGATATTGTCCATCCAGTATTCGTCTACCACCCGGAGCATGACAACGCGCTCCAGCTCCCGCATGATGGCGGGGGTGACGGCTGCTTCCTTGCGTTCGTAGGCAGCCGCGGCGGCTTCAAATACCTTCTCGGCATCCCGGCATTCCTCGGCGGTCAGCTCCCCACGGGGGAAGAAGATACCCTGGAATCTGCCAAGCACCGCATCCGGATCCTCGGCAATGGCGCTTTCGATGGTGCTGCGGAGCATGCTCATCATATTGTCACGCAGGTCTTCGCCGTCCAGAACCTTCTGGCGCTGGGCGTAGATGACCTCACGCTGGGTGTTCATCACATCGTCGTATTCCAGAACGCTCTTTCTGGCCCGGAAATTCCGGCTTTCCACCGCCTTCTGGGCATTTTCTACGGCGCCGGACAGGATCTTGGCGTCGATGGGGGTATCCTCGTCCAGACCAAGGCTTTCCATCATGGCATAGACCCGGTCAGAGGAGAACAGGCGCATCAGATCGTCCTGCAGACTCAGGTAGAAACGGCTCTCGCCGGGGTCGCCCTGACGGCCGCTTCGGCCGCGAAGCTGATTGTCGATCCGGCGGGATTCATGGCGCTCGGTGCCGATGATGAACAGGCCGCCGGCGGCGCAGACCTTTTCCGCTTCTTCCGCGATCTCCGCCTTGTATTTTTCCAGAAGTGCTTCGTACTTTGCCCGGATGGCCAGCACCTGGGGATCGTTGGTTTCCGCATAGGAGTCGGCTTCGGCAAGGAGTTCTTCCGGGGTATCTGCCTTGCGAAGCTCGTTCATGGCCAGGAATTCTGCGTTGCCGCCCAGCTTGATGTCCGTGCCGCGGCCTGCCATGTTGGTGGCGATGGTAACGGCGCCGAACTTACCGGCCTGGGCAACGATATAAGCTTCCTGCTCGTGGAACTTGGCGTTCAGAACATTGTGAGGGATGCCCTCCCGCTTCAAAAACTTGCTGAGGATCTCGCTCTTTTCGATGGACACGGTACCCACAAGAACCGGCTGACCCTTATCGTAGCATTCCTTGACCTGCCGGATAATGGCCCGGAACTTGCCAACTTCGGTTTTGTAGACCACATCGGAGTGATCCAGCCGGGCGATGGGCTTGTTGGTGGGGATCTCCACCACATCCAGCTGATAGATGGTGGCAAATTCCTCTTCTTCCGTCAGTGCCGTACCGGTCATGCCGGAAAGCTTGTCGTAAAGGCGGAAGAAATTCTGGAAGGTGATGGTGGCGAGGGTCTTGCTCTCGCCGGCAACGGTCACCCGCTCCTTGGCTTCGATGGCCTGGTGCAGACCCTCGTTGTAGCGCCGGCCGTACATCAGTCGGCCGGTGAACTCGTCGACGATGATGATCTGGCCGTCCTTGACCACATAATCGATGTCCTTTTTCATCAGACCCCGGGCCTTCATGGCCTGGTTGATGTGGTGGGAGAGGGTGGTGTTTTCCTGATCGGCAAGGTTTTCCACGCCGAAGAATTTTTCTGCCTTGGCGATGCCGTCGGCGGTAAGAGAAACGGTGCGGCTCTTTTCGTCCACGAAATAGTCGCAGTCGTAATTGTCCTGCACTTCCTTGTCCTCGGTCTTGGCGAAGACTTTTTTGCGCAGGGTGGAAACGAAATGGTCTGCCATTTCGTAGAGTTTGCTGGATTCCTCGCCCTTGCCGGAGATGATCAGGGGGGTACGGGCCTCGTCGATGAGGATGGAGTCCACCTCGTCCACGATGGCAAAGGCGTGGCCCCGCTGCACAAGCTCAGACTTATAGATGGCCATGTTGTCACGCAGGTAGTCGAAGCCCAGCTCGTTGTTGGTGCAGTAGGTGATGTCCGCGGCGTAGGAGACCCGACGCTCGGGGGGCGTCATACCGGGGATGATCAGACCAACAGTCAGACCCATATAGCGGTAGACCTTGCCCATCCACTCGGAGTCACGCTTGGCCAGGTACTCGTTGACGGTGACAACGTGGACA
>JAZNGJ010000007.1:0-6450 GCA_045576415.1 Faecousia sp. | reverse complement strand
ACATTTGCCGCAGCTCTGTGCAATAGCGGCTTGACAAAGGAGGAACTGGCCGAGCTTCGTGATATGCTGGAAAGGGGGACCCTATGATTATCCTTCGTGCGTTTTGGGGACTCTTTCTTGCGGGATTTGTCGCCTATACGTTTCACCGCTCGTGGAAATGGGAACATGGCGATCCGATGCCGGAATCTATCTTAGGTGGCGATAAGCCAAGGACAAAAGAAACCATGGTCTGGCTGGACCCATCCTTTCTCCCATTGCTTCTGCTGATCATTTTAGTCATGCTCGGTGCGATGTACGGCATGGATGGTGTGGAACGGTTTCTGTCTCTGTCCTTGGATGTGATGATCGTAATCAGCGTATACTTTCTTCTGCTCATTTTCCTGCTGCCTATTTTCCGAAGGTATTTCAGCGCCCGCGCCTGCGCCACCATGTGGATACTTCCTGTGTTCATGTTCTGGCAGGCACATATTTTGATTCAGAATACACCCGTGCCATCTTTTGTAATCTATATCCCTTCGCATATACTTGACATCCTGTTTCTGGCCTGGGTCATCGGCTTTGTTGTTGTATTCGTTGGGAAATTTATCTCCCACTACATCTTCCGGTATAGAGTCATGTCTGCCTCCATACCTGTCAGAGATCCGGAAATACTGGCACTCTTCGACCAGGAGCTGAAGCAGCTGGAATACTATCGTCCCGTCCGACTGGTGAAAAGCGCCGCAGTGACTGTCCCGCTCTCCATGGGAACAATGAAACGGACCAGGGTAACAGTTTTGCCGAACAGGGAGTTCACACAACAGGAGCTGCAGTTTATCTTCCAACACGAGATCCACCACATCCGGCGCGGCGACGTCAATAACAAAATCTTCTTCGCCTTTTGTCAGGCCCTCTGCTGGTTCAATCCTCTGATTTGGGTAGCCACCCGCAAGGCCAGCGATGATTTGGAGCTTTCCTGCGATGAAATTGTTTTGGAGAACATGGACGAACACCAGCGCCGCCAGTATGCGGAACTCCTTCTGGATACGGCAGGCAGCTCCAGAGGGTTTACCACCTGCCTGTCCGCTGCGGCGGAGACCATGCGCTACCGCCTGAAGAATGTTGTGACGGTCCGCAGGCGCTGGCCCGGAACAATTTTGCTTTCCGTCGCCATGTTCCTTTGCGTGATGTCTCATGGTGCAATTGCTGTCAGCAGCGATAGAGGGACGGTTGCTGAACTTATCACCGAATATCGTACAGCTGAAGATATCAAATCGGTATTCTATCAGGAGGAGGAAGAAACCCGACTCAGTGAAGTGTTCGCATGGGAAGGTGAAGAACTGTTTTCCTATCTTGCGTCCCTTAAAGTCGAAAAGCTCAGCAGTGCGAATGAGATCCAGGCTCTTGGAGGGCAGAGAGTTGCCGTAGTCGTTGACAAAGACGGCACGATGCAGTTGCTATTCCACGATAAATTTATTGAAGTGTATCATTTCTATAATGGTGGTTACGCGGAATACTACTATCTGCGTTCTGAACTTGACTGGGATATGATCACAAGCTATTTGGACTTTGATGCCGAAAGGCCTGTTGAACCCACACTACTCTGGCCAGAAATGCAAGTGCATTTTGATATTCCAGAACTCGGGGAACCATTATTTGCAATCCGCAATGAACTGCGTGTATGGGACATGGAAACCGGCGAGACTTTACGTGCTTCAAGCAACAGTGATTCGCCAGGTGGTGTGTCTGGTGCAAATCCCACTCAGGCACAACTTGTGTTCGATATGCCGGTATCGGAGATCACCGTCTGGATGCGTGAATGGGATTCAGATTTTCAGACATTGATGCCATTAGAGGTTGAAGGAGGTTGCTACTTCTTACTGCTGGAAGGACACTCAGCGCACTATCAAGTTGATGTGGTTTACGAGCCATACGACGGCATTGGCTATGAAGCCACCTATGTGTTCGATGTGGAATACCCGAACTAAAGTAAAGCCCACAGGTTGAATGCCTGTGGGCTTTACTTCTATGATATAATTATTTCATAATAAGCCGTTGCAACCGATAGTTGCCGGATAGTTGGTAGTCTAAAGCATAACGATTTGCTACAATGAGAGCGCAAAGGAGGTGCTGATATGGCATTAGGCGAAAGAATCAAAGAGTGCCGCCAAAACGCGGGTATGTCACAGGAGAAGGTTGCCGAGCTCGTTGGTGTAAGCCGTCAGGCTGTCACCAAATGGGAAGTAAACCAGTCTGCTCCTAACACTGAAAATCTGTTTAAGTTGGCCGAGATTTTTGGAACAACAGTCGATCTCCTGTTGGATTCAGATGAGGACTCCAAGCAATCCCCGGCAGAACAGATTTACTACCTCTATAAGATGGAGGAAGAAAAGAAGGCAGAGGCCAAGAAAAAGCAACGCCTGAACAATGTGAAAGCAGCGTTGCTTGTTGCCGCGGTATATATCATCGTCTATTTGGTTGGCCGGTTTGTTTGGTGTGATTTCTCGCAGAGCAGTTTCATTGGGTGGCTCTTTACAACCAGGCCATCCGGCGAACATAGCTACCTATACGGATGGCTTCTCAGCAGCAACCTATTCTGGTATGCAATGATGATCTCCGTGATACCAGTGCTTTTTGGAAAGAGCAAGTTCTCTCTTGTGACAACAGCAGCATTTGTGCTTGGAATCATCTTCGGCATGATATTCGGGCCATATCCCGAAGGCGCAGCGATTGGCCACGATCACTATGGATGGGCAATCTGGGGCGGCATTTATTTGATTTCCATTATTGTTGGTATACTTGCTGAACGATTCATCAAGAGCGATGTGAAAGCGCTGTTCAAGAGAAGCAATACGCAGAGATAACCATAGGCAAAAAATCTTTAACCATCAATAAGCCCGTAGGATTGTATTGTTCCTGCGGCTTAACTTCTGTGATATAATTATTAAAAAAAGTCATGCGTGGGATTTGGGAAATTTCTGCGTATAGATAAGTGAAAGGGGGCGTTGCGTATGGATGAGAAGGAGCTGATCAATATGTTGCTTCAGCGCAATGACAAAGCTCTACCGCTGTTGGAACTTCATTATGGGCCGCTGATTCGTTACATCATCGCCCCTATACTTTCAGATCAGCGAGATCGGGACGAAGTGTTCAGTGACATCATTTTGCGGGTTTGGGACCGAATCGACCAATTTGATGCCGACCATGGCAGTTGGGCCAATTGGCTCTCTATCGTTTCCAGAAACGCAGCCATAGATCGGCTAAGGAAAGTCCCCCCGGCCACAAGTGAAATCACGGAAGAAATATCGGCTCCGGACTCAGATCCGGAGCAACAGTTGATCAGAAAGGAGCGGCAGCAGGCTCTTTCCAAAGCAATTCGTGGACTTACATATGATGAGCAATCTATATTCTATCGTAAATATTATTACCGCCAGCCAACTGCACAGATTGCCTCCGAATGCGGCACTACGGAAAGAGCCATTGAGGGCAAACTCTATCGGATCAAGAAAAAACTGCGCAATGTGTTAGGAGGTGGCCTGTTTGACGAATAAGGATTTTGAGAATCTGAATGACAGAGAATTCGATATGTTTCTGGAAGATATCATCGAAGCCCCCTCTGCGTCAGATATGCCGCAGGACATTAACCCTTGGCGCAAGGCGATGAATCGTGTCCTCTGGGGAACAGGCTTGACCACACTAACGCTTAACTTTCTGAACCTTGACACAATCCTTCCTGCCATTGGCCTTATCCTGCTGCTTCTTGGTTACAGAACACTCCGCAATGAAAACGGCTGGTTCAAAACAGCATATATCATTAGTGCGTTCAGAGCAGTATGGTTCTGTATCTCTATATTCTTCCAAAGCACTGTGCTCATGGAAGAAAGCGGAGTTGCGACATTCCTTGCCGTTGGCACATATATATGGCTTTTCCCGGCCTTTGTCAGTCTGCTGGCTTTAAGGAACGGCATCCGAGCAGTACAGAAAAAAGCGGGTCTTCCGCCCCATGGAGGAACTGGACTGCTGATTTGGTATGTAGTTATTCTGCTTTTGGCCTTTATAAACTTTGAAAGCTTCGCCCTTTGGATTCTCATCGTTGCCTATTGTTTCATCCTCAGAGGTCTGTATAAGCTCTCCAAGGAACTGACCGAAGCAGGCTACACCGTATCCACATCCTCTGTCAAGTTCAGTGACAAGGCCGTTGCAATTACCTTTGTATCCATCCTGCTTGTGTTGGTTGCTGCAGGGTATCTGTTCTTCAATCACTACCCGATGCAGTGGAGTCCCGCCGATACAACTCGCTCAGAGCAGGCAAAGGATGTTGCGGAGGATTTAATAGCACTTGGTTTCCCAGAAACCGTCCTCCAAGATATGACCGACGATGAGATCCTCGCCTGTGAGGGAGCCGCTTTTGTCTTGGTCCATAAAAGGGACTACGATATGGAGCAAAACCGCGGTATCGGAACGCAGGAGGAAATTAACGGCGGTAAGATTGCACTCATCACACCAGATCAGGCAGAAGCGCATCTTCGCTTTACTTTCATTGGCGTAAAGTTCAGCGACGAGCGTGAGCACTGGAAACTCATCCATCACTTCGAGTGGCTGACAGACACTGATTTTTGTGGTACGGAGGCAATTCAGATGTGGCCGTCCGACCGCTCTGGCGGTTGGTCAAGAAGCACCGATGTTACAGGAAGATTACTTTACGAAAAAGACGGAACAACGCACGCATCCGACTATCATAGCTTGGGAGAGGTAAGCTACCAAAAGACAGGTATACTGGCAGATATGTTGGGGCAGTATGACAATCACGATGTGTTTGCCACCTTCTCTCTCCCCAATGAAGGAAGCAGACACCGTGGTTACTTGATGTATGACCTTCTGGAAATGCAGGACGGCTATATCGTTGATTCCTGGTTTAACTACATCCATCAGCGGGATCAGTTCCAATTCCCGGTCAAAACCGCTATGGAATTTGAGATGACAGCCACCTTCGGTAACCGCTCTCCGTTCCAGGTGATTCAATCGGCTTTGCAGTTTACCACGCATGGCGAGATCCCAGAAGTATTCTAAGAACCCACAGCACAAATGCATGAAACCCGCAGGTCACAAACCTGCGGGTTTCATCTTTTCTCGCTGTTATTTCATTCTCTTTTTCTTGCCAGCTCGTGCAAAGACGATCACTACCACAATCGCCACAAGGACGGTAGCTCCAATCAGTAAAATCTCTGTTGGGAAGTACCGGTTATAGGACGGCCCATCCGGCTCTGCCTCTGCGCACAGGGTGAAGGTCAATTCTCCTTCAGGCAGACCGGTCAAGTGCAGCTCGTACCCAGGGTTGTTATACTGGAAACCTTCGGGGCCGCTCACAGTCATGTAATACGGCGTATTCACGACGATATCCAGATTGCCGAACGCTGCCCAAGTCTGTGCCGGGGAGAGTAGATAGGTGTACTCGAAAACCGGCGGCTCATATCGGCTGTCGATATCCGGATAAATGGGCGCCGTTACCGTGTTCACGATACGTTCCCCAGGACCAACGCTGATCTCATATTCATACCAACGCATCAGGCGGTCGGAAATGTCAAAGCCAATCTCGGTGCTGTGAATAGCACCATACTCCCACTGGAAGTAGTTCAGGGCGCTAACAAATGCGTTGTACCAATCGTAATCTAAAATACCGCTGGCCTCATCATACTCCTGCAGGGCAAACTCTCTGAGGGTCATGGTCTCAGTGCTCACCAGTGTCATGGTGCCGTCGATCTCCTTCTCGCAGGCGCCGTTCTCATAGAACTTCCAATCTGGCATATGCTCCAGCGGCTCGCCAATCACATCGACCACATAGGGCTCCTCCAGATCCACCCAACTCTGTATCAGAACACCGTCATCCAGCGTCTTGCCACCGTTCTGCCGCTCCATGTAGACCCGTGTCTTGGCAGGGTCGGCAGAGAGGAGGAATGCGGCATCGGCGGCGTTGTATGTCTCGGTGTCCACACCGCTGGGCAGATAGGTGTAGCGGGTTACTGTCATATCAGGATGATAGAACGGATCGTCCATGAAGCCGTCATGGAGCTTCGCCATATCCTCATCCAGTTCGAACTGGGCACCCCAGAACGCCAGAGTATGGCGAAGCGTCCGGTCGATGGCCTTACCGTCAACGGTGATATCATACTTCTCCGTATCGGAATAGCGAAGCATTTCGTCAGTCTCGCTGTCTCGGATATGGCCATAATCAGGGATCGCACCGAACGGAAATACCAAAGTGGCATCCACACTGTAATCAGCGGGATTATAGAAAGTGTATTCTGCCGTCACGCTGCCGGAATAGGCCAGATAGTCGCTGACCTCCCGATAGTACGATTCGGGGAACTGACCAATATCAAAGGTCAGTAGCTCATGTTCAACAATGAGGGGGCAATTCTCATCTGCGATAATTGCTCCTGTTGCATCAGTCCCTCTCCAGTGCATCTGTGCAGA
>JAZNGJ010000006.1:0-15183 GCA_045576415.1 Faecousia sp. | reverse complement strand
CAGAACGACATGGCTACGATCCGACTTAGCGTGTCAATCTTCACGGGCTGACCCATATCCAGCACGAAAATCTCGCCGCCTTTGGCATAGCAACCTGCCTGAAGAACCAGAGAAACGGCTTCCGGAATGGTCATAAAGTAGCGGATAATGTCGGGGTGGGTAACGGTAACGGGGCCGCCCTGGGCGATCTGCTTTTTGAACAGGGGGATCACGGAGCCGTTGGAGCCCAGAACATTGCCGAAGCGCACTGCCACGAACTCGGTTTCGGATTCCCGGTTCATCATCTGCACCACCATTTCGCACAGACGCTTGCTGGCACCCATGATGTTGGTGGGGTTGACGGCCTTGTCGGTGGAGATCAGCACAAAACGCTTGACGCCGTATTTGGAGGCGGCCTGTGCCATCTTATAAGTGCCGAATACATTGTTCTTAATGGCTTCGTTGGGACTGTCCTCCATCAGAGGCACATGCTTGTGAGCCGCAGCGTGGAACACCAGATCCGGCCGGTATGTTCCCAGAACATAGTCCAGCCGCGCAGTGTTCCGGACAGAACCGATGAGCACCACCAGATTCAGATCCGGACAGGTACGCTGCAGTTCCATCTGAATATCATACGCGTTATTTTCGTAGATCTCGAAAATGATTAGCTGCTTGGGGTTTGCTTTGGCGATCTGGCGGCAAAGCTCGCTGCCGATGCTGCCGCCGCCGCCGGTGACCATGACCACCTTGCCGGAAATATACTGGAAGATCTCTTCCATGCTGACCTTGATCGGGTCTCTGCCCAGAAGATCCTGAGGATCGACCTCCCGCAGGTTGCTGACATTCACTTCCTCATTGACCAGCTGGAAAATACCGGGAACCACCTGCACCTTGCAGCCGGTGGTGGCGCAAATGTCCAGGATCTCTTTGCGGGTAGACGGAGCTGCCGTGGGGATCGCGAAGATGATGCGGTCGATTTTGTATTCCTTGACGGCATCGGGGATGGCGTAACGGTCGCCCACAATGGGAACGCCGCACAGCCGCTTGTGCAGCTTAATGGGGTTATCGTCGATGACACAGACCACACGGGCTTTTACATACTGGCTGTTTTCCAGCTCGTTGACCAGAATGCGGCCTGCTTCGCCCGCGCCGATGATCATAATGTGCTCTTTGTTTTTGTTGGGTGCGATCTGCTCCAGCTGGATCCGCAGGCCTCGGGCCAGGCGGTAACCAAAGCGAATGACCACGGCGCACAGGAACTGGAACACGGTGCCCAGAATATAGAACGAATAGGGCATCACATGGTATCCCAGCAGCAGATAAGCACCAATGATCAGTGCAAGCGCCAGAAAAGCGCCCATGATCCGCAGCAGCTCGTCCACACTGGCAAAACGCCAGATGCTGTGGTACAGGCTGAACAGGGTAAACATCAACACCGAAACGATGCACCAAATGGAGCAAAACCGCAAAAAGCCGTGCAGATAGACCAGGGGGATCATGTTGAAGTGGAATTCAAACCGCAGCCACAGCCCCGCAAAGAAGGATCCAAAAACACACAGAACATCCAATACGATCAGCAGAATAATACGCCGCACCATGTCGCCGGTGGAGTGGGTGGCTTTAGACTTGGACAAGACAGTCACTTCCTAACTAAGAAAATCAAAAAACACAGGGTTTTTAAAATTGAGCATAAGAATCCATTTTTTGATATATAATATCACATTATGGCGCTAATGGCAAGTGGAAAAAGAAGTGAGCCCAGCCAATACATATTAAACAGAGAAATAACAGGAAGCGGATAAAGGATTTGGACAGGAATACAATAAAGCTTTACTGCATCTTAACCTTTCTGCTGCGTGACAAAGAAAAAAGCAGGTGCGTTACTTGCGGAAAGATGATATAATAGCAAAAAAACAAAGGAGACAACCGGTGGAACAGAAGAAAAGAAATACTGCAGACGGTATCTTTACCCTGCTGACGCTGATGGCGTCCTTCGGTGTCAACCTGCTGCTGCAGGAACTGTTTGATACCAGAACCATGATCCCGATGATCTTCGTGCTGGGCGTATTCCTCGTTTCCCGGCAGACCCGGGGATACTTCTGGGGCATCGGCGCGTCGCTGGTCAGTGTGCTGCTGGTGAATTATGCCTTTACATATCCTTACTATGCCTTTGACCTGATCACACCGGAGTGCCTTTCCTCGGCGGTGGTCATGCTGATCGTGTCCGCCATGACCAGCACGCTGACCACCAAGATCAAGGAGCAGGAAAAAATGAAAGCAGAAGCGGAAAAGGAGCGGATGCGGGGCAATCTGCTGCGGGCCGTGTCCCATGATCTGCGCACACCGCTGACTTCCATTTACGGTGCCTGCTCCGCCATGCTGGAAAATTACGAGGAGCTGAGCCGCCCGCAGCATCTGAAGCTTTTGCAGGATGTCCGGGGGGACGCCAAGTGGCTGGTGCGGATGGTGGAAAATCTGCTGTCCGTGACCCGGCTGGAGGATGACGGCGTGCTGGTGAACAAAAGCGATACCGTTCTGGAGGAGCTGATCGATTCCACGCTGGTGAAATTCCGCAAGCATTATCCCCAACAGCCGGTGATCGTGAAGATCCCGGAGGAGTTCGTCAGCATTCCCATGGATGCCATGCTGATCCAGCAGGTGCTGATGAACCTGCTGGAAAACGCGGTGTTTCATGCCAAGGGGATGGAGCATCTGTGGCTGCAGGTACAGATGCGTGACGGGATCGCGGAATTTTGTGTGGCGGATGACGGCTGCGGCATTTCGGAAGGCCGGTTGAAGGGCCTGTTTACCGGAAATCTGGACAGTGCCGCGCCTACAGACACCGGCCGCAGCAATATGGGCATCGGCTTGAGCGTTTGCAGCACCATCATCAAGGCCCACGGCAGCCGGATCTATGCAAAAAACCGCCCCGGCGGCGGCGCGGAATTCAGTTTCACGCTGGAAGCGGAGGAATGATCTATGGGAAATAATAAGTTTAAAGTGCTGGTAATAGAAGATGACCGCACGATCTTGGATTTTGTCCAGACCGCGCTGGAGACCAATGGCTATCAGGCGCTGACGGCGGACCGGTGCGGGCAGGGTCTGCTGGTTTTTGCCTCCCACTTGCCGGACCTGGTGATCCTGGATCTGGGACTTCCGGATATGGACGGCGAGGAATTTATCCGGCAGGTGCGCGTCAGCAGCGCCGTGCCCATTCTGGTCCTTTCCGCCAGAACCGATGAAAGGGACAAGGTTTCCGCGCTGGATCTGGGTGCCAACGATTACATAACCAAGCCCTTCGGCACGGCGGAGCTGCTGGCCCGGATCCGGGCCGCCCTGCGCAGCAGGCGGCAGAGCGGTCAGGCGGGGGGGCCTACGCCGATCTTCCGCAATGGGGATCTGGTGATCGATTTTGACCGCCGGCTTGTGACGGTGGCGGAAAGACAGATACATCTGACCCAGATCGAATATAATATTCTGACGCTGCTGGCCCAGCACACCGGAAAAGTGCTGACCTATTCCGCCATCATCCGTGCCATCTGGGGCGCGGCGGATGTGGGCAGCGTGAAAAAGCTGCAGGTCAATATGGCCAATATCCGGAAAAAGCTGGATTGCACCCCGGGAGACAACCGGTACTTTGTCAATGAACTGGGTGTCGGCTACCGGATGCTGGATGAATAAGAAAGGGCGCGGTTACCCGCGCCCTTTTGCTGTCAAATTTCAGTTTATCGCGCTGCCTTTGGCAGCGAATGCAAAATTCAAAATGCATAATGCAGAATGATTGTGTCAGCTATTCCGACTATTGAAAGTATTTCCGTAGGAAATACCACAATTTTGCATTCAGCATTCAGCATTTCGGGCATCTGCCCGATAAATTCCAATTTTGCGGATGGTTTCTTTACTCCTTTTTTACCGCCGGCGCAGTATAATGTTACAGATAACAATTATAATGGAGGATTCTATGGAAGTCTTGATTCAAAACTTCAGCAACATCACCATCCCCATGGTCATTATGTGGGCGATCGGCGGTGTTCTGATCTATTTGGCAATCGCCAAAGAAATGGAACCGACCCTGCTGCTGCCTATGGGTTTTGGTGCCATCCTTGTAAACCTGCCGCTGGAAATTGAGGGCACCGGCGTACAGCATGTGCTGGACACCCTGTTTTCCATCGGCATTGACGGCGCGGAGCTGTTCCCGCTGATGCTGTTCATCGGCATCGGTGCCATGATCGACTTTACGCCGCTGCTTACAAACCCCAAGCTGATGATCTTCGGCGCAGCCGCCCAGTTCGGCATTTTCTTCACCTTGGCGCTGGCTTCCCTGCTGGGCTATGACATTAAGGATGCCGCTTCCATTGCCATTATCGGCGCGGCGGACGGCCCTACCTCTATCTTCGTCGCCACGGCTTTGGGTTCCAAGTACTTAGGCGCTATCATGGTCGCCGCCTATTCCTATATGGCGCTGGTGCCCCTGGTGCAGCCGCCCATTATCAAGCTGTGCACCACCAAAGCCGAGCGGAAGATCAAGATGCAGTACAAGGGCAAGCCTGTTTCCAAGCTGTGCAAGATTCTGTTCCCCATCGTTGTCACTGTGATCGTCGGTCTGGTTGCTCCCGACGCTGTGGCTCTGATCGGATTTTTGATGTTCGGCAATCTGATCCGGGAGTGCGGTGTTATGAACTCCATTTCCGAGACTGCCCAGAATGCCCTTGCCAATCTGATCACCATTTTCCTGGGCATCACCATCGCTTCCCAGATGAAAGCCGCCGATTTCCTGCAGGTCGACACCCTGATCATCATCGGCCTGGGTCTGGTTGCCTTTATCTTTGTTACCTTCGGCGGCATTATGGTCGGCAAGATCATGAACCTGTTCTCCAAGGAGAAGATCAATCCCATGATCGGCGCTGCCGGCATTTCCGCATTCCCCATGTCCGCCCGTGTGGTCCACAAGATGGGTCTGGAGGAGGACAATCAGAATTTCCTGCTGATGCATTCCATCGGCGTCAATGTGTCCGGCCAGATCGCGTCCGTCATTGCCGGCGGCCTGATCCTGGCTTTGGTCAAGGCTATGATTGGAGGTTGAAATTATGAGAGTGGATCTTTTGCTGGAAGCTCTGCCGGTGATGGGCACCGGATATCTGGGCATCTTTATCGTCACCGGCGTGATCATCGCTGTGGTGGCGCTGCTGAATAAGCTGACCTCCAAGAAGGACTAAAAAACCAACGGGGCGCGCCAATCGGCGCGCCCCGTTTTTCTATTACAGTTCTTCCAAATAGACGATGCCGTCGATCTTGCGGATCTTTTCCAGAAGCTTGGCATGGTCGCCCCGTTTTTGCGCCTTCAGTGCGGCGATGAGGGCCCGGCTGCCGTCTTCCGGGATGGCGTTTTCCAGCTGCATGGAAGTAATTTCGAAATCCAGCTCCCGAATGCTGCGCATCAGCTCACCGATGCTGGTTTTTTCGGAAAATTCTATGTACACTTCCAGAAATCTGGCGTTGCGGTGGAGGCGGTTATCCATCCGCTGCAGCAAGGTCAGCACGGAAAAGACCGCAAAGCCTGCCACTACAGCGGCCTCGTAGAAGCCGACACCCAGCGCAAGACCCACACCGGCAGCGGCCCACAGACCTGCAGCGGTGGTCAGACCCTTGATCTGGTTGTGCTTGGTGACGATGATGGTGCCGGCACCCAGAAAACCAATGCCGCTGACTACCTGGGCGCCCAGACGCATGGGATCGCCGGCGCTTGTGACCTGGAACAGGTATTGGTTGGTTAACATAATAAGGCAAGCGCCTACGCAGACCAGCATATAGGTCCGCATGCCGGCAGGCCGGTTTTTCAGTCCCCGTTCCAGACCGATAATGCCGCCAAAGATCACAGCCACTACGATCCGTAAGACTACGGCCAGATAAGTAACTTCCCGCAATTCCATATGCAAACCCTCCGATAAAGTCTTATATATCGATACAGTTTATGCGGAAAAACCCTTGTTGTCAACCCAAAAAATCATCTTTTTGTATGTATTTTGTGCAGGATTATCCTTTTTTGCGGCGGGCAGCCGTCTTGAGTTTGAAAACCGGGTGTGATATACTTATATAAATGATCGTTTCGCTTACTAAGAGGAGCAACTTTCAAGGCCCCCTCTGACGAGGGGACTGTCATGCCAAACGGCATGACTGGGGGAGAGAAACTCCCCCTCAGTCACGCTGTTCGCGTGACCGCTCCCCTGACAAGGGGAGCCTTGGTGCTACTGTAAACGATCATTTACCGAACCGGAAAGGCGGGATTTGTATGCAGAAAACAAAGCTGAGCAAAAAGTTTTATTTGGCGCTGGTGATTTTCAGTCTGGTGGGGCAGATCGCATGGGTGGTTGAGAATATGTATCTCAATGTGTTCATCTACAAAATGTTCAATGCCAGCGCAGAGGCCATTTCCGCCATGGTGGCGGCATCCGCCGTCGCCGCAACGGTAACGACGCTGCTGATCGGCGCGCTGTCGGATAAGATCGGCAAGCGGAAGATCTTTATCTGCGGCGGCTATATTCTGTGGGGCATCTCCATCTGGAGCTTTGCCGCCATCCGGCTGGATGTGATCCATGCGCTGTTCCCGTCGGTGGTGTCCGCCGCGGCGCTGGGTGTCAGCCTTGTGATCACCCTGGACTGCGTAATGACCTTCTTCGGTTCTTCTGCCAACGATGCCTGCTTCAACGCATGGCTGACGGACTCCACCGATGAGACCAATCGCGGCACAGCCGAGGGCATCAACGCCATGATGCCGCTGCTGGCGATCCTGGTGGTGTTCGGCGGTTTTATGGGCGTGGATCAGGACAAGGCCGAAAGCTGGACGCTGATCTTCGGCGTTATCGGCACAGTGGTGCTGGCGTTGGGCATTGCCGGGTTCTTCCTGATCGAGGATAAGACCGTCAAATCCGAGGAAAACGCCAAGTATTTCCGCAATATTTTCTACGGCTTCCGTCCTTCTGTGATGAAGGGCAACGCGTCGCTGTACATGACGCTGGCGGCGCTGGCGGTTTTCAATATCTCCATCCAGATCTTCATGCCTTATCTGATCCTTTACTACACCGAGGCGCTGGGGCTTAAGGATTATGTGCTGATCTTTGCGCCGGCGATCATTGTGTCTGCCGTTTTCACGGCGCTTTACGGCAAGGTCTATGACAGCCACGGCTTCCGCAAAGCCGTGATTCCCACCATGGTGCTGCTGGGGATCGGCTATGTGGGACTGTACTTTGTGAGAAATACCGTGCTGGTATTTGTTGCTTCTTTGATTATGATGTGCGGCTATATTGGTACCGGCGCCATGCTGGGCGCAGCCATCCGGGACTGCACGCCAAAGAATAAGGCCGGTATGTTCCAAGGCCTGCGGATCGTGGGACAGGTGCTGATCCCCGGTGTCATCGGCCCGGCCATCGGCGCATGGGTGCTTAAGAATGCGGATGTCGTTGTCAATTCCGATGGCACAACGTCTTTTATTCCCAACGAAAACATCTTCCTTGCGGCGCTGATCGCGCTAGTGGCTGCGGGGCTTGTGATGATCCCCTTGTTTAAAGTAATGAAGAAACCTGAATGATCGTTTACGGTAGCAGAACAAATGATGCGGCAATCTTCCGTCTACCATGTCATTCCGAGGCCCCAAAGGGGCCGTGGGAATCTCCTGGTACGATCTCCGATCCTGCTTAGCATTTCTATAGATGATACCGGGAGATTGCCACGGGCAGCACAGCTGCCCTCGCAATGACATGCTTCTTTTTCAGTGCGCCGCTTACTAAGCGAAACGAACATTTTCCGCAGTATCGTTACCGGGCGGGTTTGGGCAAAAAAGAAAACTGTCGCAGTGCGTGCCAAGTGTCAGCGGCGACTCGCCGCTAAACGATCATTTACACTAGGAAAGTGAGGAAATCTGTATGCTGATTGATCTGATGACTCCGGAAGGAGAAAAGCTGGTTGAATCCGGCCAGAAGCCGTGGCAGGTCTACCCCAGACCCCAGATGCGGCGCGAAAGTTATGTTAACTTAAACGGAACATGGGAGTTCGAAGCGGCAGATTATTTTCCTCTTTTTTACGGCAAGAAAATTCAGGTGCCGTTTTGTCCGGAAAGCCAATTATCCGGGTTAAAAACCCATTTTTCGGAAGGAACGGGGCTGTATTACCGGCGGGTATTCCGTCTGCCCAAGGATTTCTGTCAAGACAGGGTATTGCTCCATATTGGCGCGGCAGATCAGCAATGCGAGATTTATGTAAACCAAAAAAAGGTGGGTGTCCACCGCGGCGGCTACGAATCGTTCTGCGTTGACATTACCGATGCCCTGCAAGCGGAGAATGAGCTGGTGATCCGCTGCACGGATGACCTGTATGACCGCAGCTTCCCCTATGGCAAGCAGGTTTTGCCGGAAAAACGGGGTGGCATGTGGTATACTCCCGTCAGCGGCATCTGGCAGACCGTGTGGCTGGAAAGCGTGCCGGAAACCTATATTCAGAAGCTGAACATTGAGAATCGGGGATATTCCGTCACGATTTCCACAGAGCCTGCACTGGATGGCTGGGTGACTGTTCCGGAGCTGGGCCAATTCCGGCTGCAGGAGGGCAGTGTTACCATCACGCCGGAAGATCCGAGATTGTGGAGCCCGGAGACGCCTTACCTCTATGATTTTGTGGTGGAATGCGGCGAGGATCGTGTGGAAAGCTACTTTGCCATCCGTTCCCTGGAGATAAAAGAGGTGGACGGTTATCAGCGGCTGTGCCTCAATGGAAAGCCCTATTTCTTCCACGGCCTTCTGGATCAGGGCTACTGGCCCGATGGCCTTCTGACCCCCGCCGCCCCGGAATGCTATGAACGGGATATTCTGACCATGAAGGATCTGGGCTTCAACACCCTGCGCAAGCATATCAAGGTGGAGCCGGAGGAATTTTATTACCAGTGTGACAAATTGGGTATGGTAGTCTTCCAGGATATGGTCAATAACGGCGCTTACAAATTCATGGGAACCACGGCACTGCCAACACTGGGCCTGCAAAAGCTGGATGACCGGTGGACGAACCGGAACAAAGCTGCCCGCAAGGCGTTCCTCGATGGCATGGAAAGCACCGTCCGGCAGCTGAAAAATCACCCCAGCATTTGCTACTGGACGATTTTCAACGAGGGCTGGGGCCAGTTTGACAGCGACAATGTCTATGAAATCTTTAAAAAACTGGATGATACACGCTTTATCGACTCCACTTCCGGCTGGTTCCGCAGAAAAAAGACCGATGTGGACAGCCGCCACATCTATTTCAAGCCCATCAAACTGAAAGCGGGGAATAAACCGCTGGTATTGTCGGAATTCGGCGGCTTTACCTATAAGCCCGAGGGCCATGTGTTCAATAAGGACAAGGTGTATGGCTACGGTGCCTGTGAAACGATGGACGCCCTGCAGGAGAAGGTAGAAAAGCTGTATCTGGAGCAGGTGGTGCCGGCCTGTGAAAAAGGACTCTGCGCCGCGGTCTATACGCAGGTTTCTGATGTAGAAGATGAGATCAACGGCCTCATGAGCTATGACCGAAAGATCATCAAGCTGGATGTAAAACGAATGCGTGCCATCGCCGAAAAACTCCGGTAAAGGATCGTTTAGCGGCGAGTCGCCGCTGACACTTGGCACGCACTGCGGCCATAATCGTTAATGCCCTGCGCCGCCCGGTAACGATCCTGCGGTAAATGATCGTTTAGCGGGGCAGAACAACCGGTGCGACCATCTTCCAACTACCGTGTCATTCCGAGGCCCCAAAGGGGCCGTGGGAATCTCCTGGTACAATCTCCGATCCTGCTTAGCGTTTCTATAGATGGTACCGGGAGATTGCCACGGGCAGCATAGCTGCCCTCGCAATGACATGCTTCTTTTTTAGTGCGTCGCTTACTAAGCTAAACGATCATTTACTACAGTTGTTCTATTTCGTCCAAGCCGGACATACTCTTTTGTAGACCATGGCAGGAGCCTTTCTCCTGCCGGATGAGGAGGCTGGCTATGGATAATATTTATGAAAGACTGGCTGTCCGCACAGGCGGCAATATTTATGTCGGCGTTGTAGGCCCCGTGCGTACCGGAAAATCCACCATGATCAAGCGGATCATGGAAGAACTGGTAATCCCGGGTATTGATGACCCCTACCGCAAGGAGCGGGCACGGGATGAGCTGCCCCAGAGCGGCTCCGGAAAGACCATCATGACCTCAGAGCCGAAATTCATACCCGAAGAAGCGGTGGAGATCTCCCCCGACGGCAAAGCCCGGCTGCGGGTACGGATGATCGATTCCGTCGGCTATATGGTGCCGGGTGCTGTGGGCGCAGACGAAGACGGGATCCCAAGAATGGTGACCACGCCATGGTACGACTATGAGATCCCCATGACAGAAGCTGCTGAGCTTGGTACAAAGAAGGTTATGGAAGAGCACTGTTCCATCGGTCTTGTGGTCACGACCGACGGCAGCATCACCGATATTCCCCGTTCCGACTACATAGAGGCCGAGAATCGGGCAATTCGGGACATGAAAGCAACCGGAAAGCCGTTTCTTGTCATTGTCAATTCCAAACTTCCCGGCAGTGAGAACGCCAAAGCGGTCAAAGAAGAGCTCCTGCAGCAGCATGGGGTGGAAGCGGCCATCGCCGACTGCCAGGCCATGACTGTTGACGATATCGCGGAGCTGCTTCAGGATCTGCTGTACGCATTTCCCATGCAGGAGCTGCGGGTGTACCTCCCCCGGTGGGTGGATGCACTGGAAAATGACCACCCGGTCAAAGCCGCCCTATACGAAGCGCTGCTGCAGCGGGCCCAGGAGATCTCCGCTTTGGGTCAGGCCCAGGCGACGCTGGCCCAGCTGAAGGATCTGGAACAGGTTCTGGATTTCTCCATCCGGGACATCGATCTGGCTACCGGAACCGTTTCCTGCGCATTAAGTTTCCCCGAAAAGCTGTTCTATGAGATCCTCAGTGCCAAGGCAGGCATCCCCATCCAGACGGATGCCCAGCTGCTGAAGCTGCTGACAGAGCTTTCCGCAGTCAAGCAGGAGTACGACCAGATCTCCGATGCGCTTTCTTCCGTCAAGGCCACCGGTTATGGCATCGTCATGCCCACCGCAGGCGAAATGACACTGGAAGCGCCGGAGCTGCTGCGTAAAAACGGAGCCTTTGGGGTCAAGCTGAAAGCGGGCGCTCCCTCGATCCACATGATCCGGGTGGATATCGACACCGAGATCAGTCCCATGGTGGGTGGTGAAAAGCAATCCCAGGATCTGATCTCCTATCTGACCGGAGAGGATCCCGACAAGCTTTGGGAAAGCAATATCTTTGGTAAATCCGTTTACGAACTGATCCGGGAAGGATTGAACGCCAAGGTCATCGGCATGCCGGAGGATGTGCGCGCCAAATTCCGGGGAAGTCTGACGCGGATCGTCAACGAAGGTGCCACCGGTCTCATCTGTCTGATCCTGTAAACATATTCTTGACAATACACCTACGCCCAGATACAATATAAACACAATATCTGGAGGTGTATTTTATGGCAAATCAATACATTTGGAAAGACCGGAAGCGTTTTCTGGGCATGCCCCTGAGCTTTACCCGCTATGCCATTTCCGAGGACCGTCTGTTTTTATCTGTTGGATTCTGGAGTATCCGGGACGAGGAAACACTTCTGTACCGGATCCGGGATATTTCCTCCAGCCGCACCCTGTGGCAAAGACTCTTTGGCGTAGGTACTGTCACCGTCACATCGTCCGACAAGACCACGCCTACCATCCTGCTGAAAAACATCAAAAATCCCATGGAGGTAAAAGAGCTTCTGCACAAACAGGTGGAGGAAATGAAGCTCCGCCGCCGTGTCCGTGTTGGTGAGATCATGACCACAAATATGGAAGATGATGACAGCGATCTGGACGAACCGCAAAACGAATTGTAATTTCTCACCGCTCTGCCCACAGGCAGAGCGGTTTTTATGAACTATTAATTTTTGATAAATATTCCTGTTTTTCCCTTTACCCCTCCGGGTTTCTATGGTAATATTACATATACTATGCGTTATAGCGAATATCATTACGGTTTGAGGAGAACATCATGCAATTACCGCAGTTGAAAAACGGAAAATGGAACTATCTGGCCCTGGCTTTTGCTTTCCCTGTCATCGGATTTTTGATATTGATGATGATCGGCGGCTACACCCCCTTCGGGCAGTATTCCATGCTCTATTCCGATATGTACCACCAGTACTATCCCTTCTTCAAGGCGTTCCGGGAAGCTCTGCGCAGCGGCGATTCCCTGCTGTATACCTGGAGTGTGGGCATGGGCATGGATTACCTGGGTCTGATCTCCTATTATCTGGCTTCTCCGCTGAATCTGCTCACCGTCATCATGCCGGAAAGCTGGATGCTGCCCTTTTTCTCCCTGCTGGTGCCCATCAAGCTGGGCCTTGCCAGCCTGTTCTTTGCCGTATTCCTGAAAAAAATGTTCGGTAAAGAAGACCTCTCCCTCGCCCTGTTCGGCTGTTTTTACGGCATGTGCGCATGGGGACTTGCGTATCAGTGGAACATCATGTGGCTGGATACCTTTGCGCTGCTTCCGCTGGTTGCGTTGGGTACGGTTTCTCTGCTTCAGGATAAAAAGTTTGTTCTTTACACCGTCACGCTGTTCCTGTCCATTTTCTCCAACTATTATATCGGCTTCTTTACCTGTATTTTTGTTCTGCTACTGTTTATCTGCTATCAGATCTGCCGCTGCAGAAGCTTCGGAAGATTTTGGGCAGATCTTTGCCGGATCGCCATGTTTTCCATTCTCGCCATCGGCATGACTGCCATTCTGGAGCTGCCGGCACTGGCTGCTCTGCAGACCACCCAGTCCAGCGTCAACTCCTTCCCGGAAAATTTCTCGGTGAATATCGTTACCGGCGAAGCCGTTTCCGTGGCAAGAAAAGCATGGAATACCTATAAGCTAGCCAAAGAATCCGGCGAAGAAGGGCTCTTTGCCCTGTGGTTTGCTGCCATTCGCGCCTCCATCCCTCCCCTGTTGGCAGGTATGCGCCAGGTGGCCGGCAACATGAACGGCGGACTGGTGCCCTCCTTCAAAGAGGGTCTTCCCAATCTGTACTGCGGTGTGGGAACCATCATTCTGGCATTTTTGTTCCTTACCACCCGCCATGTGAAGCTGCGTGACAAGATCTGCTGTGTATTCCTGCTGGTATTCTTTATGCTCAGCTTCATTATCCGGCAGCTGGACTATATCTGGCACGGCTTCCACTTTACCAACATGATCCCCTACCGCTTCAGCTTCCTGTTCAGCTTTGTGATGCTGTACATGGCCTACCGCGCTTTCCTGCTGCGGCGCAGGTTCAAGCTGTGGCAGATCATTGCCGCCGGCATTCTGACAGTGGGGATCATCTTCTGCTCCGAGGATCTGCAAAAGCCCGTGTTCATCGCCTACAACGCGGTGTTCTTTCTCCTTTATTTTATTATTTATCTATACGCCCGCTGGGACACACCGATTCCCAAGGACGCAGAGAAAGAGCAGATCCGGGAATACTGTGCTGATCGCCGCAGCCGCAGAAGCAACGCAGGGATCGTCCTTGCCGCAGTCATGGTTCTGGAGCTGATCCTCAATATGGTAAACTTCGGTGTCAACTTTCCCTGCACCTATATCGCCAACTACCCCAAGGGAACGGAATACACCGCATCCATGGTCCGCTATATGAAAGAGCGGGAGGAAGACAATCTTTTTTATCGGGCGGAAGTTACCCACAGCCAAACGCTGAACGACGGCGCACTGAACAGCTTCAAGGGCATCAGCACATTCACCAGCTCCGCCAACGTCAAGGTCACGGAGTTTGCAAAAACCATGGGTCTGAGTGCCAAGAACACCTACAACCGTTACTGCTTTGAAGACACTTCCCCTGTCGCCAATCTGTTTTTCGCGCTGAAATACATGATCGAGCGGGATGGCCGGGTGGAAGAAAACGCTTATTTCGACACCCTTCACCACTACGGAAATGTTTACCTGCAGGAAAACAACGCCTATCTGCCGCTGGGCTTCTTAGCCGAAGCAGACCTTGCGGATCTGGAATTTACAGCCAGTTCCACAGGTACTCTTCTGTTCCAGAATAAGCTCTTTACCGCTGCCACCGGTATCAAGGACAATGTCTTTTCTTTTGCATCCGGAAACAGTTTTACAGTGGAAGGAACGGGTGCGGAAATCTCCTCCCGTTTGCCCTCAGGATACATTGCTTACACCGCCAGCGCATCCGGCGGAACCGTTAAATACACCTACAACATTCAACGAAACGGCCTTCTGTGTCTGGCCATCGATATGAACGCCAAAAACAGCTATTCCGTATGGAAAAACGGAACGCAGCTGTTCACGGAGAGCATCACCCTGCCCCAGACGGTTTCTGCCTGCGATGTGGCGATCGGGGATGTGGTCGAGATCCACGTCACCTGCAAAGCAAATGAATCCAGCAATATGACCATCCGTGCCGCAACCCTCAACGATGCGGTCTTCCGCAGAGGCTACGATATTCTCAACGCCTCCACTCTGAAGCTGACCGAGTTCCGCAACACCTATATCGAGGGTACTATTTCCTGCAACCGGGACGGCCTGCTGTACACCTCCATTCCCCAGGACGGCAACTGGGTGGCTACCGTGGACGGCAAGGAAGCGGAAGTGATCGCAGTCGGCAACGCCATGGTCGGTGTCATGCTCACCGAGGGCGAGCACACCGTGGCATTCTCCTATGAAAACAGGGCATTTGCCTTGGGTTGGAAGATCAGCCTGGTCTGCCTGCTGATCTTTGCGGCAATCACCTTTGCTGTCTATTACCCCACTTACAAAAACCGCAAGGGAAAATACGAAAAGAAAGCGTCTTAAGCACCAAGCTCCCACGGGTACGCCCCGTGGGAGCTTCTCCGTTTTTGAGCAATAAATGATCGTTTACAGCAGCAGAACGAATGATGCGGCTATCTTCCGTCTACCTTGTCATTCCGAGGCCCCAAATGGGCCGTGGGAATCTCCTGGTACAATCTCCGATCCTGCTTAATATTTCTATAGATGGTACCGGGAGATTGCCACGGGCAGCATAGCTGCCCTCGCAATGACATACTTCTTTTTTAGCGCACCGCTTACTAAGCTAAACGATCATTTACAACACGAAAGGATGTTCCTTATGCTCTTTGACACCCA
>JAZNGJ010000005.1:0-31495 GCA_045576415.1 Faecousia sp. | reverse complement strand
GGACGGTGGTTGGGGGTATGGTAGTCAGAGGGGGCGTGGTCTGTACCGGGTGCGGGTCTGTAGGCGCAGGCTGCAAAAGTCCGCAGCCGCTCAGCAGGAGCGATGCCAAAAGGCATAGGAGCAAAACAGTATGGAGCCGGGATCTCATGGCGATTCCTCCTAAGCAATGTATATACCGCTATTTTATCACAGATTTCGACATGGCGCAAGGCAGGATTCCTCATTTACTTTTTGCATGGCAGATGATACAATAGAAAAAGATACAGATAAGGAGAGATTTGCCGTGAAAAAGGGAGATCGGATCTATCAGCAGTATATCGATATTCTCCGTGAGGAGCTGAAACCTGCCATGGGCTGCACGGAGCCCATCGCTCTGGCGCTGGCCGGCGCTAAGGTGCGGCAGCTTCTGGGCTGCCTGCCGGACAGGGTGGAGCTGAAGGTCAGCGGTAACATTATCAAGAATGTAAAGAGCGTGATCGTGCCCAATACCGGCGGGATGCACGGCATCAGCCCTGCGGTCTGCGCGGGAATTGTGGCAGGCGATGCGGAGAAGGAACTGGAAGTCATCAGTAATGTGTCCGATGGCCAAAGAGCGGAGCTGAAAGCGTTTATGCAGAAGGTCACGCCCCAGATTCGGGCATCGGATTCGGATCTGACCTTCGATATCGACCTGACGGTGGGCTGCTGCGATCAGACCGCCCGGCTGCGCATTATCAATCACCACACAAATGTGGTGCATATGGAGAAAAACGGGGAAGTGCTGCTGGATCTGCCGGTGGCAGAGTCTTCGGAGGACCGCCTGACGGACAAATCCTGCCTTACCATCGAGCGGATCGTGGAATTTGCGGATGCGCTGGATGTGGAGGACGTGCGGGAATTGGTAGGCGGGCAGATCCGCTGCAATATGGCCATTGCCCGGGAGGGTCTCAGCGGAAACTGGGGCGCCAATGTGGGCAGCGTGATCCTCAATCGGCAGGGGTCACTTCTTTCCAAGAAGGCGGCAGCCTATGCCGCCGCCGGAAGCGATGCCCGGATGAGCGGCTGTGAGATGCCGGTGATCATCCTTTCCGGCAGCGGAAATCAGGGCATCACAGCCAGCGTTCCTGTGGTCGTATATGCCGAGGCAATGGGCGCTTCGGAAGAACTGCTGCTGCGGGCGGTGACCCTCAGTGATCTGGTAACGGTACATCAGAAGACCGGAATCGGCCGCCTGTCTGCTTACTGCGGCGCCATCAGTGCCGGCTGCGGCGCCGGTGCGGGCATTGCGTACTTACAAGGCGGCAAGGGGCATGCGGTTGCTCATACCGTGGTAAACGCCATTGCCATTCTGTCTGGAACCATCTGCGACGGAGCAAAGCCCTCCTGCGCGGCAAAAATCGCCGCAGCAGTGGATGCGGGCATTCTGGGCTGTGATATGTACTGGGAGAATCAACAGTTCTACGGCGGTGACGGCATCGTGACCAAGGGCGCCGACAGAACGGTCAGCAATGTGGGCAGGCTTGCCCGGGAGGGCATGAAGGAAACGGACAAGACGATCCTGAAGATCATGCTGGACGAATAAAAAAGCAGGCGTGTTTCACACGCCTGCCTTATGTAAAAAATCAATCCTTCAGAGGAACGCCCTTTGCGTCAGTAGAGATCTTGCCGCACAGGATCATGATGCCTTCGATCAGGCCCCAGATCGCACCGATACCGAAGCAGAAGGTCAGAACGATCTGTGCGATCGCCTTGCCGGTGTAACCCAGATAGAAGTTATGAACACCCCAGCCGCCCAGGAAAATGCCCAGCAGGCCGGCAGCCATTTTGCTCTTCTAGTTACCATTTGCAGCGGGAGCAGCCAGGCTGACACCGCAGTTGGTGCAGACAGCAGCGCCGGGAAGGGTGGGCTGACCGCAGTTGGGGCAGTAGGAAGTGCCGGTGCCCTTTGCGCAGCCGCACTTGACGCAGATGACAGCATTATCATCCATAGTGTTTCCGCAGTTCTTACAATACATCTCTTTTTCCTCCTTGAAATTCGGGTAAAATCTATTTGGTCTCAGTACGCGAAGTCGCCTCTGAGATAAACCACAAGACGAATGATATAACAAACAACCAGTCCTGCTAAAAGCAGGATTATAAAGATGCGGTTCCAAAGCTCCTTGCGCAGCAGCTTGCCGTCAAAAAAAGCCAGCAGCACAAGCACCGGAATGCTCCAAAACATGGGGTGGTATCGGAATGCGCTGGCAAGATCCAGCTGCAGTGCGGCAAGCCATGCCCGGCTGAGGCCGCAGCCAATGCAGGGGATACCTGTGACTGCGCGAAACAGGCAGGGCCAATCCATCAAGACCCAAAACAGCAAAAGACAAGCATAAGCGCCCAGAATGATCAACTTGATGCGCAGGTGGGAAGGCATTTTCAGTGACATGTCCATTCCCCCTTTAAAAAATGATAACATACATTTTTAAGTTTTGCAATAAATTTGTCAAATTTTAAGTGTAAATTGGGGTATAAATAAGCGCTTATTCGGATATTATTTGAAGGAACCTTTTATTACGGAGGAAAATTATGAAAAAACTTACAATTTTTGTTATGACTGTGCTGCTGCTGGCTTCTGTCTTGACCGGCTGCAGATCCAATGTACCTCAGGATACCACGGGCAGTATTGCACCCAGTACCACTGTGCCCCCCACAACCACTGTGCCGCCCACCGGTACGCAAGGCGGCGAAGCGGACACAGAGGCAACGGTGCAGCTTTTGCAGAGCATCTGGGACAAGTATGGCGATGACGAGCGCTTTGCTGCCTACGGCGGTGCAGTGGAAAACTCCGTCAGTGATGCCCCCGGCGGTCTGGATGTGACCAACGCAGAGGAGATGACCACCCGTTATCTGATCCCACAGGAGCAGCTGGCTTCCGTTCAGGAGGCGGCATCCCTAGTGCACATGATGAACAGCAATATCTTTACCGGTGTAGCTGTGAAGCTCGCGGAAGGTACAGATGCCAAGGCTATGTCTGCCGCATGGAGGGATGCCATTCAGAGCAACCAGTGGATCTGCGGCCAGCCTGACCGATTGCTGATGGCGGATGTCGGCGAGGGCTACATGGTCATGGTCTTTGGCAGCGCGGATGCCATCAAGCTGTTCTCCGATAAGCTGACAGAAGTCTATCCGGAGGCGAAGGTTCTGTACGACGAGGCCATCGTAAGCTAAGCCAAGGGGGATTATCCCCCTTGGTACTTAATTATGTTTTGATCAGGGAGGCATTATGCTCTTTTCGGGAATTCCCTTCTTGTTTTATTTTTTGCCGGCGGTATTGATCCTGTATTTTATCGTGCCCAAGGGGCTGAGGAATGGACTTTTGCTGCTGGCAAGCCTGCTGTTTTACGCGTGGGGTGAGCCCCGGTATGTGCTGCTGATGGCAGCGTCCATCGTGCTGTTTTATGTCTGCGGTCTGGCAGTAGACAAGGCAGAAAGCAGGCTTTGGAAGCGGATCTGGCTGGCTGCGGGCATCCTTACCGGCGTAGCACTGCTGGCGGTATTTAAATATGCGGATTTCGCGGTGGAGAACTGGAACCGGCTTACCGGCATGGGCATTCCGCTGCTGAAGCTGGCACTGCCCATCGGCATCAGCTTCTATACCTTCCAGTGTATGAGCTATGTGGTGGATGTATATCGGGGCGATACCCGCGCCCAGAGGAATATTATCCATTTCGGTACCTATGTTGCCCTGTTTCCCCAGCTGATCGCCGGGCCGATTGTCCGGTATGTGGACATTGCCAGAGAACTGGAGGATCGAAAGGCCACCTGGGACGATTTTTCTGCCGGTTTGTTCGGCTTTCTGGTGGGCTTGGGCAAGAAGATCCTGCTTGCCAATCCCTTTGGTGAGCTGACGGAGATCTTCCGGGATTCTTCGGAGCAGTCCGTGCTGTTTTTCTGGCTGTATGCCGGGGCGTTTATGCTGCACATTTACTTCGATTTCTCCGGCTACAGCGATATGGCTGTGGGACTGGGACGGATCTTCGGATTCCGATTTCCCCGGAACTTTGATTATCCCTATATCTCCAGAAGTGTGACGGAATTCTGGCGGCGGTGGCATATGACGCTGGGCGGCTGGTTCCGGGACTATGTGTATATCCCCCTGGGCGGCAACCGGGTCAGCCGGGGCCGGTGGGTGTTCAATATCTTCGTTGTGTGGATGCTGACGGGACTGTGGCATGGCGCGGCGTGGAATTTTGTGGTCTGGGGACTGATGTTTGCGGTGCTGCTGCTTCTGGAAAAGTGGCTGCCGCTGAATAAGCTGCCGAATATTTTGCGGCATGGCTATGTGATCTTAGTCGTGATGATCAGCTTCGTCATCTTCAATGCCGAATCCATGGCCCAGGCGTGGCAGGATATTTCGGGATTGTTCGGCGGTCAGAATGTGCCGCTGGTGACGGTGGAATCCGTGTACTATCTGAAAAGCTACGCTCTGCTGTTCCTTGCGGGCATCATCGGCGCAACGCCGCTGGTGCGCAATTGCGCCGTGCGGCTGCAGGAAAAGCCCCGGACATCTGCTGTGCTGCGGCTGGTAACCGCCATGGCCTTGCTGCTGGTGTGCACGGCGTATCTGGTGGATGGCTCCTTCAATCCATTCCTGTATTTCCGGTTTTAGGAGGATGCTATGAAGAAAAATAAATGGAATATGATTGCCATGGCTGCCGTTGGGGCAGTGTGGCTTTTACTGGCGGCGACCGCGTGGCTGCGGCCTGCGGACGCCGCATCTGACTCTGAGCGCCGGGAACTGGCGCAGTTTCCGGATATTTCCGCGGAAAAGCTGCTGGACGGCTCATTTATGACGGATTTCGAGGACTATACGCTGGATCAGTTTCCTTTGCGGGACAGCTTCCGGAAGCTGAAGGCCGGTGTCCACTACTATGTACTGGGCCAGCGGGACAATAATGATATCTATCTGTCCGACGGCTATGCCGCCAAGCTGGAGTATCCGCTGAACGAAAAATCCCTTGCCCATGCGCTGCAGGTGTTTGGCAATATTCGGGAGAAATATTTGCAGGGTTCCAAGGTGTATGCCGCGGTGGTGCCGGATAAGAACTACTATCTGGCAGACAAGCTGGGTTATCCGTCGCTGGATTATGAAAAACTGATGCTGTCTGTTCAGCAGGGAATGCCCTATGCCGAGCATATCGATCTGACAAGCAGTCTGACCATTGATGACTACTATCATACCGATACCCACTGGCGGCAGGAGCGGCTTCTGGCGGCGGCGCAGCGGCTTTGTAATGCCATGGGGGTTCCCGCACCCAAGGCGGAGGATTACCGCCTAAATAAGGCGGAAAAGCCCTTCTACGGCGTTTATTACGGGCAGGCGGCGCTGCCTATGGAGCCGGATACCCTGTATACCATGGAAAGCGACCTGCTGGATGGCTGCAAGGTGTTCAATTATGAAACCAACGCCTACACCGATATTTACGACCTGCAGAAGCTGGAGGGGAAGGATCTTTATGAAGTGTACCTGTCCGGCCCGGTATCGCTGCTGCGGATCGAGAATCCCAACGCCCAGACAGATAAGGAGCTGATCGTATTCCGGGATTCCTTCGGCAGTTCTATGGTGCCCCTGCTGGCGCAGGGCTATAAAACCGTTACCCTGGTGGATGTCCGTTACATTTCCAGCCAGATGCTGGATCGGTTCCTGGACTTCCACGGGCAGGATGTACTGTTCCTGTACAGCACCTTGGTGCTGAACAACAGCTTTATGCTGAAGTAAAAAAGACCGCCTTCGGGCGGTCTTTTTATCTTATAGACTGGTCAGGTTCCGGATCCACGAGTCGCTGCGGATGATAAAGAAACCAATGACACACTTAATCAGCTCCACACAGGAGCAGAGGATAAACAGGGGCACGATGGGAACTGCCGAAAAACGGCTCAGAAAGTAAGCCAGCGGCAGGCTACCCAGCCAGATAGAACCGCAGTCGAAGAAAAAGGTGATCATGGTCTTACCGCCGGAGCGCATGGCAAAATACACCGCGTGGATATAGGCATGCAGGGGCATGACCGCTGCGGAAACGATGATCAACTGCGTAGCAAGGGTGCGAACGGCGTCTGTTGTATTGTAGATTTTAGGGAAGGGGACGCAGATCGCCAGCAGAAACAGACTGAAAACGGCACAGGATCCCACTGCCAGGGCGGTGAGCTTGCGGTGGCTGCTGCGGACTTCTTCTTTGGAAGAACCGGCTCCCATCATCTGCCCCATGATAATGCCAATGACGCTGCCCATGGAGAGATATACCACGCTGGCAAGGTTATAGATGGTATTGCTGATGTTGGTGGCTGCCACCACATCCAGACCCCGGGTGGAATAGCACTGGTTGACAAGGGCGGTGCCGGTGGCGAACAGGAACTCATTCAGAAGCAGGGGCATTCCCTTAATGAGGATATTTTTCAGCAGTGCGCCGGGGATGTACAGTGAGCGGAAAGCGCCGGTAATGAAAGGGTTTGCTTGGGGATTCCGGTGGGTCCAGATGACCACGATGGCAAGCTCCACAAACCGGGAGATCACCGTTGCCAGAGCCGCGCCCCGGACACCCATGGCAGGGGCCCCAAAGTGACCGAAGATCAGAACATAATTCAGCGCCAGATTGACAAGCACCGCGCAGACTCCGGCGATCATGGGAACGGTGGTCTTTCCGGTTTCCCGCAAGGAGCTGGCGTAGGCATTGGAGATGGCAAAGGGGATCAGGCCAAGCAGCATCATGTGCAGATACTTGAGGCCGTGGGAAAGGGTCTGCGCTGCGTCGGAAGGGCTGCTGTCGCTTTGCAGATACAGGCTGATCAGCGGCGTTCCGGCGAACAGGAAGAGCACAATGCCGCCTGCTGCAAGCAGCAGACCTGCCATCAGCTTAAAGCGGAAGGTTCTGCGGATGCCCTCATGATCCTGTGAGCCATGGAACTGGGCAGTAAAGATGCCGGCACCGGCCATAGCGCCGAAAATACACAGGTAGAAGATGAACATCAGCTGGTTAACGATGGCGACACCGCTCATCTGCAGGGTGCCGACTTGCCCTACCATGATGTTATCCAGCAGAGATACAAAATTGGTAATGGTATTTTGAATGACGATGGGAACGGCAACACCGGCTACCCTGCGGTAGAAAGTCTTATCGCCAATGAATTTCTGGAACATAGACACCTCAAAACATGAAAAAGCTGGGGATATTATAGCATCCCCAGCTCTATTATGCTACTGTTTTCCGAAAATTAAATTTCTTTGCCGCCGATGAAAACGCGCTTTCCGGTATAGTCGCTGCGGCAGATGATAAAGTCCGCGTACTTGCCGGTGGCGATGGAGCCCACCAGATCGGAAACACCCAGGGCGCAGGCAGGGTTGGCAGTGGCGGCACGGACGGCATCAGCTTCGGGAATGCCGAAGAGAATGGCGTTTTTCATGCAGTCGAAAAGATTGGTTGCAGAGCCTGCCAGCGTGCCGTCGGCAAGCCTTGCGACGCCGCCGGCAAGGAATACCGGCTGGCCGCCCAGCTCGTATTCACCGTCGGGCATGCCGCAGCAGCGCAGCGCGTCGGAGACAAGGATCATCCGCTCGCCGCCGAAGATAGAAAAAGCAAGGCGGACAGATGCCGGGTGGATGTGCATGCCGTCGCAGATCAGTTCGGCACGGACATGGGGATTTTCTGCCGCGGCGGGGATCACGCCGGGATTGGGGTGGTGGATGCCGGGCATGGCATTGTACAGGTGGGTCAGATGAGTCGCGCCACGGGCAAAGGCTTCTTTGGCGTGATCGTAATCGGAATCGGAGTGGGCAACGGAAACGGTGCACAGCTTGCTTGCTTTTTCCACGAATTCCGCCGCACCGGGCAGTTCCGGTGCCACATCCACGATCCGAACCAAGCCGCCGCAGCCGTCAAAGAGCTTTTGGAAGCCGTCAAAGTCGGGATTTTTGAGATAAGCACCGTTCTGGGCGCCTTTTTTCTTTTCGGAGAAGTAAGGGCCCTCCATCTGGATGCCCATGAGCCGGGAGTGACCCTCGGGAGCTTCGTCTGCCAGCCGGCGGGCGGTGGCAAATGCAGCTTCCAGCACATCGTAAGGCAGAGTCATGGATGCGGGGGCGAAGGAAGTAATGCCGCTCTTGGCAAGATAAGCGGCCATTTTCTTCAGGCCCTCGTAGTCACCGTCAGAAAAATCGCAGCCGGAGTTGCCGTGATTATGGACATCGATCAGGCCGGGGATCACGGTCGCGCCCTGCAGGTCGATGGCATCTTCCGGAACTTCCATTGGCAAAATCGCACCGAAACGGCCGTCTTTGACCTCGAATGCGCCGATTCGAAACTGGTGATCGGATGTAAAAATGCGGGCGTTTTTGTAAAACATAGTATCGCTCCTTCGGGTAAAGAGGCAGCACGGTGGTGCTGCCTCCATTTTATTTTCTCAAAGCAGGCAGGCTGGCTGCGGCAGCGCTCTGGCCTACCCGGCGGGTATTCTCATCGGGAAGCATGACCTCCACCATTTCATAGAGGGCAGGATACTCTTCCTTCAAAACACGCTGGCAGGTGCTGAGGATCAAATCGCCGCCCTTGCCGGACATGACTCGGCCCAGCAGCATCAGATGCCGCAGATCATAGAACTGGGCATAGAGGACGACAGTATAGGCAAGGTACTTGCCGATATCGGCAAAAATCTTTGCAGCCCGGGGATCGTCTTCTGCCATCAGAGCCTGCACGACTTTCAGTTTTTCGGCGGGGCTGAGGGCTTCGTCCAGCTCGATGCCGGCAGGCTTGGCGAGCTTAATGACGGCATCCTGAGAGAAATATTTGCAGCCCACACCAAAGTCCGTGGACCATTCATCCTGCATGGCGCATTCATTCAGATCCACAGGGGCAAAGGCCAGCTCGTTGATCCAGCCAAGAACATTCTTCTCCTGATCCACATAGCCCACCGCTTCGCTGGTGCCCATGGCAAGGCCCATAATAGAGCCGCAGTTCATGCCCATGGCACCGGCCAGTGCGGAAACGTCGCCGTCGTTGGCTACCACAATGGGCACATCGCCGATCTGGGCAGCGGCACGGTCGAAAACGGTCTTGACCTCGTCCCACCGATATCTGGGCACGCAGTAGAAAATGCTGGAGATCATGGGCGCGTTGCCGATGAATACGCCGGCAGAGGAAACGCCGATGCCGTCCACCCGGGGCATTTTGGAAGCGGCAGTCCGGAAGGAATCCAGAATGCCTTCATACTGGTAGTTGGGGTCGGGATTCTTCTTGGGATGCCAGACAACTTCCTCGGAGTAGACCACTTTGCCGTCGATGACGGCGGAAACCTTCCGGTCGGAGCCACCGGCGTCAAAGCCGATGCGGCAGCCTTCCAGATGACCGCCGATGGGTCTGGGAGTTTCATCTGCGTCGGGGCAGTCGCTTAGGGGGAGATCCACGATCTCCAGAGGACGCTCGTAAAGCTTCTGGAAAAAGTCATAGTCAAAGGCCCGCTCGCCCTCGGGGGTATAGGCTTTCTGCAGCCGCTGGGCAAGCGCCGAGCAGCCGCAGACGGATACCCGGAAGCCGCCGATGGACCACAGGAGAAATTTTACATAGCGCTCCAAAAACCGGTAGTCAGCATCCGCCATTTCGGCAGTGCCGTAAATCCTGGTGTGATGGACGGAAGTTTGCCCCTGCTCCCGCTCCACAGCGATGGAAATGGGCTTGGAGGCATTCTTCAGATAGTTCTCCACCCAAACGCCGAAAGGGATGTAGCCCGGATCCAGCTCGGGAATGTTTTTGATTTCATATGGAATACCTAAATACTGCATACTGCTCACCTCATGTGCATGGGATTGATTATTTGTATTTTACCATAACCGATTTTGGAAAACAATGCGGATTCCGACGCAGAATGTACCATTCTCACGGCAAAATGCAGCAAGAGGATGCATTGGTGCATCCTCTTGTGGTGTTAGCATTTGCGAAGCAAATGAATATAGAAGGAAACGGCCTTGCAGATGGTCTCCAAACGGATCCGCTCGTTGTTGCCGTGAATGGTGGCACGCTCCTGGGAGGTCAGATCCATGGCGGAGAAACGGTAGACCCTGTCGGAGATCCGGCCATAGTGGCGGGAGTCGGAGCACTGCACCATAAGGTAGGGGGAAACGATGCAGCCGGGCCAGGTTTCTGCCACGGCGGCTGCCACCTTATCCCAGCCTTCGCAGTCGGTGCGGGATACCCGGCTGGGCTCGAAGGATTCCAGTGCTGTGACTTCCACTGCCTCATTGCCCACGGTCTTGCGCAGGTAGGCCAGTGCGCCCTCTACGCTGTCGGCAGGATTCAGACGCATATTGGCAACCATCTTTGCTTCCGGCGGGATCACATTCCGGGCAGAGCTGCCCTCCATCTGGGTAAAGGCCACAGTGGTGCGAAGCAAGGCGTTCATTTCGCCGCCGCCGGTCTTGCCCAGCAGATCCAGCACCCAGCCGAAGCACCAGAGATTGGCAAAGATCATCCGGTACAGGAAGGTGGAGTGGCGGCCCAGAGTATCGAACATTTCCGCAACGGGCTTGGTAAGGTGCATTTTGAAGGGATGATCCTCCACCTTTTTGCAGGCGGCGGAAAGGATACCCACAGGCGTATGGGGCTTGGGGGCGGAGGCGTGACCGCCGGCGGACAGGGTGCGGAACTGGGCGTTCATCATGCCCTTTTCCGCAACGCCGATAAGTCCGCAGGGCTCTTTGACACCGGGGAAAACATTTTCCACCACGGCGCCGCCTTCGTCCACTACCATGGCGGGGGTAATACCGTTGGCTTCAAAATAATCCACAATATTGGGCGCGCCCTTGCCGTTGACCTCTTCGCCGCCGGAGAAAGCGAAGTATACATCATGCTCCGGAACGAAACTCTGACCGATCAGATGGTTGGCAGCGGAGAGCACACCGTTAAAGGTGGCTTTGGTATCCAGCGTGCCCCGGCCCCACATGACACCGTACTCAATGATGGCATCAAAGGGCGGCTTTTCCCAGCTGCTCTCGTCCACGGGGACCACATCATAGTGGGCCATCATGACGGCGGGATCACCTGCATTTTTGCCGGGCCAGCGGAAGAGCAGCGCCCGGTCGGGAAGCTGCTGGAGGGAGCAGACCTCAAAAACCTTGGGATACAGCCCGGGCAGAAGATCAATGAGCTTTTGAAATTCGACCTCATCCTCCTGGGAGGGATCGTTACGGGAGACGGTCTTGCATTTGACGAGGGCACCCAAAGCGGAGACCGCGGCATTTTCGTCGAAATTTGCCGGTTCATCGGAAACAGCGGGCTGCGCCTTGGGCTTGAAGGCCAGCGTGCGCAGCAGGATCACCGCAAAAAACACGATGACCAATCCGAGGATCGCGTAACCCATTACAGAACACCTCTTTTATACAGAATTCTGCCGACGCCGATGGTAAACAGGGCAGAAACGGGCACCATAATGCCGACAGTACCGGAATCCAGCGCAGGAACGAAAATGAACAGCACCAGCATCAAGGCAATGGGGGCCAGAGACAGCTTCCAATTTTTGCTGACGAAGGCAACGCCCAGACCGCCGAAGAGGGCGGGCAGGATCTGCTCAAAGGCAGGCTGCAGCACCGGCGCGCTGAGGATGGGGGTCAAAGGCGCGATGCAGATGACACCGATGATGATAATGACGGTGGTAACGATGCTGGAGGTGGCGATGGCAATGGTGGAGATCACTTCACCCTCTTCGCTGTTGGCGCTGACACCGTTCTGCTCCAGCGCGTTCAGCGCGCAGGGCAGCTTCAAATTGGAGATATTACCGGTGACGAAGCTTAAGTAGGAACCGCCGGCACCCAGCATGGGAACAAAGGTGACGGTCTCGATGGCACCCACTGCCCAGTACATGGGGGCGGTAGCGATCAGACCCAGACCCAGTGCGCCCCAGTCGGGACTGGCACCGAAGAGGATGGCAACAGCCACAGGAAAAGCCAGCAGCAGGACCATGACCGTCAGATTCCAGATCCGTCCGTCGCGGTGGACGGAATCCATGTAAGACATATTCTTTTTCATGTGTGCACCTCCTTAACCAAGCCACGCGGTGAAGGGAATGGCAGAGGCCATGCCCAAAATCAGACTGATGGGCAGGGCATACTCACTGAGCCACTTCAGCTTAGGCTTTCGCATCAGCAGACCGCAGATGATCATGATCACGGCGGATGTCAGCATAACGCAAACCGGGATCAGACCGGAGGTGGCGGAAACGGGGACCGAAACTTTGATCTCCTCGCCGTTTTCCACAACCGTTTCGGTTACGAACCGGGCGTCTTTATCCCACAGCCGGGAAACATCGCAGAATACGAAGCCCAAGAACGCGGCGATCATACCAAGGAACAGGGAGTTTTGGAAAATATCTGCCCATTTTGCATCCCGCTTTCCCAGACTCTCCAAGCCGCCCTGCAGCTTTTTGCCGATCAGGGGAACCAGCCAGATGCCCAGCATGATCGATACGGTCATAACGGTCAGAACATTAACATACTGCTGGGCGGTCAGCGCGGTGCCGGAGCCGAGAGACTGCCCCATGGCCTGCAGTGCGTTGCTGGCAGCTACGGTTTCATAGCTCAGGGAGCCGACGACGCTGAGGCGGAGCCAAGGCAGCGCCAGACCCAGCTTTTTGCTTAAGGTGATGATACTGATGACGATGGCCACCGCCGGCGCGATGGTGAAAATGGCGGCAGTGCGGATGGTCTTGCGGATCCTTGTCTGATCCATGCCCAGCGCCTTGCTGCGGCGCAGGGCCTTAACAAGGAAAAAGACGGACTGGGCAAGAACCACTGCAATCAGCAGTCCGGCGATCACAAACAGGATCGGATGGTTTACATTGAATTCCATATGGGACACCTCCGTAATGAAGATATTTCCATTGTAGCATAAGGACACGGACAAAACAAGAAAGGATCGGTTATTTATGGGGAAAACGGCGAAAAAGAATATTTGAGAAAGCCACTTGCTATTTCCCGGCGGATTTAGTACAATAAACGGGTAGTGCTTGCAAGGAAGGTGTGACCATGGGAAGAATCGCGTTTGATAATGACAAATATCTGCAGACCCAGTCGGAGCATATCCGGCAGCGGATCGGTGCGTTTGGCGGCAAGCTGTATCTGGAATTCGGCGGTAAGCTGTATGACGATAATCATGCATCCCGGGTCCTGCCCGGTTTTCAGCCGGACAGCAAGCTGAAAATGCTGATCCAGCTGAAGGATCAGGTGGAAATGGTCATTGCCATCAATGCTGCGGATATTGAAAAGAATAAGGTCCGCGGAGATCTGGGCATTACCTATGACCGGGATGTGATCCGCCTCATTGATGTATTCCGGGACTTTGGCCTGTATGTTTCCAGTGTGGTGCTGACTCGCTTCAATGGGCAGGCTGCGGCGAAAGCCTTCCAGTCCCGCCTGGAAGGCATGGGCGTGAAGGTCTATCACCACTATGCCATCGAGGGCTATCCTTCCAACACCTCGTATGTTGTCAGCGACGAAGGCTTTGGCCGAAATGATTATATCGAAACCAGCCGGGAGCTGGTGGTGGTCACCGCGCCGGGTCCCGGAAGCGGAAAGCTGGCAACCTGCCTGAGCCAGCTGTACCACGAGCACAAGCGGGGCATGAAGGCGGGCTATGCCAAGTTTGAGACCTTCCCGGTGTGGAATCTGCCGCTGAATCATCCGGTGAACCTTGCTTACGAAGCTGCGACTGCCGACCTCAGCGATGTGAATATGATCGATCCGTTCCATCTGGAAGCCTATGGCCAGACGACGGTGAATTACAACCGGGATGTGGAAGCATTTCCTGTGCTGGTTGCCATGTTTGAAAAGCTGCTGGGTCAGTGCCCCTATAAATCCCCGACGGATATGGGTGTCAACATGGTGGGCAACTGTATCATCGACGATGAGGCTGCTATTGAAGCATCCCGGCAGGAGATCATTCGCCGGTATTATGCCGCTCTGTGCGATCAAAAGCAGGGCAAGCTCTCTGACGATGTGATCCCGAAGCTGGAATTGCTGATGCGCAAGGCCGGTGTGGATGTTGCTACCCGCCGTGTGGTGGCAGCCGCGCTGGAGAAGGAAGCGGAAACCGGCCGGCCGGCAGCTGCTATGGAATTGGCAGACGGCAGGATCGTTACCGGAAAGACTTCCAATCTGCTGGGTGCTTCCGCAGCGCTGCTGCTGAATGCGCTGAAGGCGCTGGGCGGCATGCCGGATGAGCTGCATCTGATCTCTCCGGTGGCTATTGATCCGATCCAGCATTTGAAGGTGGACCATCTGGGCAACCGGAATCCCCGGCTGCATACGGATGAAACACTGATCGCACTGTCCATCAGCGCGGCTACCAATCCCACGGCGGAATTTGCCATGGAGCAGCTGAGCAAGCTGCGGGGCTGTGAAGTCCATTCTTCGGTGATTCTTTCTCCGGTGGATGAAAAGGTGTTCAAACGGCTGGGTGTGAATCTGACCTGTGAGCCGAAGTATAAAGGATAAAAGCAAGGACGCGTCTTGGACGCGTCCTTGTTATTTTATGAATGTTTCCAGGTGCGTTTGGAGAAGAGGACCAGGATCGGGAAGATCTCCAGACGGCCTGCCAGCATATCCGCGATCAGCACAAGTTTGGAAAAGACGCTGAAACCGGCAAAATTGCATGTGGGACCAACGGCATCCAGACCGGGGCCGATGTTATTGAAGCAGGCGAAGACCGCCGAGATGTTGGTGGTAGGAGAGAAACCGTCCAGTGAGATCAGGATCACACTGACCACCATAATGATCACATAGGCAGCCAGATATGCATTGGTGTTATCCAGGATCTTTTCGTCCACAACGCTGCCGTTATTGCGGATCACCTGAACGGAATTGGGATGCAGGACTTTGCGGATATTGCGGCGCAGGCTCTTCATCAGCAGCAGGACACGGGCAACCTTCATGCCGCCGCCGGTGGAACCGGCACAGGCACCGACCATCATCAGCGCCATCAGGATCATTTTGGAAAAGCTTGGCCAAAGATCAAAATCAGTGGTGGCATAGCCGGTGGTGGTGATGATACTGGAGACCTGAAATGCCGCATGACGGATGGCCTCTTCCAAGGTGCCGTAAAATCCCCGCAGATTCAAAACGATCAGCAAAATGCTGCCCAGCACGATGCCGAGGTACAGACGCAGCTCTTCATCTTTGAATACGCTCTTGAACTGCCGCAGCAGGATCAGATAGTAGCAGCTGAAGTTGATACCGAACAGCAGCATAAATACAGTGGTGACATTCTGAATATAGGGACTGTAACCTGCCAAGGAATCGTTTTTGATGCCGAAACCGCCGGTGCCGGCTGTGCCGAAGGCAGTGCAGACAGCGTCAAACAGCGGCATTTTGCCGAACAGCAAAAACAAAATGTTTACAACAGTAAGTCCGATATAGATCAAGTACAGGATCGCCGCGGTCTTGCGCATTTTTGGAACCAGTTTGCCCACATCGGGGCCGGGGCTTTCTGCCCGCAGCAGGTGCATGGTGAAGCCGGAGCCTTTGCTGTCACCGGGGTTGACTGCCAGCAGAAACACCAGAACGCCCATGCCGCCCAGCCAGTGGCTGAAGCTGCGCCAGTAAAGGTTGCCTTTGGACAGACCTTCTACATTGGCAACAACCGAAGAACCGGTGGTGGTAAAGCCGGAAACGATCTCAAAAAGGGCATCAACATAGTGGGGGATCTCACCGGAAAAGAAAAAGGGCAGACAGCCGAAAAGACTCAAAATGATCCAACTGATGCCTACGCACACCATGCCCTCCCGGGCATTGAGGGTGTTATATGCCTTCCGGCAGAGCAGAAACAGAAGCCCCGAAACCAGAAGAATGATACCAAGTGCGGCAGCAAATCCCTGCACGGCAGCCCATTCGCTGCTGCCGAGGCTGATGATCAAAGCCGGTATCATAAATACGGCTTCGATAGCCAGGATCTGGGAGAAAAACCGCCCCATCATTTTATAATTCATAAGGCTGCCTCCGCTTATGTAAAGATGTCATTCAACTGCTGCAAAACACCGCGGCCGCTGGTGACGACTACCACTGTGTCACCCTGATGGAACATGGAATCGCCGTTGGGGATCTCGGTCTTGGAGCCATGGGTAATGCTGGCGATCAGAACATTGGCACGGGGATTGAGATGCTTCAAAGGAATGCCGCAGTTTTTTGTGTTTTCATCCACTAGGAACTCCATGGCTTCGACCTGCCCATCTGCAATGGCGTGGACGGAAATGGCTGCACCGGTTTGATTCTGCATGGCGCGGACATAGCGGATAATGGTGTTGCAGCACAGTTCCTTGGGACAGACGATACTGCCCAGAGCCAGACTGTCGATAATATTCCGGTTTTCGGCCTGACCAAGCTTGGTGATGACCTGCGGAATTTTCCTGGAGCTTCCGTAAAGAGAAATGATCATGTTCAGCTCGTCCATGCCGGTCAAAGTCACCAATGCGTCACAGGTGGCAAGGCCTTCATCCTCCAGAAGCGCATGGTCGGTGGCATCACCGTGGACCACACTGACATCCGGTAACTGTGCCGCAAGGGAACGGCAGCGGTTCATATTGCTTTCAATAAGCTGAACTGTGATACCGTCCTTTTGCAGCATGTCCGCCAGATAATAGCTGACCCGTCCGCCACCGCAGAGGATGACTCTTCTGGCTCTGCGTGTAAGGATGCCGAGATTTTTCAGCAGCGTTGTCAGATCACGGGTGGGTGCGGTTACAAAGACCCGATCGCCTTCCTGGAAGGTGAAAGAGCCACTGTTGGGAACCAGTGCTGTACCGTTGCGCAGAACGGCGCAGATCAGGATCCGGCATTTGATAATGCCGTGCATATCTGCCAGCTGGACGCCCAGAAGTTTGCTGTCTCTGTCAATGCGCAGTTCCACGATTTCCGTTCGACCCTTGGCAAAGATATCACGGCGAAGGAAGCCGGGATATTTCAGGAGCCGGTGAATCTCGGTGGCAGCCTGCCGCTCCGGATTGATGGCCATAGAAAGGGCAAATACATCCCGCATAGCGTAGATCTGCTCGGTATACTCCGGGTTGCGGATCCGGGCGATGGTATGTAATTTTGGATTGATTCCGTGGGCGGTGGTGCAGCACAGCAGATTCACTTCGTCGGCGTTGGTGGCGGCAATCAGCAGATCCGCTTCTTTTACACCGGCCTGCAGCAGCGTTTCCATAGAAGCGCAGTTGCCGTGGACCGCCATTACATCAAATCGCTCCATACCGGAATGGAGCACCTGCTGGTTAGAGTCGATGATGGTAATATCGTGCTTTTCCGCGGAGAGCTGCCGGGCAAGGGTGAAACCCACTTTTCCGCCGCCTGCGATGATAATGTTCATAGAGATCCTCCCCAATTCTGGTGGAAATACATAATTTATATCATTATAGCAGATTTTTTGAAAAAGACAATATCCACCCGGTAAAAGGATGGTAAGCAGAATGATAAGACGTTGACAAGTCAACAAAGTTGTGGTAACCTATAGATGTTGACGAATCAACATCCGAAAGGGGCAGTCATATGACAGACAGATTTGAGCAGTTCACAGCTTCTGTGTTCCGTATTTATCAAAGCATCCAGAAGATCCAGCGGCAGGAGATGGGCAATTACGGCCTGAAAAGCGCCCATGTAGCCTGTCTGCTGGCACTGCAGCAGTATCCCGAGGGCATCACGGCCGCGAAATTGGGCAAACTGTGCGAGAAAGACAAAGCAGCCATTTCCCGAACCGTGGCAGAGCTGGAACAGGCAGGTATGGTATGCCGCAAGTCGGAGGGCTCCGGCATATACCGGGCACTGCTGTGCCTTACCGACTGCGGTGCTCAGGTAACGGCGAAGGTGAAAGGACGCACGGTTCTGGCTGTGGATAAGGCAGGCAGCGGTTTGACGGATGGGGACAGAAGGATCCTGTATGCGGCGCTGGACCGGATCGCGGACAATCTGCAAACCATCTGCCGGGATGGCCTGGAAAGCAAAAATGAGGAGGATACACTATGAAAATCAGAATGATCGTGGATTCTACGGCAGATACTACCCCTGAGGTAGCGGAGCGGTTGACTGTCGTGCCGCTGACCATCTGCTTCGGTGAGGAAGAATATGTCCACGGTGTGGATATCACCAATACGCAGTTTTATGAAAAGCTGGTGGAGAGCGATGTGCTTCCCACCACCAGCCAGGCAACACCGTATGCCTTTGAGCAGGTGTTTCAGGAAACTGTGGATGCGGGAGAGACGGCGATCGTCATTACATTGTCGCACAAGCTCTCCGGAACATACCAGAGCGCTGTGGCAGCAGCCGCGGATTTTCCCGGAAAGGTGTTTGTGATCGACAGCGGCTCCGTTGCCATCGGAGCCGGCATACTGGCAGAGTATGGGCTGGAGCTGATCGACAAGGGGATGATGCCGGAACAGATCACGGCAGAATTGGAACAGCAGAAGCAGAGGATCCATGTGCTGGCAATGCTGGATACGCTGGAATACCTGAAAAAGGGCGGCCGCATTTCAAAGACGGTAGCCTTTGCCGGCGAATTGCTATCCATCAAGCCGGTAGTCGGGCTGGACGGCGGCGAAATCAAGATGCTGGGCAAAGTCAGAGGTTCCAAGCAGGCCAATAATTTGCTGGTAAAGGAAATTCAGGACGCCGGAGGAGTGGATTTTTCCCGCCCCTTGCTTTTGGGCTATACCGGACTTTCGGATGTGCTGCTGCAGAAGTATATCCGCGACAGCGCGGCCCTTTGGGACGGAAACCGGGAGCAGCTGCCATATACGGTCATTGGCAGTGTGGTGGGCACCCATGCAGGACCCGGAGCGGTTGCGGTTGCCTTTTTTGGGGAAAAATAAAGTCCGGCAGCGGAAGCTGCCGGACTGTGTTACAGGTTATTTTAGCTATTATACCACTTTCTGCGGGAGAAGTAAAGAGAAAAAGTGTGAATTTCAATTGAGAATTTGCGCTGTTTCCAGCAGAAAAGATTGTTGGATTCTACAATATTTCGTATAAAAACGAAAAATTTCAAAATAATGATTGAAAAACGGAGTAAGGTGCGGTATAACATTGTTGTCGTGTTTATTCTAGCCGAAGTGGGCATACTGCCGCATTTCGGGAAATGAGGTTACTGTATGGAAAGAAAAGTCGGAACCACATCAAGAGGCATTCGCTGCCCCATTATCCGTGAGGGTGATGATCTGGCGAAGATCGTGGTGGACAGCGTTCTGGAAGCTGCCGAATGGGAAGGCTTCCCCATGAACGACCGGGATATCGTGGCGGTTACGGAATCTGTTGTTGCCCGCGCACAGGGTAACTATGCATCCGTCGATGCCATTGCCAAGGATGTAAAGGAAAAATTGGGCGGCGAGACTGTGGGTGTTATTTTCCCCATTCTGTCCCGTAACCGGTTTGCTATCTGCCTGCGTGGCATTGCCCGGGGCAGCAAGAAGGTCGTGCTGATGCTGAGCTATCCCTCCGACGAAGTGGGTAATGAGCTGGTTTCTCTGGATAAGCTGGATGAAGCGGGCGTGAATCCTTACTCCGATGTGCTGACCGAGAAGGAATACCGCAAGCTCTTCGGTGAGAATCTGCACCCCTTTACGCTGGTGGACTATGTGAAGTACTACGGCGATCTGATCCGGGAAGAGGGCGCCGAGGCAGAGATCATTTTTGCCAATAATCCCCGCGTGATTCTGAACTACACCAAGAATGTGCTCCATTGCGATATCCACACCCGCGCCCGTACCCACCGCATTTTGCTTGCCAACGGCGGTGAGCGGATCTGCGGCATGGATGACATTCTGAATCACAGCGTGGATGGCAGTGGCTACAACGAAAAGTACGGCCTGCTGGGCTCCAACAAGTCCACCGAATCCACCATCAAGCTGTTCCCCAATGCCTGTGATGATCTGGTGCTGAGCATCCAGAAGCAGCTGCTGGAGCGGACCGGCAAGCATATCGAGGTCATGGTCTACGGTGTCGGCGCATTTAAGGATCCCGTCGGCAAGATCTGGGAGCTGGCTGACCCCATTGTTTCCCCTGCCTATACCCCCGGTCTGGAGGGCACACCCAACGAGCTGAAGCTGAAATATCTGGCAGATAACGACTTTGCTGATCTCAGCGGCGAAGAGCTGAAGAAGGCCATCGAGCAGCGGATCCGGGAAAAGGGCGATCTGGCAGGCTCCATGGCATCTCAGGGCACTACCCCCCGCCGCCTGACGGATCTGATCGGCTCTCTGTGCGATCTGACCTCCGGCTCCGGTGACAAGGGCACGCCCATTATCCTGGTGCAGGGTTATTTCGACAATTATACTATGTAACATGACAGCGCCGGCAGAAGCCGGCGCTGTTTTTTATTGACATTTTTCGGAAAATCTGCAATAATAACTTAAGGAATTCTTAAGAAATGGAGGTGTGCCCATGGGATACCTGATCGTGATCCTGGCTGCGTATCTGGTCGGAAGCTCCAACATGGCCTATTACATAGCAAAGCACAAGCAGGTGGATATGCGTGAGCGCGGCAGCGGCAATCTGGGCACCTCCAATGCGGCCATTGTGCTGGGCTGGGGCCCGGGGATCGCGGTGGGCGTACACGATATCGGCAAGGCTGTGCTTGCGGTCTTACTGGCAGAACTGCTGTTTCCCGGGCTGGAATATGCGGGTGCTGCGGCGGGGGTGGCCTGCGTTTTGGGGCATATCTTCCCCTTCTGGCTGAGATTCAAAGGCGGCAAGGGCTTTGCGCCGTATCTGGGCATGGCCTTGGCGCTGAACTGGAAAATGGCGCTGGTGATTTTGGCGGCAGTGGTGCTGATCACATTGGTTACGGATTATTTGGTACTGGGAACTTTCACGACCATCGCGACAGTGCCGGTGTGGCTGGGGATCGCCAACCAAAGCATTGTGCTGGCGCTGATCCTGCTGATCGCAACGGCTGCGATCCTCTACAAGCACAGGGAGAATATCACAAGGCTGCGCAATGGCACGGAGATCGGCCTGCGCAGCACCGCCAAGGGCGAGCATAAGGTGAAATAACAGTATAGCGGCAGGGGTGCGCTTTGCGGGTGCACCCCTGCTTGTGAATTGGGACTTCCATTTCACGGCGGCGTATGGTATAATGAGAGAAACGCGAAAGAAGGTGATTTGTTGCGGAGATTGACAGAGTGGGGCAGAAAACAGTGGCTGACAGCAGCGCTGATTGCCACGGCAGCATTTCTCATGCTGGTTATTCTGACAGTGGCTTTGAGCCTTTCGGGCGGCAGCGGGGAGCCGAGCCCTACGGCTCCGCCCATAACCACCACCGCTCCTGTACAGACGCAGTCACCGGCAACTACCACAACAGCACCGCCGGCAACGACCAGTCCTCCGGTCACCACGGTACCGCCGGCGACTGCCCAACCTCCGGCAACCACGGTACCCTCCGTTCAGCCACCGGCGGAGGATCCCGAAACCCCGAACCAGGGAGGTGCGTCAAACACAGTACCAAAGGATGAAACAGAAACCGATCAGATCACATTTGGCATTGATGTGTCAAAATACCAGGGTGTCATCGACTGGGAACAGGTGGCCCAGGCGGGTGTTGACTTTGCCATGATTCGTGTGGGCTACCGCACACTGGTGGACGGCAAAATCGTGGCGGACAGCAACGGAAAGTACAATATGCAGGAGGCCCAGAAATACGGCATCCGGATTGGTGTCTATTTCTTTTCTACTGCCGTATCAGAGGCGGAGGCCGGGGAAGAAGCGGCCTGGGTGGCAGATCAGATTGCCCAGTACAGCATTACATACCCGGTGGCCTACAACTGTGAGGGCTTTTCCGATCCGGAAAACCGCCAGAACGGCTTGACAAAAAGCCAACGAACGGATATTGCGCTGACATTTCTGAAAGCCATTCAGGATGCGGGCTATACCCCTATGTTCTATGCCTCCAGGAGTGAGCTGCAGGGTCAGGCGCAATGGGAAACCTCCCGGATCGAAAGTCAGTACAAAATCTGGGTGGCTCAGTATCCCGCTTCTGCCTATCCCCAGACAGAAAAGTCTGACTATACCGGCGTACATGCCATGTGGCAGTACACGGCAAACGGTACGGTTCCCGGTATTTCCGGGAGTGTAGATATGAATATCGCATACTTTGGTTATGACGAACCGGAAACACCTGCCGATCCTTCTGCTCCGGGCGTTGAAAAGCCCGACTGGGATGCTCAGATGAATTTCCGTGAGGTCAGAGAAACCGTTACGGCAAAGGACGAGACCAATCTGCGGGATATTCCCAGTCAGGGGGAGGACAGCAGGATCCTTTATACTTTAAAAAACGGTGAAACGGCTACCCGCATTGCTGTCAGCGATTACGGATGGTCAAAACTGGAATTTAACGGGAACGTGTATTATGCTGTCTCCAGTTTGCTCACCACCGATTTAACACCGCCGGGGCCGGAGATCCAGACCCCGTTTACACCTGTCAATGAGCAGGTTACTGCCAAGGATGTGGTGAACCTGCGGACGCTGCCCAGTGTGGAGCATGTTGATTCCCAGGTGGTTGCCCAGCTGAAAAATGGCGAGTATATCACCCGTACTGGCATCAATACGGATGTGGGCTGGTCGCGGGTAGAGTATAATGGCCAGGTTCTGTACTGCGTCAGCAATTTCTTGATTACGGAAGAGGAAGAAACCCAGCCTGCCGAATAAAAAGGGCGCGTTGCGAAACGCGTCCTTTTGTCCGTTCAAATTACAATTTGTCGGTCTGTTCAAATCGGCGCAACCTGCCAAAATAACCGTGTCATTGCGAGGAGCCGTTAGGCGACGCGGCAATCTCCCGGTACCATCTATAAAAATGCTGTGCAGAATCGGAGATTGTACCAGGAGATTGCCACGGCCCGTTGGGCCTCGCAATGACGTGCGTATTTATTTAGTGCGCCGCAACACAGCGTTAAATCCCAATTTGGCTTTTTCTTCTCTCAACAGCTTATTCACCAAAGTGTTCGGCAGCGGTTTTCAGCATTTGCCGGATGGGCAGGTTGTAGGGGCACCGGGTCTCGCAGACTCCGCAGCCGATGCAGGCGGAAGCCTTGACAGGCAAGGTGGCGTAGCGCTGCCGGGCCCAGTCCGCTAAGCCGTAGCGGCTGATGTAGCCGTCGAAGAGAAATACGCCGGGAATGTTGATGCCTTCCGTGCAGGGGGCGCAGTAATTGCAGCGGCGGCAGAAATTGGTGCCCAGCTGCCGACGCACTTCCGCGATGGCGGCATTTTCTGCCGGGCTAAGGGGAGCGGTATCGCTGCAGGCGGCGATGTTCTGATCGATCTCCTTGACTTCTGCCATGCCGGGGATCACCACGGTCACATTTTCGTTGGCACAGACATAGCGCAGCGCCAGTGTAGCATCTTCGATTGCACCGCCGGCCAGCGGCTTCATGCAGACAAAGCCAATGTTCTTTTCCGCGCATTTGCGGATCAGCTTTTCGCCTTGGCTTTCCACGATGTTGTAGGGGAACATGATGGTTTCCACCCAAGGCTGCTCCAGCGCCTGCATAGCCACCTCCAGGGAGTGGGCGGTGATACCGATGTGGCCGATCTTGCCGGCAGCTTTGGCTTCCAGCAATGCTTCCACGGCGCCGCCGGGGGCGATCACCTGCTCGTACTGGGCAGGACTGGGATTATGTACCTGATAAAGATCAATATAGTCCGTCCGCAAATTCTGTAAACTGATATCAATGTCCCGTGCCATGTCTTCCCTGGTGCGGGACATGCTCTTTGTGGCGAGGATAAAATGCTCCCGGATACCCTCCAGAGCCTGACCCAGATAGCTTTCGCTGACGGTGTAGCCCCGGGCGGTATCGATGTAGTTGATGCCCTCTGCCATGAGCCGCTGCATCAGCACCTTGGTGCCGGCAGCGTCGATTTTTTGGATGGGAATGCCGCCGAAGCCCATGCGGGAGATCTTCAGACCGGTTTTGCCGAGAATCCTGTATTCCATGGTTTCCTCCTTATTTGCCGAGCTGTTGATTGCGCTCGTAAGCGGCGGCAATGCAGTCGATGACCGCGCCCCGGAAGCCGCTTTGCTCCAGCGCCCTTACACCTGCAATGGTGCTGCCGCCGGGGGAGCAGACCGCATCCTTAAGCTGACCGGGATGATTTCCGGTGGAAAGCACCATTTCCGCAGCGCCGGCCATGGTAGCGGCGGCATAGGTGATGGCTTTGCTCCGGGGCACGCCGCAGGCTACCGCACCGTCTGCCAGCGCTTCCAGGAACATATACATGTAGGCAGGGCCGCAGCCGGATAGGGAACAGGCGGCGTCCATCAGCTTTTCGTCGATAGCATCCAGTGTGCCGGAAAAGCGCAGATCGGAAAGAAAATCGGCAAGCACGGAGTCATCCACAAGACCATTGCGGCAGTAAAGGGTCATGCCCTTTCCCACGGCAACGGGAGTGTTGGGCATGATGCGGATGACAGGCAAAGAGCAGCCTGCAAAGCCTTCGATCTGCTGCAGAGTAAGACCTGCCGCCATGGTGATCAGCAGGGGCTTGCGCTCCTGAAGGTAAGGGCGCAGAGGCAGCAGAACCGATTCCATCATCTGGGGCTTGACGCCCAAATAGAGCCGGTCGCACTGCCGGACGGCCTCTTCATTGCTGCCGTAGGAAATGCCAAGCTCTTTGGCGATAGCGGCTGCCTTTCCGGAGCGGTCGGTTATCAGAATGTCCTTCGTGGCCTTTGAAAGAGCCCGGGCAACGGCACCGCCCATATTGCCGCAGCCGATAAATCCATATTTCATATTCGTCACCATCCTGTCGGAAAATCATAAATTATAAAAGCAGTATATCATAACTCAGAGGGAATGACAAGAATCGATTACAGCGGTTTTGTGGTTTTGAACAATTAAACTATGCTGAAAACACATAATCGGTACATTTGTGACGAATTCCGGTTCTGGCTATTGTTTTTTGGCAAAGAAAATGCTAATATACATAGAACAAAAACAATCGTCCATGTGACAAAAACATTCGGGAGGGATTCCTATGTCAAGAGTGTACAATTTTTCCGCAGGTCCTGCTGTTTTGCCGGAAGCTGTGCTGCAGAAAGCAGCGGCTGAAATGATGGATTACCGGGGTACCGGTATGTCCGTTATGGAAATGAGTCACCGATCTTCAGCCTATCAAAATATCATTGATACCGCGGAAAACGATCTGCGGGAGCTGATGGGAATTCCCTCTAATTACAAGGTGCTGTTCCTGCAGGGCGGTGCCAGCCAGCAGTTTGCCATGATCCCCATGAACTTGATGAAGAACAAGGTGGCGGATTACATCATCACCGGCCAGTGGGCAAAGAAGGCTTGGCAGGAAGCAAAGCTCTACGGTCAGGCAAATGCGGTGGCATCCTCTGCCGACCAGACCTTCTCCTACATTCCCGATTGCTCCGATCTTCCCATCAGCGAGAATGCGGACTATGTCTATATCTGTGAGAACAATACCATCTACGGCACAAAGTTCTGGCAGCTGCCGGACACTAAGGGCAAGCCGCTGGTTTCCGATGTGTCCTCCTGCTTCCTGAGTGAGCCTGTGGATGTCGAAAAGTACGGCATGATCTACGGCGGTGTCCAGAAGAACATCGGCCCTGCCGGTGTGGTTATTGCTATTATCCGCGAAGATCTCATCACCGAGGATGTGCTGCCCGGCACCCCCACCATGCTGCGCTACAAGATCCACGCCGACAACGGCTCTCTTTACAATACGCCTCCCGCATACGGCATCTATGTCTGCGGCATGGTGTTCCAGTGGCTGAAGGAAATGGGCGGTCTGGAAGCTATGAAGGCTTACAATGAAAAGAAGGCTGCTGTTCTCTATGACTTCCTTGACCAGAGCAAGTTGTTCCGTGGCACGGTTGTGAAGAAGGACCGCTCGCTGATGAATGTGCCCTTTATTACCGGCGATGAAGCCAAGGATGCGGCCTTTGTCAAGGCTGCCACCGCTGCCGGTTTTGTGAATCTGAAGGGTCACCGCACCGTTGGCGGTATGCGCGCCAGTATCTACAACGCCATGCCCATTGAGGGCGTGGAAAAGCTGGTTGCCTTTATGGATGACTTTGAAAAGAAAAACGGCTGATAAGGAGTAAATTATGTATCAGATCCATTATTTGAATCCCATTTCTCCCAAGGGCACTGCCCTCTGGACGAATGATTATGAAAAGACTGCGGAATTGAATGCGGCCGATGCCGTCATGGTGCGCAGCGCCGCCATGCACGATCTTCAGCTGCCGGAAAATCTTCTGGCGGTAGCCCGTGCCGGTGCCGGTGTCAACAATATTCCGCTGGATAAGTGCGCGGAAGCCGGTATCGTGGTGTTCAATACCCCCGGTGCCAATGCCAACGGCGTTAAAGAAATGGCCATCTGCGGCATGCTGCTGGGCAGCCGGGATGTGGTGGGCGGTATCCAGTGGGTCCAGTCCATCAAGGATTCCGGCGATGTTGCCAAGAAGGTGGAGAAGGGCAAGTCCCAGTTCGCCGGCAATGAGATCATGGATAAGAAGCTGGGCGTCATCGGTCTGGGTGCCATCGGCGGCCCTCTGGCCAATGCTGCCATCAGCCTCGGTATGAAGGTCTACGGCTATGACCCCTATATCTCCATCGATGCGGCATGGCACTTAGACAGCCATATCCAGCCTGTTAAGACGCTGGATGAGATCTACGAGGTCTGCGACATTATCACCGTCCATGTGCCCCTGCTGGACAGCACCCGGAAAATGATCAACAAGGATGCCATAGCCAAGATGAAGGACGGCGTGATTTTGCTGAACTTTGCCCGGGACGCGCTGGTGGATGACGATGATTTGGAAGCAGCGCTCCAGTCCGGCAAGGTAAAGCGCTACATCACCGACTTCCCCAATGACCGCACTGCTGGCATGGCAGGTGTTGTGGCGATTCCCCATCTGGGCGCTTCCACGGAAGAATCTGAGGATAACTGTGCCCGTATGGCCGTCAAGCAGGTGATGAACTATCTGGAAAACGGCAATATCGTTAATTCTGTCAATTTCCCCAACTGCGATATGGGCATTTGCAATAAGGCAGGTCGTGTGACGATCATGCACCGCAATATTCCCAATACTCTGAGCCGCTTCACCGGCGCAATGGCCAAGGAGAATATCAACATCTCTGACCTGGTCAACCGCAGCCGTGGCGAATACGCCTACACCATGCTGGACCTGGACCATCCCGCTCCCGATTCCGTCATCGAGGAGCTGAAGGCGATGGATGGCGTCCTAAGAGTCCGCAAGATCCGCTGAATACAAAACTCCCGGCTGTGGCCGGGAGTTTTTTGCCGGGTGTCTCCAAATGGAGAAAGTGGGACATGGGCAGACAAATACGGGAATGGACAAGTTGTGGAAAATGATGAAATAATATCCGATACTTGACCGAAAAAGCGGGGTATGGTATAGTATTTAAGGTAAAAATATAACTTTCCAAACTTGAAAGGAGTTATTTAATATGCGTGTGAAAACACTTTTGACGCAGGCCCTCTTTGCCAAGCACGGCGAGGCACTTGCCCCTGTGGCACTGCCCCATACCTGGAACGCTCTGGACGGACAGGACGGCGGAAACGACTACTGGCGCGGTATCGGCACCTATGAGATCGCACTTCCCAACCCCACCGCCGGCAAGCGGCAGTATATCGAGATCCGCGGCGCCAACCATGTAGCCACCGTCTACTGCAACGGCAAGGAGCTGGGCACCCATAAGGGCGGCTTTTCCACCTTCCGCTATGAACTGACCTCCGCCATGCTGCCCGAGGGCAACAAGCTGTCTGTTGTGGTTTCCAATGCCAAGAGCGATATCTATCCCCAGAACGCCGACTTTACCTTCTACGGCGGTCTGTACCGGGATGTAAACTTCATCGAGGTTGAGGATGCCCACTTCGATCTGCTGAAGGACGGCACCGAGGCTGTTTTTGTGACTGCCCGCAATAGCGGCAAGACCCGCATCGATCTGTTCCCCGTCAACGCCTGCGGCGGCCTGGTGCATGTGGCACTGAAGGATCGCGAGGGCAATGTGATCGCCACAGGGGAAGCCGATGCAGCCGAGCATACCGTCATCAAGCTGGATGTGAAGAATCCCCATCTGTGGAACGGCCTTGCCGATCCCTACTGCTACACCTGCGAAGCAAGCCTTCTCATGGGTGAAGAGGTGGTGGATATCGTAGAAGTGACCTATGGCTACCGGGGCTTCCATGTGGATCCCAACACCGGCTTCTGGCTCAACGGCAAGAATGTGCCCCTGCGTGGCGTCTGCCGCCATCAGGGCCGGCAGGACAAGGGTTGGGCTATCTCCAAGGCGGACCATGAAGAGGACGTGGCGCTGATCAAGGAAGTGGGTGCCAATACCATCCGTCTTGCCCACTATCAGCATGACCAGTATTTCTACGATCTGTGTGACCACGCAGGTCTGGTGCTGTGGGCGGAGATCCCCTTCATTTCCCAGTACAATCCCAGCAAGGAAGCTTATGAAAATACCATCAGCCAGATGACCGAGCTGGTTGCTCAGAATTATAACCACCCCGCCATCTGCTTCTGGGGCATCTCCAATGAGATCACCATCACCGGCGAGAGCGAGGGCCTGTACCGGAATCTGTGCGACCTGCACGCTCTGTGCAAGAAGCTGGATCCCAGCCGCCTGACCACCATGGCAGAAGTTTCCATGGTTCCCATGAACTCCGAGCATGTATATATCACCGATGTGCTGAGCTACAACCATTACTTCGGCTGGTATGTGGGCGATGTGGAAGACAACGCTGTGTGGTTCGATGAATTCCACGCACTGAATCCCGACCGCTGTCTGGGCGTTTCCGAGTACGGCGCGGAGAATATCCTCTCCTGGCACACCGCCGAGCCGGACAACCACGACTACACCGAGGAATATGCCAACTACTACCACCACGAGATGCTCAAGACCTTTGAGACCCGTCCCTACCTGTGGGCAACCCACCAGTGGAACTGCTTCGACTTCGCTGCGGATGCCCGTAACGAGGGCGGAGTCATCGGCCGGAACAACAAGGGCCTGATCACCTACGACCGCAAGACCAAGAAGGATGCCTTCTATGTCTACAAGGCATGGTGGAATCCCGAGCCCATGGTCTGGGTCTCCGGCGGCCGGTTCGTCAACCGCGCCCCCGAGGAGCGCAATGTGATCATCTACACCAACTGCGAGGATATCACACTGGTGGTCAACGGCGTGGAAGTGGAGACCAAGAAGGCTATCGATAAGATGGTCACCTTCGAAAATGTTGCCCTTAAGGACGGCGAGAACACCGTTACCGCTTACTCCGGTGAGGTCAAGGGCAATACCATCACCCTGTGCGGCGTGGCAGAGCATGACTACAGCTACGATCTGCCCGAGGGCAATCAGGGTGCCAACTGGTTTGACGATCCCGCTGCCGTGGCTGCCCGGAAGGCATTCAAGTACCCCAAGGGCTACTACTCCATCAAGGATAAGATGGGCGTTCTGATGCAGAATCCCCAGACCGCTGCCATTCTGAACGGCCTGATGCAGAGCATGTCTCAGGGTATGGCTGCAGGCATGGTGGATATGGCCAGCATGGGCGAGGAAATGAAGAAATTTATGACCATGATGCGCCTTTCCGATATGCTGAAGATGGCGGGCGACAAGGTTCCCATGGAAGCCAAGATCGCGCTGAACGAAGCACTGACCAAGATCAAGAAGTAAGATATACGCACGAAGGGCGCGCCCTTTTCTTACTTTTCTGTTACCAGATCGGACAATTCCTTGCGCTTTTTGACGCGGAGCTTATCGTCGGCTTTGGCATAGCCCAGTGTGACCACCAGACGGACTGGGGCATCCAGATCGCAGAGCTTGCGGATCTTATCATCGTCCAGCCAACCAAGAATGCAGGTGGAAAGACCCTGTGCGGTGGCTTCTGCCGTCAGATAAGCTGCCGCAATGCCAATGTCGATGGAGCGGTAGTCATTCTTTTTGAGCTTGGCACCCAAAGCGGCAGACTTGACATAGGGCGCTTCGGAAATGACGATGAGGACGGGGGCTTGAGAAGCAAATTTATTCATGCCCATGCCTATGGTGGCCTTGGCAACCTCCTTGGCAGTATTGCCCTTGCAGACCGTCAGACGGTAGGGCTGGCCGTTGCAGGCAGAGGGAGCAAGGCGGACGGCTTCCAGAATGGCATCCAGCTTTTCCTGCTCTACTGCTCGTTCTTCGTCATAGCTGCGGCAGGACTGGCGGGCGTTGGCGATCTCGGTAAAATTCATATTGGGGCTCCTTTCGGCGTTTTCTTTATCATAAAAGGGGCGCGCGGAAATGTCAATAAAAGGATTGCGCCATGGGAAAATGCGTGGTATAATCCTGTTAGGAGTGTGAGAAGTATGAGCATGGAATTGCTGAACGTCATGAACGGCAGGCTTTGCAGCTGCGGAAAAGTCCACAGCTTTGCCGCAAAGATCATTACGGGCAGCGGCGCGGTTCAGAAGATACCGGAATTTGTAGAGGCCTTTGGCGCAAAGAAAGTGTTCGTTTTGTCGGATCAGAATACTTTCGCGGCTGCCGGAGAACGGGTCTGCGGTATTTTGGCAGACAGCGCCATCCCTCATGTAAGCCACAGTTTCCCCGAAGATGCATTGGAGCCGAATGAAAAAAGCGTAGGTTCTGCGATTATGCATTACGATGTGAGCTGCGACCTTATCATCGGTGTGGGCTCCGGCGTGATCAATGACATCGGCAAGATCCTCAGCGCGGTGTCCGGAAAGCCCTACATCATCGTGGGAACCGCGCCCTCCATGGATGGCTATGCCTCCGCTACCTCCTCCATGACCAGAGATGGCTTGAAGATCTCCTTGCCCAGCCGCGGCGCGGATGTGATCATCGGGGATACGGATATTCTGTGTCAAGCACCGCTCGTGATGATGAAAGCCGGTCTTGGGGATATGCTGGCGAAATATGTCAGCGTTTGCGAGTGGCGGATCGCAAAGATCGTTGCCGGTGAATATTACTGCGAGGAGATCGCCGGGCTGATCCGCAGCGCGGTGCAGCGGTGCGTGGACAATGCGCAAGGACTGCTCCGGCGGGAAGAGGCGGCGGTGCAGGCGGTATTTGAGGGGCTGGTCATCGGCGGTGTTGCTATGAATTATGCCGGTCTTTCCCGGCCTGCTTCCGGCGTGGAGCATTACATTTCCCATGTGCTGGATATGCGGGCCGTGGAATTTGGTTGGGAGGCAGAGCTGCACGGCATTCAGTGCGCCATGGGCACTCGAATCGCCGCAGAGCTGTATGAAAAGCTGAAGCGCCTTACTCCGGATCGGGAAAAAGCGCAGGCCTGGGCTTCTGCCTTTGACCGGGACGCCTGGGAGGAAACCCACCGGAAGATGCTGGGCAAGGGTGCCGAAAGCATGATCGCCCTGGAAAAGAAAGAGAAAAAGTATGACGTGGCAGCCCACGGAAAGCGGCTGGAGCGGATCCTGGCGCTGTGGCCCCAGCTCCTGGAGATTATGACGGAGGA
>JAZNGJ010000004.1:0-8780 GCA_045576415.1 Faecousia sp. | reverse complement strand
TGGTCGTTTTGTGCATTGTCCAGCTCCCGAACCCATGTGCATTCGATGACCTGAATGGCATCGGTCAGGACCAGAGGACGCTCACCTTCGGCCTGACCGGCCTCCAGTTTAAACTGACAAGAAGGCATCTTGTCTTCGGGCTTGTCGCCGGGCCAGCTGAGCTTTACGCACTCCTTGAAGGTCTTGGGTTTGTCGTCCACGAAGTTGATGGCGCACTTGCCGCTGCGGAGAATGTTCTGGGCGGTGTTGGAGCTGTTGCGGCAGCTCAGCAGCATGGCATAGTAGTCCTTGCCTGCTACGTAATAAGGCTGAACCAGAGAGTAAGGACCTAACGTGGTAGAGCCATCCTCGCACAGGGTGCTGATGACCACGGTGGGCATGGGGAAGAACAGTGAGGTCTGGTAGAAGTTATCCACCACACGAAGGTTTTCAAAGCTGGACATGATGCATTTCTCCTTCAAATAAAAATGGGACTGCAGTGCAGTCCCAAAAAATACATGGTAACGGCACGTCAAAACAGTTTCTCGATCATGCCGAAGATAGCATCGAAGCTTTTACCGGGCATAGTCCAAGTCAGCAAGGATTCCGCGATAAAATCCGCGGAGAAATCGCTGCAGCAAAACTTGCGAAGGGGAGCGGCAAGCTGAGAGCGCAGCATACTGTGGTACTTGCTGAAGGAACCGGCAAACGCGGCTGCCGCGGATTCGTCCCGGAAAATGGCCTGATGGCGCTGAGCAAACAGAAGAAGCTGGTCGAAAATACACAGCACCACCGGTTTCGGTCTTTCGCTGTAGGTGCTGACTGCGGTGATGGCGGCGATGCAGTCCTTCCAGTCTGCCAGCATATAAGTAGCCAGCATGGCTTCCTTGGAAGGGAAGTAGTTATATACCGTGCCCACACCCACACCGCACTTCTTTGCCACGGAGCGAATGGTCATGGCGCTGTAGCCGGATTCCGTGATCTGCTTTTTTGCTTCTTCAATTAGTCTGGTTTCCAGATTTTCGATGATCTTGGGCATAAAGACTCCTTTTGTGAACGCGTTCACATAAATACAGTATAGAAAGATTTTTCTGCGTTGTCAATAGTTTTGATACAGAAATATCGATTGATTTTTGTCAAAACAGGACGCAGGCGGTATAAGTAACGGTTTTTTCGCCGTGATGGTAGGGAACGTCGTTGTCCCTGCAAACCTGCGTGACGAATAACCCATAACCTTCCATGGCGGAGCAGGCCTTTTCGGGGAAGCGGCAGGGTTCAGGGAAGGCGCATGTTTCGCAGATCCGGCAGCCGCCGGAACCCAAGCACAGAGCATCCGGATAGTTCCTGCGCAGCAGTTCACAAAAGGCGTGGAATTGCTGCAAATGCTGCTGCTCCGTGCGGCGGTAACCTTTGGTATCGATGGTTTTCTCCAGCTGTCCCACGGTCTGCAGCAGGATTCCCCGGCGATGGGACTGTATCTTTGCTGTGCAGTCTGCCAGCGTGCCGCAGTGGGGTGGGCAGGTCCAGTTTTTGCCGTAGGCGCGGCATTTGTCGGAAGCGCACATGGCGCGCACATCTTCCCTTGGGATCAGCGTGGCGGTATCCAGCGGCACAGCGGCAGAAAAGCCCAAGGATAGGGCAATTTCGATCCATTTTACCATATCAAAACCTCATGCACCGGGCAAAGCAGCCTGGGAATTCGGGAATAGCAGCCAGTTCCAGATACTCCGTCCGGTCTGCAATTTCTTGGGTGCGGGCAAGGGTATCCGGCTGCAATGCAAGTCGCTTGGCACCTTCGCCGGCTGCATTTCCCACTGCGGTGATCCGATCTTTCAGTTCTGCCGGCAGAAGACCGATGCGGCAGGCAGATTTCGGATCCATATAGCTGCCAAATGCTCCGGCAAGAATTACCCGGCGAATATCGCAAAGGGATACGCCCAAATGCTGTGCCATTAACTGAATACCGGCGGCAATGGCACCCTTGGCCTGCTGCACCTGCCGGATGTCTTCCTGCGTTAATACAACTTTATCCGTCAGCTGAATAACCCGTTCTTCGTTTTGGATCCGCCCTCGGCTGTTGAGCAGTCCTGCATCCAAAGCGGCGGCAACGGCATCAATGAGTCCTGAACCGCAAATTCCTTCCGCCTCGCCACCGCCAATAACGCTGTAATGGAATGTACCGTTTTCCAACCGGACATAGTCGATGGCGCCGGCTTGCCCACGCATACCGCAGGAAATATTGGCGCCTTCCAGCGCAGGGCCGGCGGCGGTGGAGCAGGCGATCATGCGATGCTTGCTGCCCAGAACCATTTCGCCGTTGGTGCCGATATCCACCAGCAAGGTCAGATCTTCACTGCGATCCAGCTCAGTGGACAAAATACACGCAACCGTATCTGCACCCACGAAACCGGAAATATCCGGCACGATGTGCATATCCGCGTTGGTCAAGAGGGGAAGATAGGCAGCAGCTTTTACCGATTCTGCCTTGGTCAGCACCGGTGCAAAGGGAATTTTCGCCAGATTTTCGGGATAGATCCCCAAAAACAGCTGCTGCATGGCAGGATTTCCCACAATGCTGATGCGCTCAATTTTCTCCGGCTGTGTAGTTACTGCGTTGCAAAGACACCGGATCATGTCATCCATGCATTGCCGGATCCGGTGGGTCAGCGGTGCGGCGCTGTTTTTGACAGCGTACTGGATCCGGCTGATCACATCCGCACCGTAGGCGCATTGGGGATTGCGTCTGCTGTCGCAGGCCAGAGTTTCCCCGGTTACCGCATCCAGAAGATAGCCAACCACTGTGGTGGTGCCGATATCGAAGGCCAGAACAGGACTGCTTGGGGCAGAAAGTGAAGATGATTGGATTTGCGCTGTAGAAAGGGGGATGCCTGTGAAAACGGTCATATCCCGATCTACCGTAGTTTGGCAGGCAAGGCGCACTTCACCGTCAATGGTAACGCGGCACTTGCCACACTTGCCGTTGCCGCCGCAGGGAGCATCTGCAAAAATGCCGGCATCCCGCAGCGCATCCAGCAGATTGCTTCCACAGGGGACAGTGATATGCAGTTTTTGCGGAAGTACCGTGATCCGGTGCAGCATAATGCACCCTCCTTGCATCTAATACTGTCAGTTTACCAGTTTTGGGGAAGAAAAGCAATACTTAGGAAAACTTGACAGACCTGCATATCCATCCTATAATACGGCAGATGAGTATTTTGTTCGGAGGTCTCAGCGTGAAAATCCAGTTGTCGGAGCATTTTACCTATGGCGAGCTGCTGCGGTTTACTCTTCCGTCCATTGCCATGATGATCTTTACATCCATTTATGGTGTGGTCGATGGCATTTTTGTGTCGAATTTCGCGGGCAAAACACCCTTTGCAGCCATCAATCTGATCATGCCCTATATCATGATCTTTGGCACTGTGGGATTCATGGTGGGTACCGGCGGTACGGCACTGATCTCCAAAACTTTGGGTATGGGAGACCGGGAAAAAGCTAATGAGATCTTTTCCATGCTTACCTACTTCTGTGTTATCAGCGGCATTGTGCTGACGGCTATTTCCATGATCTTCCTGCGTCCTGCCGCTATCTTGCTGGGGGCAGAAGGGGAAATGCTGGAAAACTGCGTGACCTACGGCATGATCGTATTGAGCTCGTCCACGGCGTATATTTTGCAGTTTGCGTTCCAGAGCTTCTGCGTAACGGCGGAAAAGGCCAATCTGTCGCTGATCATGACGGTGGCTTCCGGTGTGTGCAATATCATTCTGGATGCGCTGTTTGTGGCGGTATTCCGCTGGGGGTTGGTGGGCGCAGCCGCTGCCACAGCCATTGCCCAGTTTTCCGGCGCGGTGATCCCGCTGGTATACTTTGGAAGACCCAACAAGAGCCTTCTGCACCTGGGTAAGTTCCGTTTTGACGGCAAGTCGTTGCTGCGAACCTGCACCAACGGCTCTTCGGAGTTGATGAGCAATCTGTCCATGAGCCTTGTGAGCATGCTGTATAACCTGCAGCTGATGCGCTATGCCGGGGAAGACGGCATCGCCGCCTACGGCGTGATCATGTATGTGAATTTGTTCTTCCTGTCCATTTTTATCGGTTTTTCCATTGGCTCTGCCCCACTGTTCGGCTACAACCACGGCGCGGATAACCGCGTGGAGCTGAAAAGCCTGTTCCGGAAAAGCCTTGCCGTTCTTGGCGCGGCTTCGATTGCCATGTGCGGCGCAGCGATCCTGCTGGCAAAACCTTTGTCGTCTGTATTTGTCAGCTACGATCCGCTGCTGTGGGAAATGACTGTGCGGGGGTTTGTAATCTATTCGCTGTCTTTCCTGCTGTGCGGCTTCAATATTTTCGGCAGCTCCATGTTTACTGCTTTCAATAACGGGCTGATCTCTGCACTGATCTCCTTCCTGCGGACACTGGTGTGCCAGATCGCCGCGGTGATGATCCTGCCGATCTTCTTTGAATTGGACGGCATCTGGTTCTCCGTCGTGGTTGCGGAGCTGGCGGCACTGCTGCTGACAGTGTTCTGCTTCTGCCGCTACCGCAGGCGGTATCACTATGCATAATGAAACGGGGCTGCATTGCAGCCCCGTAAACTGTTATTGTTCCTTTTTCTCGATCTTCCTGTTGAGCAGGTCTGTCTTTTTTCTGATGGAAAGGTAAATAATAGCCCATACGGCCGCAAAGCCTGCAAAAAAGATGGCAGTAAACATTCCGACGGCTGCCGAGTCCCGGGGGATCCAGCTGTTCAGCAGGTACATTATCAGATAATCCAGATATAGAACAGCGGCATGGATTAGTATGGCAGAGGGCAGCGGCAGCTGCTCTACGGTGTAGATCATGGTGATGCCTGCGGCGATGAATGCCATCAGTGTGACGGTAAGAATGCCCAGACATACCTCGCCGGGGGACAAAGCGGTAACGGAACCGGTTGCGCCCAGAATGCCGTATATGATCGCGAGGATCACCGGACCGCCGGCGGATGCCAACAGCCCCCGCTTCAGAAACTCTTTCATATATGCTTTCATTTTGAATCAAACCTCCTTTTGATTTGTGCAAAGCAGCGGCGGGACACATATTCTGTGTAGCCGCTTTGAAATACCGCATCCACTGCACCGCTGAAGGATGCCCGGAACCGTTCCAGGCGGTTTTCGTTTGCCAGTGCGCTTTTGTTGATGCGGATGAAAAACGCAGGGAGCACTTTCTCCAGCTCGTACAGCCGCTGCTTCAGCCGGTACTGCGTTCCCTTGTGATCGATGGCATAGGTTTTGCCGTCGAAAATGGTGATACATTCGATCTGGGAAAAGGGCAGCAGACACATATCATCTTCTGTATAAGCAGCGATCCGGTCAGCGCCGGTGTGCTGCATGACCAGCAGCTCGATGGAATCTGTCAATGCTGTGCGCTGATGGACGGTGGCGGTCACTTCCTCTTCCTTTGTGTTATCGATGATCAGCTTGAATTTCATGGTGTCACCTCCTGTGAAAGCAGTATAGCATAGGAAAAAACAAAAATGTTGCAAAACGCCCTCATCGGTCTTTTTTCGGTGCTGAAAGGGCGGTCTTGAAAACTGACGGGGGCTTTGCTATAATCATAAAAAAGAGAGGGTGGTAAGATGCTGCTAAAAGGCTGTCAGGAAGGAAAAGGAACGCCCCGCTTGGTGGAGGTAAAATGTCCCAAGTGCGGCGAGTATGTGGAAGTGTTCGTGAAGATGGGCGGCGCGCCGGGGCAGACCGGTACACTGGCAACCGATGAGGTCTGCGCCTGCGGCTGTGTTCTGAACGCCGGAACATATGTGACGGATTACGAGGCGTGAGGGACAGGAAATGGTTAAGGAATTGATTCATGACCCGATTTTTCTGGCGCGGAAATCCGTGCCAGCTGCGAAAGAGGATCTGCCGGTCGCGCAGGATCTTTTGGATACACTGGCAGCCCACAGGGAAACCTGTGTCGGCATGGCAGCCAATATGATCGGCGTCTGCAAGCGGATCATCGCCTTTGACAACGAGGGAACCTATATGGTCATGCTGAATCCCCGGATCATCAAGCAATCCGGAGAATATGAAACGGAGGAAAGCTGCCTGAGCCTGTTGGGAGGCCCCCGGAAAACGCTGCGGTACCGGAAGATCAAAGTAGAGTATCAAACACCTGAGCTTCAGACAAGGCTCAAGACCTTTGAAGGTTGGACAGCGCAGATCATCCAGCATGAGATCGACCACTGCAACGGCATCCTGATTTAGAAAGAAAAGCTCCCGGAACTGCGGCGTTCCGGGAGTAATTATTCACTTACAACACGAAGGGACATACATCTGCCACGGCATCTTCCGCCGTGATGACAGCATCGGCATTGTCAATATCGATCAGCGTATATTTGTCGTTGCCCATGCCCAGCTCTTTCATGTAGCTCAGCTGGCGCAGACCGTGGCGGGTCTCGATCCGCTGAACCATCGCGTGCCGGTCGTGGGGAGTCATGGCGTAGATCATGTCCACACAGGCCTGATCGATTGCCAGAATATCCGTTGATGCGCAGATGCCCACATTGGGCGTTACCACCGGCTCCGCATCTACGCCCTCGCAATCGCAGGACACAGACATATTCCGCATCACATTGATATAGACGATCCGGTCACCAAAATGATCAGCCACAGCCTTGGTAGACTCCGTCATACGCTCCATGAACTCTTCAGCAACGATGCTCCACATTTTTTCGGGGGTGGAGTGGATCATGCCCTTGCCGATCCGGCCGTCGGCGCAGCCGATGCCGATATTCTTATTGGAGCCGCCGAAGCCGCCCACGGTGTGACCCTTGAAATGGGTCAGTGCCAGAATGGAATCATAATTGACAAGATGCTTGCCTACGGACATTTCCGCAAACCATTTTCCGCCCTTTACAGGCAGCATCATGGCACCGTCCTCATCCAGAATATCAACGGGCGCGAAGGTCCAGCCGTTGACCTTCAGGGTTTCCCGGTGCTGCTCGGTAGTGTACCGGTCCCACTGGTAGTAGGAATTGGTTTCGATGATGGAAGCGTTCGGCAGCTCCTGCCGGATCAGCTGCTCCACCCAGGGGCGGGGGATGATGTTGGGGCCGTTGCGTTCGCCGGTGTGGAGCTTGATGCCGATCTTACCCTGCAACTGACCGGAAATACGCTGAAAAATCTTCTGCAGACCATCGGTGGACAGATCCCGAGTAAAATAAACTGCGGATTCCGCTCCGGAGCGCTGGCTGTAGGGGATGTATTGATCTCCGCCGGTGCCGGCGACTTTCTTACTCATATAAGAACCTCCTGATTATTTCATGAATTTTTTGAAGTCAATGCGCTTGTCGAGCTGACAGAAATTTTCACATACCTGCCGGTCGTACTCAGAAAGAAGCCGGATGATATTATCCGCCAATTCTGCGTAATCGTTCAGTTCTTCCGCAAGCTTATCCAGATCCTGGATGTCGAACAGGTCGTGGACGACCTGATTCCGCTTGGTGTTGAACTTCTTCAGGTGGGAAAGAATCAGCTCCCGGTTGGGTTCAACGGTTGCAAACTGCTTGAAATGCTCGATCATTGTGCCAAAGGTGGCTTTTTCCAGATTGATCTCCAGACTGACCGATACCGGCCAGATCTCCGCTTTTATGTAGAAAATGCTCATTTCTACGATGTCGGACAAGAATTGTTCAATGACCTGATTGTAGATTAGCATACCGCCGATCTTGCTGGAAAAGTCTTTATCGGTTTTGCTTTCCTGCGCCAGACGGTATAAGTAGCGTTTGCGCTCGCTTTTTTGATCTACAGCCCAATTTCGGTTTACCATGTAATCGACTACACAGCACTCGTTATTCTGCATATTCCTGCGCTCCCTTAAGTGTGAATGCTTTTATTATAGTGTCTGCAACGGAAAAATGCAAGCAAGAGCAAGCGGTACAGAGAAAACTGTGTTGTTTGCTGTTGCCGGAAAACGGTTGCTGTGGTATGCTGTTTATAATAACTATGATATGCTGCTGCAGAAAAGAGGATGATGATGCAGAGGATTAATAACTACGACATTCAGGTCATGCAGGCGAAAAAGCGCTTTCTGACCTACGACCAACAGGAGCTGATCAGCCGCTGCCGGCTGAGGTTTGATGAAAACTATCTCTACACCCAATTGCTTGCCCAGGATTACCGTATTTGCCGCAAGACAGGTGATATGGAGCGGCTGGATAAGGATCGCTGGGTGGATGGTAATTCCTTCGGGGAAGTGATGACCATTTTGGATTGGCTGTGTGACAGCCGTGCCGACCGGTACATTGCCGGACGGTGGATCAATATCATCACCCATGGCCATTATTTCCACAGGGGGCTGCAGGAAGATGGCGATAACCCCAATGCAGCATTGTTCGACAGGGATCCCAAGGCGTTTTCTGCCGCCTGCCTTGCGCTGAAGGGGGAGGAACTGCCCGGGGCAGATATGGGCTATGCCATTGAACTGATCGACGGATTGCGGATCTTTGTGCAGCTGTGGCATGGCGATGATGAATTCCCGCCCCGGCTGCGCTGCCTGTGGGATGAGAATACCACCCGCTATATCCGCTACGAAACCACATGGTACGCAGTGGGGCTGCTGATGACGCGCATTCGGGAGAATATGCCAAAATGAACAGGATGCCCGGGATCTCAGGATCCCGGGCATTGCTTTGATTCATCAAAGTCAACCCCCGGTTATACCGGGGGCAAAAAAATAGCTTCCAGCGAGGAGTAAAGTAGACAAAGAAAAAACTCCCCATTATAGTAGAAGTGGTTTGCCGACCATACAACTACAATAATGAGGAG
>JAZNGJ010000003.1:0-17513 GCA_045576415.1 Faecousia sp. | reverse complement strand
AGGCATAAATAAAGCCCCTTAAGGGGCAGCCCGAAAAGCCAATGCGGTCGGCAAACTTTCGGGGCCCCTTTAGGGGTGAGGCCAGTATAATGCCCTTCTAGGGCTTACTCAAGCCACCGGCTTAGCCGGTGGTTTTGACTTGGTTATACCATACACTAATTCTGCATCAGGATCTGCTGCCCGGTGATCAGCGGATACCGGATTAGTTGGTGGCCGTCCAAATCTGTTTTATGCATGTCCACAGCGGTGATCTGCTGATTGTTGTAGGTCGTATAGTAGTAGATCCCTTTGCTTGCGTTACAGCAGGAGGTGTATATTGTGATTTCGTAGTTGTCATTGCCTAAATGGCAGCAGCCTTTTGTTTGACTCACTGTACCGAGAATATGAAAGAACTGGCTGACGCTTTCATCCTCGCTGTTACCGGAAATGGAATTTAATTTTGTGAAGGCGGCCCGCACAAAACGTGATTGAGATGACAGATCGCCTGGAAGTCCCAAAGCTCCCATGCCCCGGCTGTAGCTTCGCAGATCGATTTTGTCAGAAAAGCGGTTACTTGGTTCGTTAGGGGATAGATTCAGATAGTTATTCAACTGAAATAGCTGTTCGTGAAAGGTTGGATTGTTTGTCAGCACGCCAATATTGTTATCGTAAATGCACAATCCCTCGACGGTGGATTCGACTGTAATTGCTTTCTGCGGATCGGCGATGATCCAGTGCAGGGAAGCGGGCGGCAGATCTTTGCTGAAGGAAGTATTTGTTAGATTGAGGTTTCCCAATAGCTGGCATGCCTCTTGTACACTTTCGCACTGACTGAGGATCCATGGAATAAACTCAAAGCTCGCCACATTATCCATTCCGGCAGCAGGAGATCCGTAGTGTGCATTGCCTACAAAATTCAGCCCAGCCATTGCAAGACCTTTTTCGTTGATGGCATCGTAATACAGAGGGTAGCCCTGAACCGTGTATGCCATTCCAATGACCGCATGATGCAGTTTGATTACCGGAAGGTGCCGAAAAGATAAGGGAAAGTGCCGCGGCATGACAGTGATCTGCTCCGCGTAGGAATGTTCGTAGTCCAGAGTCCTTCCAAAGTAAAAGTCTTTTGTTTGATAGGTGATCGCTGTGCACATATTGCCGCCTCCGTTTTCATTATCCTATAGTTTGCCTGAAACGGTGGATCCTATTCAAATAGGGTAATAGACAGATTAAGCCGTTAGTTTACAAGATATAGTGGTTGCTTTATTGACGAAAATCGGCTAAAATTGTAGTGATAATGAGAAAGTGAGAAAGTTCTATGAACAGAAGATTTCGGCTGTCTACTGCCTTGGATGTAGACGATCTTTTGATGGAATGCGTGCCTTATGCCATAAGGCTCGCCAATGAAAAATACCATTTTGATCCGCCGCTGACCATTTACGAGGTGGACAGATGGGGAACGCTGGGTACCCGTGCGGATGTGATCTTTGAGTTTTTCAAAGATCCGGAATTTTTCCGTACCCAACCGGTGATCAAGGGAGCTAAGGAATTTGTGCGCAAGCTGTCACAGATGACGGAAGTGTTTATTTCTACCTCGGTTTACCCGGAGTTTATGAGCATCCGTGCGCAGCGGATCATGGAGGAATTTTCGGAGATCCCCCAGGATCATATTTATATGGGTTCCCGAAAGGATAAGATCGACGTGGACATCCTGTTTGATGACGGTATGCACAATGTATCCCGGTCCAACGCGACCTATCCGATCTTGATGCGCCGGCCCTGGAACCAGCATGCAACCGGCGTTCTGGCGGTCAATACCTATGATGAGTTTTTAAAACTTGTGGAAGTGATCGCAGACGGATATACGCCCCGTTTCGGAAACAGCATTTCAGAACAGCCCGGTATTCTGGTATTGGTCGGTCCCTCCGGCAGCGGAAAAACGGAAGTTGGAAAGCAGCTGCTGAAAAAAAGCGATAAGCTTGAAAAATTGATCAGCTATACCACCGATGCCACAGTGGGTATGCAGGGCGGGGAATGGTACCATTATATTTCGCTTGAGGCATTCCGGCAGATGCGCGACTGCGGGGAGATCTTTGAATCCACCATGTATGCCGGCCATAACTATGGCTCCTGCAAACGGGATATTGAGCAGATCCTCAGCAGGGGACACCATGTTCTGACAGTAATGGACATCTGCGGCGCCATGGTGCTGAAGACGCACTTTCCAAATGTGACCACTGTCTATGTGCAGCAGGAAAAGGAAGTGTTGCTGAAAAATCTGCTGAATAAGCCCTTGAGTCTGGATGAAAAGGTCAACCGGATCATGGCATTGGAGGCAGAGCAGAAGAATGCGGATATCTGCGACTACACTGTGCCTGTAACCACCTATGCCAAGGCTGCCAGAGAAATTCTGGACGGTCTGTTTCGCAAGTCTCCGAGAAAAAAGCGCTGACGGATTGGAAACATGGATATGAAGATCTGCGATCTGCATACACATTCAAATTATTCGGATGGAACGGCAACGCCTGCCCAGCTGATATGGCAGGCAGAGCAGGCAGGATTGTCTGCGGTGGCACTGTGCGATCACAATACGGTGGCAGGGCTGCCGGAATTTCTGACAGCAGGGCAGGGAAGCACCGTGGAAGCGGTGCCGGGCATTGAATTCTCCACCGATTGTGATGGAACGGAGCTCCATTTGATCATGCTGTTTGTAAAGCCGCAGGATCACGGGGCCATCGAATCATTGCTGGAGGAATTTCGTGCGTTAAAAGAGCAAAGCAATCTTGCGTTGATTCGCGCCTTAAAGGATAGCGGCTATCAGATCGACTATGCTTCGCTGCGTCAGCAGGCTCCCGGCGGCTATGTTAACCGTGCCCATATTGCTGCGGAGCTGACGCGGCTGGGATATACGGACTCGATTCAAGCAGCATTTCAAACATTACTGGCACCGGGTGCCGGTTACTATACACCGCCAAAGCGTCCGGATTTCTTTACGGTCATTGGTTTTATCAAACAGCTCGGTGGCATATCGGTGCTGGCACATCCGTTTTTGAATCTGACGGAAGCACAGCTTGAGCGGCTTCTGCCTGTTGCTGCGAGGTGTGGATTGGATGCCATGGAAACCATGTACTCCCGGTATGATCCTTCCGTCACCGAGAAGGCAAAAGCATTGGCAGTCCGCTTTGACCTTTTGGAAAGCGGCGGGAGTGACTTTCATGGCGGGAACAAACCGGATATAAAATTGGGAACCGGAACCGGGAATTTGCATATTCCCGTAGAAGTTTACTGTGGACTTAAAAGAAAAACGGAATGAATCTTTACAAATAATGAAAATAGTTATGGAAATTTGCCGAACTATGTGCTATCATATAATACGATGCGTCTGAGGTTTTCCTGCGGCGCTTGATTGTCTTTTGGGAAAGGGTGAACCGATTGAGCGTAGATCTGCAAAAGGCAGGCTTGTGGAAAAGAATCGCGGCCTGGCTGCTGGATGCCATTTTGATAAGCGTTTTGGCGGTTGGCTTTGGCTTGGGACTGTCTTCTTTGCTGGACTATGACGGCTACAGCCAGACACTGGAATCTGCGTATACGAATTACGAAAATCAATACGGTGTTTCCTTTGATATTGATCAGAAAACCTATGAAGCAATGACTGCCCAGGAAAAAGCGGTGTTTGACAAAGCGTATCAGGCATTTATGGAAGATGAGCAGGCGATCAAAGCCTACAATATGCTTATCAGTCTATCTTTGCTGATCACTACGATCGGCATCCTGCTGGCGGTATTGGTGCTGGAATTCATTGTACCTTTGCTTCTTGGCAATGGCGCAACCATCGGCAAAAAGGTATTCAGTCTGGGGCTTATCCGCACTGATGGCGTTAAGATCAACACAATGCAGCTGTTTGTCCGGGCACTGCTTGGAAAGTTCACCATCGAAACCATGATTCCTCTGTATCTGTTTCTGATGATGCTCTGGGGGCTTATGGGCATTGCGGGCACCGTCATTATATGCGGCCTGGGCATTACGCAGATGCTTCTGTACGGATTCACCCGTACCAATTCGCTGCTGCATGATCTGCTGGCGGGTACGGTGGTGGTGGATATTTCCAGCCAGCGCGTTTTTGCCAGCACGGATGAATTGATCGAGTATACCAAGCGTGTCCATGCCGAAAAAGCGGAACGCCAGGATTACTGATATCGTGAATTCTTAAAGTTTAAAGATAAATGGAAGGGAATTTGTATGAAAGTTACACTGCAGAATCTGACAAAAATCTTCCCCAGCCGGGACAAGAAAGCCGGCAAAGAGGTGGTAGCCGTCAATGACTTCACCTTTGAGATCCCCGATGGCAAGCTGATCGGTCTTTTGGGCCCCTCGGGCTGCGGAAAATCCACAACTCTGTACATGATCAGCGGCCTGCAAAAGCCCACCTCCGGCAAGATCTTCTTTGGTGAAGATGATGTAACCGAACTGTCTACGGAGAACCGCGGCATTGGTCTGGTGTTCCAGAACTATGCGCTGTATCCCCATATGACGGTGCTGCAGAACATCATGTTCCCCCTGCAGAACCTGAAGGGTGCGGACAAGCTGACCAAAGCAGAAATGCTGGACCGGGCCAATGAGGCTGCCAAGCTGGTGCAGATTGATGAATTGATGGACCGTAAGCCCAGTGAGCTTTCCGGTGGTCAGCAGCAGCGTGTTGCCATTGCCCGTGCCCTGGTGAAAATGCCCCGTGTCCTGCTGCTGGACGAGCCTCTTTCCAATCTGGACGCAAGACTGCGTCTGCAGACCCGTGAAGAGATCCGCCGCATCCAGAAGGAAACCGGTATTACCACTGTTTTCGTTACCCATGACCAGGAAGAGGCTATGTCCATTTCCGATATGATCGTGGTTATGAAGCTGGGTGTTGTGCAGCAGATCGGCAAGCCCCAAGATGTTTACGATGATCCTACCAACCTGTTTGTCGCCAAATTCCTGGGCACACCCCCCATCAATGTGCTGGAAGGCAAGGTTCAGGGCGGAAAGGTCTATATCGGCGAGGATGCCGTTCTGGACATCAGCGGTGTAGAAGATCAGGAAGTGGTCATCGGTATCCGTCCCGAGGGCTTTGAACTGGCGGAAGACGGCGCCCTGCATTGCCAGCTGAGCAATGTAGAGGTCATGGGCAGAGATGTAAGCGTTGTTTCTACCCATCCCGCATCCCTGAACGCACAGATCCGTTCCATTATCAATGCGGACAATAAGGTCGATATTACCAAGCAGACCGTAAGCTACAACGTCAAGCCCCACAAGTTCTTCCTGTTCAATAAGGAGACAGAAGAGCGGATCCGCTATGAGGTGAAGTGATATGGTCGACAGCAAACAGCAATGGAAGGCCTGGTTATATCTGTCGCCGGCAATCGTCCTGCTGCTGGTATTTACCGTATGGCCCATTATCAATACCGTCAGAATGGCATTTATGGAAGGCTACAACGGCCTTGCCATCATCGGCGGCGCCAGCTTTAACCTTGGCATCGGTAACTTTAAGAGCGTTCTGGAAGTGACCGGTTTTATCAATAGCCTTAAAAATACCATGCTTCTGTGCGTTCTGACAGTGCCGATTTCTACGATCCTGGCCCTGCTGATCGCGGTGGCGCTGAACTCCATCAAGTTTCTGCAGAAGGGGCTGCAGACCATCTTCTTCCTGCCTTATGTGACGAACTCCATCGCCATCGGCATGGTCTTTGCCGCAATGTTCAATATTGTCGGCAATATGGGTACCGACGGTCACGATATTATCATTACCGCCGGTATCATCAACAATGTGATCGAGTTCTTCGGCGGTGAACCCATCAACTGGATCAACGCAGGCTCCACCTACTGGGCCAACATGACCGTTATGGTGGTCTATATCGTGTGGAATGCGCTGCCCTTTAAGATCCTCGTGCTGCTTGGCGGTCTGCAGAGCATCAACAAGCAGTATTATGACGCAGCCAAGGTCGACGGCACCCCCCGCGCAAGAGTATTTACCCGTATTACTGTGCCGCTGCTTTCCCCGATGCTTGCCTATGTTGTGATCACCGGTTTTATCGGCGGCTTTAAGGAGTATTCCAGCATCGTCGGTATTTTTGGTGAAGATATGGGTCCTGCCGGTGCACCGTTCAGACTGAATACCATCGTCGGGTACATCTATGAGGCTTTGCCGAAGATGAACTACGGTGTAGCCAGCGCCGCTGCACTGATCCTGTTTGCGATCATCTTTGTGGTTACAATGATCAATATGTGGGTCAGCAAGAAGCGAGTCCATTATTAAGAGGTGTGCTATGTCTAAGAATGAAAACACCGTAATGCACGAACGGGACATGAAGAATGTATCTGCCAAGCAGAGTGTTATGAAGGTGCTGGCTAAGATCATGGTCTATGCGTTCCTGCTTGTGATGGCACTGATCGTCCTGTTTCCTTTCTACTGGATGGTCATTTCCTCTCTGAAATCTCTGGCGGAGTACCGGCTGAACGTTCCGACGCTGTGGCCCCAGAAGATCATGCTGGGTAACTATGTGGAAGCTTTTACAACGGCCAATCTGGGAAGGCTGTTCCTGAATACAGCGTTTGTCGGTGTGGCATCCACGCTTCTGTCCCTTGTGATCACGGTTCTGTCTGCATTTGCCTTTGCGCGATTGGAGTTTAAGGGCAAAAACGCTATGTTCGCCGCTTTGCTTGCTACCATGATGATCCCCGGTGAGTTGTTTACCATCACCAACTACGCAACTGTCAATTCTTTCGGATGGATGAATACCTTCCAGGTTCTGATCATTCCGTTCCTGGTCAGTGTGTTCTATATCTACCTGCTGCGCCAGAATTTCCTGCAGATCCCCAATGAGCTGTATCTGGCTGCGAAGGTGGATGGAACTTCGGATCTGAAATACCTGTGGAAGGTCATGATTCCTCTGTCCCTGCCCACACTGATCTCTATTACGATCCTTAAGATGATGGGTGCATGGAACTCCTACGTCTGGCCCAATCTGGTCGCAAACGATCCCGAGCTTCATATGATCACCAACGGCCTTCGCAATGCCTTTACGGATGCTACCGGTGATGTCAATTATCCCATTCAGATGGCAGCCGTTGCCATCGTGTCCGCTCCGCTGTTTCTGGTGTTTGTGTTCCTGCGCAAATACATTATGTCCGGCGTCAGCCGCAGCGGTATCAAGGGTTAATAGGCTGATATTTACAGCCTGTAACATAAAAGCATAAAATTAGAAAGGAATCCGATTATGAAGAAGAGAATTGTAGCAATCCTCCTTGCACTGACTATGCTGCTGAGCATGGGCATGCTGGCCGGCTGCAACAATGGCGGCTCTGTTCAGGGTAACTTTGAGGTACCCGAGGGCGGTTATGACGGCAGCGCGGTTACCATTTACTTTGACCACACCATGGGCACCAACCTGAGCGATGTTCTAAACCTCTATATTGCAGAGTTCAACAAGCTCTACCCCAACATTACCATCGTCCATGAGCAGGTCGGCAACTACGATGATGTCCGTGACAACATCGCTGTTGAGCTGACTGTCGGCAACCAGCCTGACATCGCCTACTGCTATCCCGACCATGTTGCTCTGTACAACATTTCCAAGCGTGTTATCACTCTGGACTCCCTGATCGACAGCACCGTCGAGATCACCCGTGCTGACGGCTCCAAGGAGATCCTGGGCCTGACTCAGGCACAGAAGGATGACTTTATTGCCGGTTACTACAACGAAGGCAAACAGTTCGGTGACGGCCTGATGTATACCCTGCCTCTTTCCAAGTCTACTGAGGTTCTGTACTACAATAAGACCTTCTTTGATGCCAACAACCTGACCGTTCCTACTACCTGGGACGAGATGGAAGCCGTCTGCCAGAAGATCAAGGCGATCGACCCCAATTCCATTCCTCTGGGCTATGACTCCGAGGCCAACTGGTTCATCACCATGTGTGAGCAGCAGAAATCCCCCTATACCAGCTCTACCGGCGAGCACTTCCTGTTCGATAATGAGGCAAACCGCAACTTTGTTGCCAAGTTCCGCGACTGGTACAAGAAGGGCTATCTGACCACTCAGGAAATTCTGGGCTCTTACACCTCTGAGCTGTTTAAGTCTGACGACGGCACCAGAAGCTACATGTCCATTGGCTCCTCCGCCGGTGCTACCCACCAGCGTCCCACTAAGGGCGAGGATGGCACCTATCCCTTTGAGGTCGGTATCGCCACCATTCCTCAGGCTGACGCAAACAACCCCAAGGTCATTTCCCAGGGCCCCAGCCTCTGCCTGTTCCAGAGCGAGAATCCCCAGGAAACCATCGCTGCATGGCTGTTCATGAAGTTCCTGACCACCAATGTTGAGTTCCAGGCTGAGTTCTCTATGGCTTCCGGCTATGTTCCTGTTCTGAAGTCCGTTGCTCAGAATGATGTTTATGCTGAGTTCCTGAGCAAGGCTGACGGCGGTGATTACATTTCCGCACTGTCCGCTAAGCGCTGCCTGGAGCAGGAGAAGGCTTACTATACCTCTCCCGCTTTCGTCGGTTCTTCCGATGCCCGTGACGCTGTCGGCCTGCTGCTGCAGTCCTGCCTGGTGGAATCCGGTACCGATGTGAACGCGATCCTCGACAAGGCATTCAAGGATGCTATCACTTCCTGCAAGGAAGGCTTCTAAGTTGTTAGGATGAATACGCATTTTAAAGTTTTATCGCTGCTGCTTTTGGTGGTTCTGATCCTTGGATGCTTCACAGGATGCGATCCGGATCCTGTAGATCCCGAAACTACCGGTGGGCAGAATCTTCAAACGGTTGACTATGCTTCCTCGCTGAAGTTGAATATGAATACCTTCACGAAGAAGCAGGAAGTTACGGTCAAGAATTTTGTGGATGGCGATACCGTCCATTTCAATGTTCCCGAATCTGTAATGCCCAGCGGTGTGTTCAAGGCAAGATTCCTGGCGATCAATACGCCGGAGTCTACAGGTAAAATCGAGCCCTACGGTAAGGCAGCCTCGAACTATACCAAAGAAGCTTTAAAAAACGCAGAATCCATCATTATTGAATCGGATACTGCCGACTGGAATGCAGATTCCACCGGCAACCGGTATCTGGTTTGGGTCTGGTATAAGACGGCTGAAATGACCGATTACCGCAATCTGAATCTTGAGATCCTGCAGAGCGGTCTTGCCATTGCTTCCAATACCAATAACAACATTTACGGCAGTATCTGTACGTCTGCGCTGGATCAAGCCAGACGTCTGAAGCTGAATGTATTTTCCGGTCAGAAGGATCCGGATTTCTACGATGGCGCTGCTGTGGAGCTGACGCTTAAGGAGCTGAGAACCAATATTGAGAGCTACAGGGATATTCTGGTGGCTTTTAACTGCGTGATCACCTCCAACAGCAACAACACTGTTTATGTCGAGCAGTATGATCCGGAAACGGAAATGTACTACGGCATTTCCATCTACTATGGAAACAGTGGTATTGGCGGCGACGGATTGAAGATCCTCAGCATTGGTAATGAGGTTCGGATCGTTGGCAAGGTCCAGTACTATGAAACCGGTGCTACATGGCAGATCTCGGGACTTAAGTACCGTGCCATGAAGCCGAATGACCCGGAAAATATCCAACTGGTCAGCAGCGGACACGACGCTGCCTATGTTCTGACCGATGCGGATACCTTTGCCAACGGAAAGCGGGATGTGATTGCCCGGGATCCTGAGACAGAGGAAGAAAAGACTGTCACCTTTGATTATACAGCGCTGGCTATGAATACCTCGCTGGAGATGAAGGGACTGACGGTCAAAAGCGCATACACAACCAATAATGAGGACAGTTCCTCCAATGGCGCTATGACACTGACTTGTGAAGTGGATGGGATCCCGATCACTGTCCGCACCGCTGTTTTGCGGGATGCACAGGGCAATCTGATCACACAGGATGCCTACCTCGGGAAGACCATCGATGTCAAGGGTATCATAGATTTTTATAACGGAGAATACCAGATCAAGGTGTTCACCCCGGATCAGATCACAATTCACTGAAATTAACACATAAAGGAGTTAAACATGAAAAGATTAATTGCTTGTGTTATTGTACTGGTGCTTTGCCTGTCCGTATTTGCCGGCTGTGAGCAGGAGCCTGTCGAGCAGGCCAATCCTCTGCAGGAAGCCAAGGACTATGTGTACAATACCTATAAGAATGCTGCTGAAGTTTACATTGCTGACTACAAGGTGATCGGTCAGGTTCTGGTTGGCGACAAGACCTTTACTGTTACCTGGACCACCGATGCCGCTGAAGAGAACGTTAAGATCGTTCCCGGCAACGACGGCATGGTCACCATCGATATCAATGAGAAGAATCCTGAAGAGGTCAAGTATACCCTGACTGCTACCGTTAAGGATGCCGAAGGCAATACTGCTTCTGTTACTCTGAACCGCCGCACTCCTGCCTCTATTATCGTCGAAGAGGGCATGAGCTACGAGGAGATCGTTGATGCAGCTTACAAGCTGGAAGACGGCATCGCTATGGATGAGACTCTGAGACTGTTCGGCACTATCACCAAGATCGACACTCCCTGGAGCGATCAGTACAAGAACATCACTGTTACCATTCAGATCGGTGAACTGGCTGATAAGCCCATCATGTGCTACCGCCTGGCAGGCGACGGCGCAAAGGACCTGAAGGTTGGCGATAAGATCACGGTTGAGGGCGTTCTGAAGAACTACAAGGGCACCATCGAGTTTGACGCAGGCTGCAAGCTGCTGGCTGTTGGTCTGGAGATCAAGGATCAGACCGCTATTCTGGATGCTGCATACAAGCTGGAAGCCAGCCTGGCAATGACTGAGCCCTGCACTCTGGTCGGTGTGATCTCCAAGATCGACACTCCCTGGAGCGATCAGTACAAGAACATTACCGTTACCATCGTTTGCGATGGCGACACTGAGCGGCCCATGATGTGCTACCGCCTGAAGGGTGACGGCGCTGACAAGCTGGCTGTTGGTGATACAATTCAGGTCACCGGTACCATCAAGAATTACAACGGCACCATTGAATTCGATGCCGGCTGCACTCTGGACGCTGTTGTCAAGGGCGAGGGTGCAGAGGATGAACCTGTTGAGGCTCCCACCGATCCTGCTGAGATCGTGAAGGCTGCCTACGCTCTGGAGAAGGGTGGTTCTCTGCCTTATACCGCTACTCTGACCGGTGTTGTCAAGTCCATTGACACTGCTTACAGCGACCAGTACAAGAATGTTACCGTTACCATTCAGGTTGGTGACATGGCTGACAAGCTGATCCAGTGCTTCCGCCTGAAGGGCGACGGCGCCGACAAGCTGGCTGTTGGTGACAATATTACCGTTACCGGCAGTATCGTTAATTACGAAGGCAAGGTCCAGTTCAATGCTGGCTGCCAGTTTGTTCCCGCAAAGTAATATAAAAAAGACCGCCGTGAGGCGGTCTTTTTTAATTGGTATTGGTGAGTGCGTGATATACGGTGGGGTTTGTCCGGTCAACGGTGAGAGGCGTGACGGATATGTATCCGTGGAGGGTTGCATCCGTGTCCAGTGTGTCGTCATTTCTGTCGACCCATACAGGCTTTCCGCAAGGTCTGTACATATCATTTTCTTCGGGGCAGAAGTCGTCTGAATAATAGGGGCCGCCTTGCCGGGTGATTCTAATTCCCTTGGGATCGGAGGGAATGTTGATGTTATAGATGTCGTTCATCTGAAGCAGATTTTGCGATCGGATAAACGCAAAAACCTTGTCAAGCTGTTCGGTTGCATGATCATAATTCGTAGGAGGTGTCGAAAGGGCGATGGCCTTCACGCCCAGGTTTACGGCTTCGCAGGCAGCGCCGACCGTGCCGGAGTACATGATGTCGGCACCGATATTCAGTCCTCTGTTTACGCCGGAGATCACAAGGTCAAATTCCAGACCCAGTCCCAAAATGGCAAAACGAACACAATCAGCAGGTGTGGAATCCACAGTCCAAACGGTAAGACCCGGTTCCAACTCCACTTTCTTTGCTTCAAAGGGCTTATGGATCTCAATGCCGTGACTCTTTCCGCTCTGCTCGAACTTGGGTACGACCGTGGTCACATCACCGATTTTTTGGCACCAGCGTATCAGATTGGGCAGCTGGGCAGCGCCAATGCCGTCGTCATTCGTAATCAGTATTTTCATAGCCAACCCTCGTGGCTTTCTTTGTATTCTTTCACCAGTGTGTCCGCGTCCTGAAGCAGTGCTTCGATCTCGTTCTGGCCGTAAACTGTGGCACCGCTGGCGCAGGCGTGACCGCCGCCCCGGTATTTCTCGGCGATCGTATTGATGTGAACGAAGCGGGAGCGCAGACGAACACGGTAGGATTGCTCGGCATCGCCGTTTTCAATAATGACCATCCAGCAGATGCACCCGCGGATGGAATCCAGCGTACCCACACAGGCGCTTGCCTGCTCCAGTGTCAGGTTAAACTGCTCCTGCATTGCCTTGTCCACAACGATATAAGCAACGCCGTTAGGCGTGACCTGCATTTTTTGATAAATGTGTGCCTTGAATTTCAGATACTCAAATGCCTCAAGATACAGCCGCGCAAAGAGCGTGTCTGTATCCACGCCGATGTCCAGCAGAGTTCCCGCCGCGCGCATGGTATCGCCGGAAACGCCGTCATATTTAAAGCGGCCGGAATCCGTTACCATACCGGTGTAAAGATGCGTAGCGCCTTCGGAAGTTAAATGCATCTCCGCCTGGAAGGTCTGGTAAAAATCCACGATCATTTCGGAGCAGGAGGAGCGTTCTTCCTCCACCCAAATGTAGTCGCCGTAGTTTTCCAGCGGGATGTGGTGATCGATTTTGACCAGCTCCTTGCAGAGCTTGTATTTTTTGTTGGAAATTCTGGCCTCGGAAGCCGTATCCAGTACGATGCCCAGCGCATCGGAGTAAAGATCATCTGCTACCGGCTCGTCCTCCGGCCCCATAAACTCCAGATATGCGGCGGTGTCCTGATCGATCAGATATACTTCCTTTTCCGGCCATGTGGAAAGGATCAGCGACTTTAAGCCTTTGGTTGCGCCTACGCAGTCGCCGTCATTGCGAACATGCCGGAACAGGAAGATCCGGTTGTATTCCTTGATTTTTTCGAAAATTGTCTTTTTGATCTCGTAGTTCATACATTCTCTCCAATCATCTTGTCCAGATCCGCAAGCATACGCATAGCTGTTTCCCGATCCGGCACTTTGGCTCCGCTGGCCTTGGCGTGACCGCCGCCGCCATACTTTACGGCGATGGGGTTGATGTTATACTTGGCTGACCGCAGCTCACAAAGGACACCACCGTCGGCTTCCGTAAAATTGACCCAAATGTCTGTTCCCTTGATATCGGCCATTGTGTTTACCATACCCCGGGATACGGTAAAAACATCCTTTTTGAGTGCTGCCAATTCATCCGCTGTGGTGTAGATATAAGCAACGCGATTGGCAGTAAAATGAATCTTAAGAATAAACTGTGCCTTCAGCTGTTTGGAAGCGTAATCGTCTGCATATAGATCCCGGAACAGTTCGTTTGTATCAAAGGGCTGGGACATCAGCAGGGAAGCCAGATGAAAGGTACGCGCGCTGGTGCTGTCATAACGGAACCGTCCGGAGTCGGTGACCATGCCGGTATACAGCGCTTTGGCAGACTGCGGATTCAGACGCAGTCCGGCTTCTTCCACAAAGGCGGTTACAAGACCGCAGCAGCTTTCAAAGCCGGTGTCGATTACTTCAATATCCGCGATTTTTTCGCAGAAAATGTGATGATCCAGCCGGACGGTCTTTTCCGCAAGGTCATACCGGTGATCGCAGATCATGGATCGGGAGCCGCTGTCCAGAATGATGGCAAGAGCGCCGTTATAGGCGCTGTCCGGGATCTCATCCATCTCGGAACCTTCCATGAAAGAGAAGAAACCGGGGGCGTCACCGACAATGAAAACTTGCTTTTCGGGATAATTCTCTAAAATGACATGCTTCAAACCGATCTGGCTGCCCAGGGCATCGCCGTCCGGGCGGCTGTGCCGGTGAATGATAATGCGGGGTGCAGCCTGAATGGCCTGCAATACAGCTTCAAACATTGGTTATCCTCATTTCTTTCGCAAATAGTCATGAATTATGCGGATTGTGACAAATTATAATAACATATTTCCGCAAGTTTTGCAAGTTTTTTGAGAATACCAATATTTGGATCATGGGTTCCGCAAAAAGCCGATCCGCCCCGGCTCTCGGGGCGGATCGGCAGTGTGAGAGTGTAAGATCAATAATCGCAGGTGTTTGTCAGTGTAAAGGTTTCATTTTCCGCGGTGCCGTAAACCGTAACTTCGCAAACGGCACGGTATTCACCGCGTTCGGTAAAGGTGTGGGTGTAATTCTTGCGGACGTAAGAATTTGTGGTCCTGTAAAGCAATTCGTTGTTGGTGGTGCCGATGTCGACCCGTACCCAGGAGGAACCGACCTTCTGCTCCAGATATGTAACGGTGGAGATCAGGATCGTAGAAGACTTACCAATTACTGTAACGGTAAAAGAGGCTTCTCCTGTTTCTGTGATTGCAAAGGAGATAGATGCTTGAGAAGTATTTACCCATAGGGGGGATACAGATGGGATTTGCGCGGCGTGGGCAGGAACGGTGCAGGCGAAAAGAAGGACGAGGATCAAGAGGATGCTGCATGTTTTTTTCATAATGGTTTTCTCCTGTCTGTAATATTTGGGGGGTCAAAACTACCCCTTATATATGTAGATACCGGGATTGGGCGTTTTGTATACAGCATTCGGCAGATTTCTTGCAAAAATTTTTGGAATATGGCATAATGACCGGTAGGAAGGTGGGTGGATCTATGTTAGCGCTTTATTTGGCACTGATCGATGAGGAACAGGATCAAATAACCTTTGAGAGGATATACCGCGATTATCACTTGCAAATGCTGTATGTGGCAAAGCGGTATTTATGCTCACAGGAGGATGCCGAGGACGCGGTCCAGGAAGCGCTGATCCGGATCGCAAAGAAGATCAAGCTGATCCCCACCGGTCCTGAGACCACGCGCAGAGCCTATGTTTTGACCCTTGTCAAAAATGTAGCGCTGCGGATGAAGGAGAAGGACAGGTATGAGGAAGTCCCGCTTACGCCATCCGTGCACCGGTCTTCTGACGGGGACCCCTTTGAAGCACTGTGCAAAAAGGCGGACTTTGATCTGCTGCTGAATGCCCTGCGCCGGGTGCCGCTGCACTACCGGGAAATGCTGATGCTGCGGTATGCCTTTGAGCTGCCGCCGCGGGAGATCGCGGTTATCCTTGACAGGAAAGAAACGACGGTCCGGCAGTATATTGCCCGGGGGAAGAAGCTGCTGACGGACCGCTATCAGGAAGAGGTATGGGAAAATGCCGAGGGATAATATGACCGTTTTCCAGAAAGCCCTTCTGCAGTCCGTTCTGGAGGAGTATGATGACCTACCGCGGGAATCGGAGCTGGAGGACACCTTTTCCGATCCCTTCCATGAATGGGCAGAAGGCTTCATTAGGGAGCAGAGACCCCAGCGGGTCAGAGGGCGGCAGATCTTGAGGGCAGTCCTGATCGCGGCTGTGCTGCTGGTGCTTCTGGCGGGAACCGCAATGGCGATCCCGGCTGTCAGAGAAGCGATAATCGATTACCTGTTCCATGATTATGAGAAAGCGATCGGCATCACATTTGATCCTGCAGTGGCAGTAACTGCACCAGACAAAATTGTAGAATGCTATATGCTTGAGTATATACCCATTGAATTTGAGTTAATTATTGAAGATAAATATATAGAATCTTCATCTTGCTGGTGGGCAAATGCAGATAGACAGTTGATAGTATTTCAACAGAATACTATCCCTGACAATCCATCTAATGACTCATGGTTAGGAATAGACATTGAAAGCGATAATAAAGAGACTATGCTGATCGGTGATTATTTGGTGGACATCATCCGAATGGAAGAGGATTATTTCCTTATTTGGACAAATAATTCCTATTTCTTTACTTTGAAGCTGCCGAATACGATCGATGATGATACCATGCGGGAGATCTTTCTGAGCTGGAAGCCTGCTGCGCAGTAGCGAAATACACAGCCGCCGGGAACTTGATTTCCGGCGGCTGCCGTAATTTGACAAGCCAAACACGCCTTGCGCATTACAATTTGATTTCCAAGTCGCGCATCAGATGCAGTGCATACCGGATGGAAGTGCCATCAGACTGGTAACCGGGAACGACCCACGGCAAAAATGAATCGCCGAATCGAAAACCGTAATAGTGCGCAAGTTTATACACAACGGTCTTTATGTATGAATAATAGGCGGGAACCGGATTCAGTTCCTTTTGCGCATCATCCAGAATGCGGGAAAGCTGCCTTGACGGATCCCCGGGCTTCAGGCTGCTGAAGATCCCGTTCATGATAGTTTCCTGGTGAATATCCTCATAATCAAGATTCAGGAACTGTTTTGCCACAGGGTCCCGGAAGCAGCTTATATTCTGCTGAAGCCCGTTCCAAAACAGAAAAATAACGTTGGCTGCGATCTGGCTTTCTTCTGCCTCTAAAACCCGGTCAAGGAGCGCCAGACCCTCTTCGTTCAAAGTGGCACGGAATTTCTCCAGGCCTTGGCGAAAGGTTTGTTCTTCCTGCGGGTATGCCGGATCCAGCTCTGTAAGCAAAACTCTCAGGCTGCTCATGATTTTTTCCGTGTTTTCGATCTCTTTCATGATTCTGCTGACCATATTTTTGTTTCCTTTCTAATACCACACTTCGTGGTTATTTGCCATGGTTTGACATTTTTAGATGCCAAAGTAATTCTGACGGAATTAGAATACAGGAAACGCTTTGTCGAAGTCCCATGAAAATTGTCACAAAAAAGGCAACCGTGTAAGGCTGCCTGCATATTATTTGGTTTCTAACCCTTGCCTGCGAATATAGGAACGGAGCTGACAGAGAACTTGCAGCTGTTCTTTTGCGGTCATAGTGTTGATCAGTTCGGACAATTCCGGCAGAACAGCACCGGAAGACCGGGCGATAACATCACCAAGCAGATAGTCGGCTGATACATTTAGTGTATTTGCTATCAGTACCAGTGTTTCCAGCTTTGGTGATTTATAACCACGCTCCAGCACGCTGATATGCATAGGACTTAGCCCGACGATCGCGGCTAACTGCTCCTGTGTCAGTCCGCTGATCTCGCGCGCGGCTTTGATCTTACTGCCAACTAATTTCGTATCCATAAGGAACCCTCTTTCTCATAATTTGGTTTTCGCAATTACGCAAACGGGAAGGGGATTGCCAACGCTTCCTTATGTGTAGATACATGTACGGCCTATTTTGTATACAATAATTTGGAAAAAATAACAAAAACCGGAACCCGCAAAAGCGGATTCCGGTTTTTGGTCAGAGTGTAATTATAGAGTTTCGGGAATCATACTAATTTGATTTCTGTCCCCACCCACAAGGGGTGCGTCGAGAAACCAAAGGATTCTCCCACGGCCTAAAAACATGCCACCGGCATGTTTT
>JAZNGJ010000002.1:0-7827 GCA_045576415.1 Faecousia sp. | reverse complement strand
GCAATGGTTGGGCATAATATTGCCAACGACAACTCTGCAATTCCTTTGCCCTTGCCTATTTTCGTAAGAGAGTATATACCTATGGCAATGCCAAGAACACTAATTATACCGATTACCCATATCATACAATCACACTCCTTTGTCAAATTGGAATTGGCTTACTTCTTATCTTTCACAAAGAACGAGATACCAAACAAGGCAACCATAACAATGGCATAGACTGCATAGCATACTCGCCACAGGTCAGGGCCAAACTCAAATGTACCAATATAGATTACCTTTCCCAATGCAGGATTGGACAGAGCACAGAAAACAAAGACTACTGCCACAATCAGCATTACAAGGCTAATCAGCCTTAATGTTCTTCTTGTTTTCATACAATCACACTCCTTTGTCAAATTCAAGTTTTGCGAACTGTTTGTACTTTTAATTATAATATGCCACCTCACCCATGGCAACTAAAAGTTTTAGCTATACTGCGTAGTTCACCGAATATTTACATTCTTTTGCAACTTATCTATAAGAAATGCGTCCCAAGTTGGGACGCATTTCTTATGCACACAGAACTATATCCGTAATCTCCGAAAAACCAATCTCTACATTGCCTATCTGCAATGTGTGCCAGAAATTATCGATCCTGGCAACCGGGCCTGTGAGCTGAAGGTAGTTTTGCTCATAGGTTCCATAGTACACAACGGTGACAACTACACCCTTTTCAAGCACGCACAGCTTTTTGTTTATCTCACTTATCATATCTTCTGACAGCTCCCTGCGTGGTACAACGATTTTTTCTTTAGCTGCAATGGCTTCATCCAGGCCCTTTAATGCACTGAATGGGGCAAACTGCTTTGCGCGGACAGATGCAGGCATGGGCACCTTTGGTTTAGACCGAGCCACTTTTATGCCCTCCAATCTGCATATTGCGCTCCCGGCCAGTAGCAGCCGGATCGAAATTGACACCCTTTAGAATCGCATTTTTTCCGTACCGGGCCTTTAGCTGTAGTACGGTTTCCTGTATTCGTTTGTTCTTTAATTGCTTCTGCGGATCTTCAAACATATTAAACTGAAACATATCTTGTTCCTCAACTACATTGTTGCAGCACAGACATATCCGGCGCACCGCACAACCGGGGTTTATGATCCGCTCATAGAGAGTAGTAACCGCAGGGACAATCAGTGAATCCGCATTTGTTTCTTTGGTCAGCTTTGCCGTCCCTCTGGCACCCTCCAAGCCGTATGCGTGGGAGTAGCCCACATACAGTGTGACGGATTCTGTGGCCAAATGTTTTGCCACCATATCCAAACAGAGCTGATCCATCATTTCTTTGACAATTACAAGACCTTCCTTTGCGGAATAGTCACGCATCAGCACTTGACCGCTGGACAGGCTTTTCGATTTAGAATGATAGTTTTTAATATCCCGAATAGTGGTAGATTCACGCCCCCATGCGTGGTCGATCAGCAGCTCCGCATCGATACCAAACTCATGGTACAAGGAATCTTCCGGGCAAGTGGCAACACCACGCATAGTTGTAATGCCTTTACTTAGAAGCCTATTTGCCGTTCCGGTGGAAATGCGCCAAAAATCAGTAATAGGCTTATGATCCCACAGCTGGTCACAATAGGCCGCTTCATCCAAATAGGCTATTCCGTCCGGGGCGTGCTTTGCCAGAATATCCAATGCAATCTTGCAGAGGTACAGGTTGGTGCCGATACCGCAGGTAGATATTGACCCCACAGATTCCTTTACATCGTCCATTATCTTCTTTGCCAGTTCCCGGGGAGCCAGACCGTACATCTTCAAATACGGGGTCATATCCAAAAATGATTCGTCGATGGAATACACATGAATATCCTCCGGGGCAACATAGCGAAGAAACACCCCGTAGATCTCCGCAGCGCAGTCAATGTAGAGCTGCATCCGGGGAGGTGCGGTTATATATTCCACATAGGGCGGGATCTCCTTTACCCGGCAACGGTTTTTTATGCCCAGTGCTTTCAGTGCCGGGGTAATAGCCAGACACAAAGTATTGGCAGAGCGTTCAGGATCAGCAACTACCAGCTTTGTAGTCATGGGGTCAAGGCCACGGGCGACACACTCAACAGTTGCAAAGAAACTGCGCTGATCGATACAAAAGTATATGCTGTTTTCCAATGACCCCACCCCCATCATTATATTTATATTAGAACATCTGTTCTAATATTATATGAACGAACATCCCAACTGTCAAGATACATTTTCTGGAATGTGTCCCAAGTTGGGACGCATTTTTAGGAGGTTTGATAATGCCAGAAATCCGTGAACGAGATCCTAAAGACTTTATCAAGTCTAAGGGCAAAGGAAAGCACCGGGGAAAGAAAGGCAGCATTGCGCCCCGGATCGATAACGCCGTCCGAGGTAAAGTCCGGGAACACCAAGACAAGAAAGAGCAAGCTAACGAATATGCCGTTGGTGTAACCGAAGAAGCTGCTGCAGAGGTAGCCATTAGCGCAAAGAATATTCCCGGCGAAATCAAGCACACCATCCAGCAGTTTCAGCCGAAAACAAAAGAACAGGTATTGAACAAGCCAGAGCCGGAAGAACTTGAGCCGGAAGCTCCGGAACACTCCCCCGACCCTATAGAACAGCAGCAGCGAGAGCTTGTAGCAAAAAAAGCACAGGATAAGGCCGACACAACCCCACCGGAAGATCCACCATATTCTGCTGACAGCTATACCGATTATCCACCGGAACAATACTATACAGAGAACCCTCAATATACATCCCAATATGATCCCGTTCCCCCTGCGGAAGCTCCCCAGCAGGGTGGTGCCCAAGGCGGCTCCAAGCCGGATATAAAGGAAAAGCCGAAAGGAAATACTGAGCCGAAACAAAAGCCGCAGCATGAGCCGAAAACCCGGAGCCGCACCGAGCAAGCATCCCATAAGACCAGCCGTCCATCCAAACAAGTACAGGCACAGGGAGCGGCACAGAAATCCACGGCGCAGAAAGCAGCCGACAAGGGCCGCAAGAAGTTCCAGCGGGAAGCACAAAAGAAGATGGCTGAGAAAACCAAGCAGGCCGCGAAGAAAACAGCGGAGAACGCAAAGAAGGCAGCAGTTGCCGTGGGTAGAGCAATCAAATCCGTAGTGGAAACGATTGTAGCCACCTTTGGCTGGATCGGCCTTGTAATAATCCTGGCACTAATCGTTATTATCGGTGTCATTGCCGCATCCCCATTGGGTATCCTATTCTCCAACGAATCTACACCAAATTCCGTCCCCCTTAGTTCTGCAATATCACAGATCAATATGGAGCTGAATACCCGGCTCATATCCCTGCAGTCCGGTGACTACACCGACATTATCGTGGAGGGAGCGCCGCCGAGCTGGACAGATGTGGTTGCGGTGTTTGCAGCCTACACCGCCGGAGCAGAAAACGGTGTAGATGTGGCGCAGCTTACACCGGATCGTGTTTCCCGGCTCCAATCGGTATTTTGGCAGATGTGCTATGTTACCAGCTCTACAGAAACAGTGGAGATCCCGGATTCAAACCCGGATGATGAAATAGACGATAGCCGGACGGAAACCACCTTGACTATCACCATCACCGGCAAGACCGCAGAGGAAATGCGGTCTGTTTTAGGTTTTACGGACTTTCAAAACGAAACAATGGATATTCTACTTTCTGATCCCTCATTGCTGAGCGGCTTGATTGGCAATATGGGCATCAACCAGCAGGATGCTTTGGAGTTGCTGCGTTCCCTGCCGCAAGATCTGTCCCCGGAGCGTAGAGCCGTTGTCCAGCACGCCCTGTCTCTTGTGGGTAAAGTTAATTACTTTTGGGGTGGCAAAAGCCTTGTGCTTGGTTGGGACAGTAGATGGGGGCAGCTCCGGGAGGTTACATCTGAAGGCAGTCCTACAACCGGAACATACCGGCCCTATGGTCTGGACTGTTCCGGTTTTGCCGACTGGGTATTTTACAACGCATCCGGTGGTGAGTATATCCTGGGACAAGGCGGGGGTGTTATCTCCCAGCACCGCAACTGCGATCAGATCGGTTGGGGTGAAGCGCAACCGGGAGATTTAGTATTCTACCCGGATGATAGTCATATAGGCATTGTTGGTCTGCGGGATGTAACCGGAAATCTGCTGATTATCCATTGTGCCAGCGGCTCCAACAATGTGGTCATAACTGATTCTTCCGGATTTATGCTTGTAGGCCGTCCCCGGTACTACGGAGAATAAAAAATGCGTCCCAACTTGGGACGCATTAACCGTTATCTTTAATCATCTTCGAGCAGCTTCGCAGGAGGAATCCCGAGAACATCTGCGATTTTGAACAAGGTTTCCAGTGAAACACCTCTAACTGTTCCAGTACCTTCCACCTGTCCCAAGAAGTTTACACTTTTGCCGATCTTCTCCGCAAATACTTCTTGTGTAAATCCAGCTTTCTTGCGATAATAGGCGATTTTCAAACCCAAAGTAACATATCGCTCGGAATACTCAGTACGCATAGTCCCACCTCCCACTAATATGCTACCAAGTATTTTTGCAAATTATAACTTACTCAAACTAAAAGATTATTTACTTTGGGTCAGTAATTATATATAATGAGGAAAAGAGAATGCGTCCCAAGTTGGGACACATTTCATTATGCCTTGTTCTTTTGCTCTGCGATCCAGTCCAGAAAAGTATTTACCTTTTCCAAATCGGCATCGTCAAGAGATCCCAACCGCGCACAGACAGCACTATACGGAGCGTCCTCTAAACCCAACGGCGCAAAGAAATCCACCGGGGACATATCAAAATATGCAATGATATTGAACAGCTCCTTAACGGAAGGCATAGATGCCCCACTGGTGATACCCCGAATATAGGACCCACTCTTGTCCAGATCCAGGCTCATTTTATGCTCGGATACATCTTTTTTAACTCGCAGCTCTGTGATACGGGTACGCACAAATTCAATATACTTGGTGTCAGACATTCTTCACCGCCCCTTTCTTAATTATTTTAGTACGAATTAAAAGGTGGTGTTGGTAGTGAGAAAATGAATTTATGCTTTCTTTTTGCATTTATTGGTAGTATAATCACCAATATATTGAATTATTCGCACTTTTACTATTAGAAATTGCAGGAGGAGTCGAATGAACACTTACACCGTCAGTTTCTTTGGTCATCGGTATATTGATAACCCCTTTCCCATAGAAGATGCGCTGGAGAAGTTGATCGGCTCTCTGCTACGGAGCAAGGAATATGTTGAATTTCTTGTAGGACGGAACGGGGACTTTGACCAGCTTGTGTCCTCTGCCATTCGCAAGTGCCAACGGGAGATCCGGGATAATAACAGTGCCCATGTATGGGTACTACCTTATCTGACAGCAGACTTCCGGGACTATGAGGAGGACTATCGAGCATACTACGATGAAATAGAAATATTCAATTCTGTCGATAAGCATTATAAGGCCGCTTTTCAGGCCCGTAACAGGGATATGGTGGATCGCTCCAATCTTATTGTATTCTTTGCTGAGCGAAACAAGGGCGGCGCTTATCAGACAATGCACTATGCCATTCAGCAAGGCAAACAGTACATAAATCTTGCAGATAGGACGGAAGAAAGAGAATGAAGAAGATCATCATTTCGGCATTGGCCGGAGCGCTGTGTATGTTCTTGGCGTTCCTGCTTATTGCTACTCACGCAGCAAAGCAGGAACAAGCGCCGACGGCCACGGAGTACAGTCATATTGATTATGTTTCAGATCTTGCACAGAGCGATTGTTTTCTGTGCGGAAACGGAAGTGATCCTATTACATCGCTATATTGGGGCGAGGATAATGTGGCTGTTATTAACCTAAATACCTTTGAGTTTATGCGTTTGGAAATCAACCGATATGACGATCACGGGCAACCCGTAACAACAGCCGCAGGCTATATGCAAACCAACCATCTATCCGGTGAAGATACTTATGCTCACGCATTTACACACCCGGACAATGGATATGCTCATGTACAGATCTCCGGTGTGCGGTACGATATTGACCGGAATGTTATTCAAAGCAAGCTCTGCCAGAGCTGCCTTGATACTATCAATGACCTTTGGTTTTCTGAGGACGCTCCTGCGGAGTATGGTATTATTTACCTTGCTGACCGGACGATTCGCCCCCTTATGACATGTACCCCTTGGTTTTCAACAGGCAACTATGGTATCGACTGTGAATTTAAGGAGAGCGGTGCAATCGACTTGCTGATCCACTATTGCCCCAACCGCTATGCGTAGGAAATGCGTCCCAACTTGGGACGCATTTATTTTTGCATAGATTTATTCTGCAAACTATGCTATGATTAGGAAAAAGCAAAGAAATCCCCCCTAATTGGACGAGGAGAGAAGGTGGCACGATGGTCAAAATTGCCCTGTGTGATGATGAAGCAAAGATACTGGACGAGGTTTCGTCATACATAAATAAGTACGCAGAAAAGAAAAGTAGTCAGGGTTTTGATATTTCCCGTTTTGATTCTGCAAAAGCTCTTGGGTGTGCTCTGGATGAAAATTCCTTTGACATCTTCGTACTTGATGTGTATATCGGCAAAGAGATGGGAACGGCTCTTGCCAAGAAAATCCGCAAAAGAGGAATTGAAAGTCCTATTATTTTTCTTACAACCTCTGTCGAACACGCCCCGCAAGGCTATGAAACGAGAACGCTCCGCTACCTCATAAAGCCGCTTGTTCCAAAAAAGTTTTATGAAGCATTGGATGCTGCGCTCGATCAAGTTAGAAAGATGGGAGAACGGTTTTATAAATTCAAGACGGAAAACGGTGTGAAGAATGTCAATATCCACCATATTATCTGTTCGGAAGCACACGCACACTATCAATACATAACCTTAATAGACGGTTCGCAGATTCGTGTCAGAATGACCGTTACAGAGCTTTATGCAATGCTTGCGAAACATGACGGCTTTGCCCGTGTTGGCAGCGCGTATATTGTCAACCTCCGTAACATTATGAATGTTTCCAATAACGAAGTGCATTTGACGAACAATATCGTCGTCCCAATCCCGAGGGGTAAGCACACAGAGTTAAAGAAAGCGTTTTGGGATTTCCAATATGAAGGACAGGAGGACTAACCGAGTATGACCGGAACGATTATACAATTTATACTCTTGCTGATAGCGCACGCTGCTGCCGGCATTTACTCCTCCACTCTCAAATACAGTAAAAAGACCACATATATCATTTGGGGCACTTGGGTTGTGCTTCAAACAGCTCTTCTGTTCTACACGGAATTTGTGCTGACGAATTGGGCGTTGCAGTTCTTTGTGGGATTTGTTCTTTCTCTTGTCGGTCAATATGTGATATTCTTTGCGACCACAAAAGGAAAGCTTGCGCAAAGAATTTTTACCATGTTGACCTATTCAATCTTCTTCTGCATTGTCATGTCGCTTGTTACTATGGTCAACGGCACATTTGGTGAGCTGCATTGGACACTTACCGCGCTCATTCAAGCGGTTATGCTTTTTGCGATTGTGTTCTATTTCCTTCACTACGTTTGCCCCTTGTGCCGCACCGCAGCAAAAAACATCACCACCGGTTGGGCGCCGCTTATCTTTGTAAATATCGTCTTTATTATTACTATAATACTTTCCTCGGTATTTCCGGTAAGACTTGTAAGCTTTGGTGATCCTGCTGTTATTACATTTGCTTTCATAAGTGTATCCATTATGTCGGTGTATCCTGTTATTTTCTCAAGCATTAACAGTCTGTCCGAAGCGGCAACCAAAAGAGAGGTTGAAGCGCAAAACAAGATGCTCATTGCCCAGATTGAAGCGGAAAATGCGCAGCTTGCG
>JAZNGJ010000001.1:0-2600 GCA_045576415.1 Faecousia sp. | reverse complement strand
ACTAAATGAAATCCAATGATTTGATCGATATTATCGGTGAAGCTGCCGATGAGCATATCAGAGATGCAAAAAGCGCAAAGAAAAAGGCAATGCCACGCTGGGCAAAATGGTCTTCTGGAATAGCGGCTTGCCTGGTTGTTGTATTAAGTTTTGCAATTCCCTTTATCTTCGACCGGGGACAAAGCAGTGAGCCTCTCCCCGGAGGTGTGACGGCAGAAGTCGTTGAAGTCATTGACAGCAACACTTGGAAAGTATTGGTGACTGGAGGCGACAGGTTTTACTCTATCGGTGATTATGTTTTTGTGACATGGGAAAAACCATTTGATTCTACGAAAGAGTATTCTTTAAACAAAGGTGATGAAATAGCAGTTACCTATACCAACCGCGAAATTGTCGAGAACAAAGATGGCAGTACCGAGATCTTGGTTCCGGAAATTGAAATTATCAAAAGAGCAGAATGAATCGGACGTTTTATCCATCCCAGACATTGGAGGTGCAATGTAATGAAAAGGAAAACTAAAATCATAATTGGAAGCGTCGCAGGTGTTCTTTGTTTACTTGCTGTAGTCGTTGCGTTCCTGTCCGTTGGTCGAGCAGGTGGAGAAATTGGCTTTGAAGCAACTATAAACCAGATTGAAAATGGGGTGGCGTATGCAACGGTAACAGCAGATGATGCAGGATTTGGTGCTCCCAAATTGCCTAAAGAAATTGAATTTGTTATTGATGATTTGGGTGAGCTCAATGCAGGGGATGAAATCCATGGTTGCTATCTGCGTGGCACAATTGATGGTCGCTCTGTCAGGGTGGTTAGTGTTTTGGTAAAAACGGAATAAAGCAGAGGCGGTGATTTGGTGCTATGCAAATCACCGCTGTGCCTTTATAATGACAAAAACGATTCTTTTCAAGATTTTTTCAGTTTTAGCGCAATGAAATCCCATTTATGTTGTGTATATAGGTGAAAGGCCTTTACGCAGCAAGAAAGGAGGACGCAATGAGAGACCATGAGATAGTTGACCTGTATTGGAAGCGGAGCGAGGCGGCGATCACGGAGACCTCGGCCAAGTACGGCAGTTACTGTCACACCATTTCCTACAATATTTTGAATAACGATGAGGATGCCGAAGAGTGTGTCAATGATACCTGGCTGGGCGCATGGAAGTCCATGCCTCCCCAGAGGCCGAATCGACTGGCTACATATCTGGGAAAGATCACCCGCAACTTGTCCCTCAACCGCTACAAGCAGTATGCAACGGAGAAGCGCGGCGGCGGTCAGACGGAGCTTGCTCTGTCAGAGCTTGAAGCCTGCATTCCGGCGCCTGCCACCGTTGAGCAAATCGTTGAGGAGAAGGTGCTGATAGAGTCCATCAACCGTTTTCTCTGTGCCCAGCCGGAGCAGAAACGCAACATCTTTATCCGGCGCTACTGGTATCTCTACTCCATCCGGGATATTGCCGGTGCATATGGCATGAGCGAGAGCAAGGTTGCGTCTCTGCTTTTCCGTATGCGCAATGAATTGAAAAATCATCTTGAAAAGGAGGATATCGCTCTATGAAGAATGAGAAAATGCTTCATGCGATTGGCCAGATCGACGATGAGTTAATCTACGGCGCAGTCAACGATGTGCAGACCAAGCAAACGAAAAAGCATAGCTGGCGCAAATGGGTTGCGGCTGCGGCCTGCTTCTGCATTGTCGCCGTTGGTGCTTGGAATACGCTGGACAGACTGGATTATAACTTCTTCGAAGCTGCCTGTGGTGCATGGCCGGGTGAGTTCGTCAACGGAGATTATTACTACTATGTTCAGCATAAGGGCGTAATGAAATATACGCCGGAAGGTGAAAGCGAACATCTGCTTCACACCTACTGGTTCGAAGAGTGGGATGTCAACGAATATGGCATCTACTACTGGTGGGACATGAGTGTGTATGTGCGTGACCATGAGACCGGGACGCGGACGAAGCTCTATACAGCAGACCGGAAGGACTGCACCCATATCCGTTTTGTGTTGACTGGTGATGGGAATGTTATCGTGACGCACTACAACAAGGACGACGAGTTTGCCTATGAGTTGCTGATTGATGGTGTTACTGGAGAGTTGCTGGATACTGTCATGGAGCCAATTTCCTATGATGAAGCTAAATACACCTATTACAGTCATACCCATTATGTCATCGGCAACAGACAAATTGAATTGGTGCCGGTAGATGAGCACAAGACATTCTGCCTGTTGACCGAGGACGGACAAAACCTGTTGCCCGAAGGATCACTTGTCACAAAAAATGCAATGTCTGTTGGCGGCGCGCTTTGGTTCTCTGTGCGCGAAGAAATTGGACCTAAACCTGCGGAATATGACCGCTTTGCGATAGTCCATCCCGATGGCAGAACGGAAGTCGTAACGCTGCCAAACTATTCTTACTATGGCGGTACGACGGAGTATCTGTTTACTCCAGAAGACAATAGCAAGGTACTATGTGTTGATGTCACAACCGGAGATTCATGGGTTTTGGAAACGGATGCAGAAGGCGACTTCCACGACCTTGCGACGGATGGTGTTTATCTCTTTACTACCGCCCCTTGGGATCATGTACAGACCTGTTGGAA